>JBJXFJ010000626.1:0-5127 GCA_046154735.1 Chloroflexota bacterium | reverse complement strand
CGATCCCTACCTTGAGTGCGACACATCAAAAAGCATACCCCGGATCCGATTGCTGAGACACTGAACATAGGATATTGGGTGCGGTTCAAAGTTGCCCTGCCCCGGCGCAAAGCCGGCCCGGTCCCAGTGGGGCCGGCTAACTCTGACGCACAATCTGTGTCCTGTGACGTAACTGTTCAGAACTCGGGTAGCGGCTTCGGCTCGTAATGCGGAATTCATTACGCCGTTCCTCGCCGACAATCTGGCGCAAGGTGTCCGCGAGAGGACGGCGGAATACATTCCGCACTACGATCCTGCCTCATCCCTCGATGTCTGAACAGATACACCGCGGCGATTTCGTTGACAGCGAGCCTCACTAGGTCCAGAATGCTCAACGTCCATCTGGCAATGGAGGTGCGCGCCGATGCGCATGCGAACGACCGTCTGGCTTCTTGGATGTCTTGTGCTGGCGGCTTGCCAGCCGGCTGCTCCTGCACCCACCGCAAAGCCCGCTGCACCCACGGCGAGCGCGCCGGCCAAACCGGCTGAGTCGCCGTCAGCCAAACCGGCGGCTTCGCCTGCCGCCAGCTCGGCGGCATCGCCGGTTGCCGGCCAGGTTGCACAGTCCACTGTGCCCGCTGTTGCTGTCAACGTCGACGAGGCTGCTCGATACTTCTCCGGCAAGACCATTACGGTGACCGTGGGATTCGCTCCCGGCGGCGGGTATGACACGTTTGCTCGGATCATGGCCGCGTACTGGCCCAATTTCATTCCTGGCAATCCCAAGATGGTTGTTACCAATCTTCCCGGGGCTGGGTCGCTCAGTGCCTGGCAGTCAGTGATGCGAAAGGCGCCTGGGAGTGGCCTGGATGTTGCCGTGTTCAGCGGAGGGCTGCTCACCCAGGCCGTATTGGGCGAGAAGCTCGAAGCTTTTGATGTGGATACGCCAATCTACATTGGTGCACCCGATTACGCCCTCAGGCGATCCACGATCTGTGTCCGGACGGATGTGGCCAATAGCCTGGACGCATTCCTCAAAATGGATCGGAAGCTCAGGATTGGCGAGGCGTCACAGGCCACCGGCCCTGGCGCTATGAAGAAATGGCTTGAGATCGTGGGCCTGCCGGTGCAGCCCGTGTATGGCTATGGCGGAACTTCCGAGCTGAACCTGGCATTTGATAAAGGGGAGCTGGACCTCACTGACCGCTGCGACGACTCAAATCTTGTCACGTTCCCGCACTGGATCTCGGAGAATCTGGCGACGCCACTGTTCTATCTGGAGCGGAATCCAGACTATATAGCCCCACTCCTCGCTCAGGGTCGATATCCGTGGTACGGCTACGTGTATGACGTCATTAAGGTGACACCCGACCAGCGCCTGGCGTTTGACATGAACACCCGGCTCTCAGCGGGCGAGCGCCTCTTTGCACTCCCCCCAAGGACGCCCGATAACGTGGCCGCGGCATTACGCAAGAGCTTTTACGACACGGTGGCAGATCAAGAATTCCAGAACGCGATCGTCAGTCGGAACTATGATGTGGGGTTGAAGACAGGGGAGACTTTGCGGCAGCTCATCGATGAGGTGAAGCAGCTGAGTCCTGAGGTTCAGTCGCTCTTGCAGCAGATGTACGCGATCAATAAATGACCAGATGCTTCGCGGCGACGCGGAATCGGGACAGTGTATGAGCCTGGAGAACGAGCGTTATCCGTACTGGCCTTTGCCCGCGCGACCCCCAATACGCTGGCCGAATGAGGCGCGCATAGCGGTTTGGATTATTCCGAACATCGAGCATTTCCGGTTTGGGCTGCCCTTCTCTGGCGCTCCAGGTCCGGTGCCGCACCTTCCAGATTTCGCCGGGCGCGACTACGGACTCCGGGTGGGAATCTGGCGGATGATGGATATTCTGGATAAGTATGAGATTCGTGCCACGGTGGCTCTCAATTCTGACGTCTGTCGATTCTATCCAGAGATCATTCACGCCGGAAATGAGCGCGGATGGGAATGGATGGGGCACGGCATCACGAATTCCCAGGCCTTGCCTGGGATGAGCGAAGCCCAGGAAATTGAGACGGTTCAAGAGGTGGCGAACACCATTGCTGAAGTGGCCGGCGTGCCTCCGCGCGGATGGCTGGGTCCGGGAATGCGAGAAACGCTGAGTACACCGGACATCCTGGCTGAAGCAGGGATCATCTACACCGGCGACTGGATCTCAGACGACCAACCGTTTCCTATTCGAGTTCGGACCGGACGGTTAATCTCGGTTCCATACTCTCGTGAACTGAACGATATTGGCGTCCATGCACGCATGGGCTTGATGCCGGAACAGTTCAGTCAGATGATCCGCGATCAGTTTGACGTGTTGTATGAGGAAGGGGAGCAATCAGGCCGAGTGATGGCCCTTGCGCTGCATCCATATCTCACGGGCCATCCGTTCAGGGCGCGCTGGTTGGACAGGACACTCCAGTACATCACGAGCCATGACCGCGTCTGGCTGGCCACCGGCAGTGAAATTGCGGACTGGTACTACGCACACTATTACGAGGACGCCCCGAGGTGATGAAGCCGATCATTGCTCTTCAAGCAGGCATATGGAGGTGATTGTCCGTGTTAAGTAGGGAGAACAACGAAACGCTCTGCCGGGTTGGGCCGGGCACCCCCATGGGTGGATTACTGCGTCGATACTGGTTACCGCTGCTGCTCTCCTCCGAGCTTCCTGAGCGTGACGGCGCACCCGTTCGAGTTCGGCATCTGGGCGAGTCATTGATTGCGTTCCGTGATACGGACGGACGCGTGGGGCTCGTTGCGGAGAACTGCCCGCACCGGGGTGCGTCACTGTTCTTCGGACGGAACGAGGAATCTGGCTTGCGCTGTGTGTATCACGGCTGGAAGTTCAGCGCGTGGGGCGCCTGCGTCGATATGCCCAATGAGCCTCCTGAATCGAATTTCAAGCACAAGGTGAAGATTGCCGCCTACCACTGTGAAGAGCGGAACGGAATTGTCTGGGCATACCTTGGTGAGCCCGACGCTGCACCGGCACTGCCCGAGATTGAGTGGGCGGTGCTGCCCGAGTCACAACGCTTCGTGTCAAAGCGGGTTCAGGAGTGCAACTGGGTCCAGGGGTTTGAGGGCGGCATCGATTCAAGTCACTCAGCGTTCTTGCACGCTCGATTGGATACGTTGGCCATCACCGGCGTGCAGCGTCCCACTCAGGGACCAGATATCCGCGCGCGGGATAAGCATCCTCGGTTCGAAACGGTGGATACTGATTCCGGCGTGCTCATTGCCGCCCGTCGGAATGCTGATGACGATCATTACTATTGGCGCATTACGCCCTTCCTGCTCCCCTGCTACAACATCATTCCGCCGTATGGTGAGCGTCCTACTGTGGGTGGATTAGCGTGGGTCCCGATGGATGATGAGACCACCATGGTCTGGAGCTTCACCTGGCATCCCACTCGTGCCTTGAGTGAAGCGGAGTTGACGCAGATGCAGTCTTACCCCACGGGAGGCATACACATTGGGCCTGATGGTCTCTTGCCGCCGACGACCGCGGCGGGTGGCCAGTGGCGACCGCGAGCGAACAGTCAGAATGACTACCTGGTTGATAGGGAAGCACAGCGGACCACGCATTTCTTTGGCGTGCTGAACCTCTCACTGCAAGATCAGGCCGTCCAGGAGAGCATGGGGCGCGTGCTGGACCGACGTCGCGAGCATCTTGGCGTGAGTGACACCGGCATCATCGCCGTGCGGCGTCGCTTGCTACGTGCCGTTCAGGATAACGAGGAAGGAACCATGCCGATCGGGCTGAAAGCTAGCGAGCAGCGGGTGCGTTCCGCGGCCATGGTGCTGCCTAAGTCCGTGTCCTGGATTAGGGCGCTGCGCGAGCATTTGATGGTACGCCCGGGAGTGGATTACACCGCCGTCTAGCTCAACGCGGCAACGGCGTGCCTTAAGTGTTCAGAAGCACAATAGCGGGTCCGTGTGCGCTGCCGCTCAGTTCACGAGGATTCCTATCAGCTCCGAACTGTTGTGGCATAGCACCAATGAAGTGTGATGCTGGTGCGAGCCAGCGGGCTCTTTCGGCGCTGAGCGCAGCCCCTGTTGCGAGTTAGAAGCTCGCCTTTGCAGGCTGAGACCCGCTCCGTTTCACGCCACTCCCGGCGGCTCTTGGGCTACACTGGAGGAGAGAGGGTTTCGCCAGGAGTCCTCGGGGAGAGGGCATGTCTTCGCTACATTATTTGAGTCGGCCAGAGCTTCGCCAGCCGTCCATGGTGCTGGCTTTCAGTGGTTGGCCGGACGCTGGCGAAGCGTCATCCATTGCCATGCGGGCACTCATCAGCACACTGGACGCGGAAAAGATCGCGGAGATTGACTGTGATCCCTTCTACGTGTTCACTGAGGCTCGGCCGCTTACGAGCCAGCCCGAGCCGGGCGAGCGCGTGCTGATCTGGCCGTCCAGCGAGTTTTACGCCTGGCGTGATCCTGATGAAGAGCGCGACCTGGTGCTCCTTCAGGCACGGGAGCCGAACATTCGGTGGAAGGAATACGTGGAGCTGGTCCTGCAGGTGGCTCACGATTTTGGCGTGACCCGAGTGATTGGACTTGGCAGCAATTACGATGCGGTTTCGCACCGACGACCGGTGAAGTTAAGCGGACGGGGCACCACGCCTGAAATGTCGGAAGCGCTCTCATCCATCGGTGTGCGAGAGACGAGTTATCAAGGGCCCAGCAGTATCCAATCTGCCGTTCTCGATGCATGCCGACTGCGCGGGATTCCAGCGGGAACCATGTTTGGACACGCCCCACACTATGTGCAGTCACTGCCCAATGTTCAGGTGAGCTTCAGCTTACTGCGCAAGCTTGGTGCGCTGCTGAGCATTCGATTCCAACTGGACGACTTAAGCAACGCGGCCAATGAGCTGCAGACTCGTATCGAGTCGGCCGTTTCGGAAAATGAGGAGCTCGTCACCTATCTCCAGCAGCTTGAAGCTGTGGCGCCCGAGGTGGAGAGCCCGGAGGTTGGGCTCGATGACGAACAGCGAATTGGCGAACCCCCGAACGCGGCAGTAGTCCTGGAAGAGCTCGAGGAGTTTCTCCGCGACTACCAGGAGCGTCAGCGCAAAGACGACAAGGACCAGTAGCGGGGG
>JBJXFJ010000616.1:0-5692 GCA_046154735.1 Chloroflexota bacterium | reverse complement strand
CAGTGCACCGGCCAGTCGCTCTCGGAGCCCACCGATGACCGCGTCATCAAGACCAATCACTTCACCAGAGAGGCTTGTCGCTTGAAGGCTTGCCATTGAAATCTCCAGAACTTTTGGCTTCCAGGTATCTGTCGTTTCGCAATCGTACCATCAGGCTCGCACGTACGGGGCTCACCCTTCAGGTCAGACATGGTCATGAACGGATTCCTCGGGGCCCGGGCGCGAGGTGGCTGCCGCAATCGACGCTCACCAGATCTCATCCACCGGCAGCCCCAGCGCCTTGCGACCGGCGAATGTAAGTGTCTTTTCGGGTGGCAGGGGATGATATGTTCCGCCGCGCACGTCCCGATAGGCGCGTTCAATGGGTGATCGCTTGAAGAAGGATGATCCGCCCACGGCCTCCATGGCCAGATTCACAATCTCTATAGCCTCCGTGACCACGCAGCGCTTGGCCAGCAGCCCGGCATTCGTCATGTCCTCATTCAAGGAGTAGTCGAAATCATCGCCAAGCTCGGAGAGCCCGCCCATCAATGACCACCAAGAAACTCGGAGCTTGTAATCCATCAGTCCCACGAGGCGTGCAATCGATGGGTCCTCGCGAGCCGGGTTCCCCGACCTGGCTGTCTGGCGTGTGAGAATCCGAACGGCTTCATTCCTGGCTCCCGCGGCAATGCCGTAATAGACGCTGGCCATGAGGACGCCCGAGTGGATCACCGCGTTATAGAACACCGCGTCCCAGGCGCCCCAGGGCCGCCGGGCGGCAATCTGAGCGTCACTCACAAAGACATCTTCAAGCTGGACGTCATTGCTGGCGGTACCGCGCATTCCCAGCGTGTCCCATGTCTCCACCATCTGGAAGCCCGGGCTTGTCCTGGGGATCCCCATGGCCAGCACCACGCGTCCCTCATTCGGGTCGTCATAGGCGGCGAGCGTGGTCAGCACATTGGCAATGGGCGCCTGGCTGCAAAATGCCTTTCGCCCGGTGACGCGGTAGCCACCTTCCACCTTTATGGCGGTGGCACTGGGCCACAAACCGTCCGATCCCCCGCTGGTCATGAGGATCAGACCATCGTTTGCAACGCGTTTCAGCAGCCCATCCGCGCCCGGCGCGCCATGCTTCCAGCGATACACGTTGGTGGTGACCAGGTAAAGATGCATATTCACCGCTAAGGCTGTTGATCCGCAGTACTGCGCCAGCTCCGCCTGGGCGTAGCAGGTCTGCCGTAGCGACGCGCCGAGCCCTCCGAGCTCCTCGGGCACAATCAGCCGGGTGTACCCAGTTTCACGCAGCGCCGCGTAGTTCTCCTCAACGAACGTGCCCTGCCGATCATGCTGCGCTGCCAGGGGCGCAAACTGTGCCCCCAGCTTCGCGGCCAGCGGTACAAAATGATCGTCTCCGTCTTTCGTCGGGGCAGGACGGAACCCGGTGTATGTGGACAATGTCGCGGTCATCACACTACCTCCAAACCGTCGAGCGCATCTGCACTCGTTGAAGACAGCCTACGGTGCTCAGGGGCCCCGGCCATCCGGGAAACCCGTGATTCTGAATGATGGAGGGAGTGAGGGGATCCCCTCACATGCCGGTCTGGCTCGGATTCCGCGTCGTGTGGGGCGCCTGTGGCCCGTCCAACTTGGTCTGAGGGAACCTCCTGCCACCGGTGGTGTCGGGCAAGATGCCCGACAGTGAAAAACTTACCGCGCGGCGACGAGCAGGAACGCCCCAGACGGTCGGGCAAGATGCCCGACACCACCGATGACCTCCACCCGACAATCCATGATTGACAGAGCGCTAGGTTACCCATCCGTTGCGCAGCGCCCAGGCCACCGCCTCGGATCTTCCACGTACGCTGAGTTTGGTGTAGATATGGGTGAGATGACGTTCCACCGTGGCCAGGCTGACCACCAGCTCATCCGCAATCTCCTTACTTGTTCTGCCCCGCGCAATGAGACGCAGTACTTCCCCCTCGCGACGGCTCAACTCCTGAGCGGCCCCGCTCGCGATAGCAGGCTGTGGAGATTTCGCCGGCAGTTCAATCAACATGGCCTCCTCAATGGCCTGGTTGAGTGACAGAGAGCGCCCTTCCGCCCAGTACCGATCAAAGTCTTCGGCGCTCAATTGATGGCGCAGCACTGTCAGGGTGTCACTGATCAGTGATTCCGCGAGTGGGATAGGACTCACGTCGATCACCCGGCTAAACGACTGTATAGCACTCATCAGCCGGACGGATCGAGCGGACTGACCCAAGGCAGAGGCAAGCGCGGCCCAGGTGGCTAGGCCATTATGAATCGTCCAGGCTGCGCCCAAGCGCTGGAGCTGCAGCACACCGTTGCGAACGAGCGGCAGGGAAGCCTCATAGTCGCCGCATCGGTAGTCCACAAGACCGAGAAGGTGGGAACATATTGCCTCGCCCTCGAGATAGCCGATCTCGCGGCGAATGCTGATGGACTCCAGATAGTACGACCTGGCGGCCTCGTAATCCTCGGCGATGTGAGCCGCCAGGGCTAGAAGATGGACGGCCCAGCCAACCAGCCAGCGATCACCAATCAATTCCGCGATGGCCAGACTCTCCCGGCCGAGGATAACCGCGGTTTCCGCATCGCCACTGAAGTACGCTACCCGCCCCCGGAGATGCAGCACCCAGGATTCCGCCCATCGGTTGCCAAGCTGGCGGGCAAGGAGTAAAGCCGTATCGAGCAGGGTCGACGCGACCGCGCCATCTCGCTGGATATGGGCCAGCCAGGCCGCACCATACAGCGCCTTCAGCCGCTCCGCTCCATCATTGGCACTGGATGCATTGAGGGCTCGGGCTAGCCAGCCGCGTCCCTCAGTAATGTGACCCCGCTGAGGCCAGAACCAGGCGAGCGCCCCGGCCAGTCGCAGGCGCGCGTTCACATCTCGTTCGTCAGCGAAGAAAAAGTTGAGTGCCGCGCGCAAATTGCCGTGCTCGGCTTCCAGCCGGTCCAGCCAGGCCACCTGCTCTGGTCCGCGCAATCGTGGTTCCACGGTTTCCGAGAGTTGGAGAAAATGCTCAGCATGCCAGCGTCTGAGACTTGCCAGCTCACCTTCCGCGGCCAATTGTTCCAGGCCGTACTCTCGGATGGTTTCCAGCATGGTGAACCTCGGCTCCGCGAAGTTGCCATCCATCTGACGCATGAGATTCTTGGCCAATAGTGACTCCACGCCATCAAGAGCATCGGCAGGGTCTGGAGCCCAGAACTGACTGCCAATAGGAGCGCCAATGGCCGCCTCGGCCGTCTCCAGCGTAAATCCACCCACAAAGATGGCCAATCTGCGGAAGAGAGTCTGCTCTTGCGGAGAGAGCAGGTCGTAGCTCCAGGCGATCGTTGCGCGGAGCGTTCGCTGTCGATTGGGTCGATCCACCGCCCCGCCGGTCAAGAATTGCAGGCGGCGCGATGCATCAGGTATCGGGTCCGCCATGCCCGTGCCCTCAGCGTGAATGGTGCTCACCCCACTTCCCAATCGAGTCAGCATTGATCGCGGCGAGAGCATGCGGACGCGCGCCGCGGCCAGCTCCACGGCCAGCGGCAGCCCGTCCAATTGGCGACACAGCTCGGCCACGCTGGATGCGTTATCCGCGGTGAGGGTAAAGTCGGGTCTCACCGCACGAGCGCGCTCCACAAAGAGACGCACCGATTCAACCGTGGCAAGCTGCTGGAGCCAGACATCAGTGCTCACCTCCGTGAACTGAGGTGGTGGGAGAGTGAGGGGTGGAATTGGGAGCTCATGCTCTCCCGTCACCCGCAGTGCCACACGGCTTGTCACCAGAATGCTGGGTCCCGGACACAACGTCAAAAGCTCCACAAGTTCGGGGCCGGCTTGCTGAACCTGCTCAAAATTGTCGAGCAGAAGCAGCATGTGCTTTCCTCGGAGATAGTCTGTGAGTACTTCCAATGGCGGGCGGCCCTGCATGTCTGGCAACCCCAGCACCTGGACAAGGGTGGGAATTACCAGATGTGCATCCATGATCGGAGCCAGCGGAACGAAGCAGACACCGTCCGCAAACCTGTCCAGCACATTGATGGCGAGCTGCAGTGCGAAGCGCGTCTTGCCCGTGCCTCCGGGGCCCGTTAGGGTGAGGAGGCGATGCTGAATCATAAGCGGCCGAGCTTCAATCAGCTCACCCTCGCGTCCGATGAACGTCGTTAACTGGTCGGGCAGATTGTGAATTCGCTGCTCGAGCGTACGCAGGGGGGGAAACTCAGCATTGAGCCCGGTAATGACCAACTGAACCAGATGCTCGGCTCGGGGCAGATCTTTGAGCCAATGCTCGCCCAGGTCTCTCAATCGAACATCGGCGGGCAGATCCGACTCCACGAGCTCACGTGTGGAGCGTGAGACCAACACCTGGCCGCCGTGACCGGCAGCGCCAATTCGCGCTGCTCGGTGGAGGTCCAGTCCCACATAGTCGCCGTCCACCAGATCAGGTTGGCCCGTATGAATGCTTAGCCTGGCCCGTACTGAACCGGCCACGGTTGGCATCGAGGTAGCCAGTCCCCGCTGGATGTCGATCGCGGCCACCACCGCGTCAATCGCGCGCGCGAACACCAGGAAGAAGCCATCACCCTCGGCGCTTACCTCATGACCATGCCGCGCATGCACGGCCCCTCGCACAACACGGCGATAGCCCTCCAGCACCGCCGAATACTCATCGCCCAACGCATGGAGCATCCGCGTGGAGCCCTGAATATCGCAGGTGAGGAAGGTGATCGTCCCCGTGGGCAAGTCAGCCACATGCGCCCCTTCAAATTCGTTTCCGATGCTGCATACGGATTATGTCTCAGTCAACCGTCCATTGCACTTAGCAAGCGGGTGTCGCTCGCGATCACGGCGTCGCCTTCGGTCACCGTCATCTTGACACGTTGTCCGCCGCCAACGTGATGCGCGTGCCGACGGTGTTGTGCACGTACGCCTCGGGCATTCGCTGGTAGACCTCATACGCTGCGCGATAACCGGTGCAATGAGCCGGTGCGATGACAGCGGGCGCCATAGTTTCCAGTGCGTCCACAACGGGCGCGATCCGGTGATGGAAAAACGTGGGACCCAGATGGAAGCCGCCGATCACCGCGTGGACGTTCTGCACGCCGGTCACGGCACGAGCGTGATCGATAGTGTTGATGATCCCGGCATGACCACAGCCGGAGAGCACCACCAAACCTTTCCCGCGCACGTTGAGAATGAGTCCCTGATCGTCACAGACCAGCGGGTCGGGCTCCAGCTCGCCGTTGCGGTACGCGTGATGCGCGGGCCAACCCGTTTCAAAGTTGTTGGTACGCGCCACCTGACCTGAGACTAACGCCATGTCCTCCAGCACAAAGGACGGTTTCTCCGTCTCGATGAGCTCCACACCGGCGTCTCGCAATCCCTGACGTGATAGCGGCGTAAGCGGGTTGCCTGGCTTACCATCCTGACCCATCACGGCGCGAGTCAAGAACGCGTCCGGGTGAAGGGTCAACGGGACGCCGAGTCTGCCCATGCGCTGCTCGAGTCCGATGAGCCCCAGGGTGTGGTCCCAATGTCCGTGTGAGAGCACGATGCAGCTAAACTCATTGGGCCTGAGCTCCAGGCAATCGAGGTTGTGGAGCAACCCCTCGGGGCTTCCACCAGTATCAAAGAGCAGTGTGCGCGTGATGTCGCCCCGCGTCACGCGCACCAAAACGCCTAGGCCATGCG
>JBJXFJ010000612.1:0-4266 GCA_046154735.1 Chloroflexota bacterium | reverse complement strand
CGCATGGCGTTCTAGTTTTCGGTCACAAGCTGGTGCATTGCACGAATCCCTCGGCAAGCCACTGGGGTGAGCGCGTTGCCTGTCGCTTCGCAGTCCCCACGTGGGCGGGCGGTCGCACGCACTCCATAAGCTCCCCCACTTAGCACCCCTCCCCTTCCGGGCCTGTGCGATAATCTCCCTACGATGGCCAAAGAACTACAACCCATGGACGTAACGAATATCCCAGACCTTCTGCGCCTGGCTGAAGAAGTGCGTGAGACGCAGACTCCGCGCGTCCTGACCCAGGGTGATGACGAGATCGCGGTGCTCTCGCCAGTGGTGCCCTCACGCACCAGGGCGAGGCGAGCCAAGCCGATTCCTCGAACCGACTCGCTATTCAACATCGTGGGCCTGGCACACTCTGATGGTCCTACGGATGTTTCAGAGAACGTGGACAAATATCTGGCGGAGGCCGTGTATGCGAAGTCTCATCCGCCCACTGAGAAATGAGGAGCCGACGTGAACGTATCGATACGCCGCTTGCGGCTCTGATCGACACGGGGGCTTTCTTCGCCCTAACCGACCAAGGTGATACCCACCATAGAGATGCCAGCGCGATCCTTGAAGATTTGGCAAGAGGTGGCACTCGACTTTTCACTACGAATCTCGTGCTGGCCGAGACGCATGCGTTGCTTGTTGCGCGTCTGCGGCGCGCTGACACGGCATTTCAGTTCCTGACAGACATCTACGGCAGCGACAGCGCGAGCATCATACGAGTGACCGAACGCGATGAGCAACGGGCACTGGAGATCCTCGCTCGCTCGCGGGACAAGCTCTACTCATTCACAGATGTCACCAGCTTTGTGGTGATGGAGCGCCTTGGGATCACCCGGGCATTTTCCTTTGATCGCAACTTCGCCCAGTATGGATTCACACTGCTCACCGCTGACTAACGCTGGGTGATCCGGTTCGAGCGAATTCTCGCCAGGAAGGATGCATGCCGGCGCACGAGACTGACCCCTTAGAACCAGCCAATCTCTAGGTTCATGTGGCCGGATTCGGCGGTGAGGAACCGGCTGGATGAGCCCATTTTGCTGCCCAAAATGCGATTCTTGGGACGCCGAAGTGCCACCTTTCGGTCTACCGGCTGCACTTTGCCCACGCCTACCGTGTGGCCGTTCTGGGGCTCGAACCCCCGCGACCGCTCCGACGATGGATAGTCCAGATCATCGCCCGAGGCGAGCCGGTGACACTTCCCGACCATGTCATGGACTTTCTGTGTGAGCGCCGAGCTAAGGCCACGAAGCTGGGTCCATGGGTTGAACGACATCTCGGTCCAATCGAATGAACCCGGGAACAGCCGAAGCGGCCTTGATCCCGGCCCCATGGCTTCTTCATCGTCCCTAGTGCAATGGCACGATAGCCCTTGGGGATTGTTGACACGTGGGTTGCGGGGACGTGGGGCATGAGACCACCCATCCGCGTTCATGCCCTCACGGACGCGGAGACCGCCCGCCTGCGGGCCGGCCTCCGCGCCTCCGATGCATTCGTGAAGACTTGCTGTCAGATCCTCCTCGCCGGCGCCCGCGGGGAGACCGCCCCGCGCATCGCCACCCAGCTCGGCTGTCACGAGCAGACCGTCCGCAACGTCTTTGCCCGCTTCGACTGCGACGACCTGGACGCCACCCTCACCCGGCGCTCCAGCCGCCCGCATCGCCTGCGCACGAAGGTGGATGCGGCGACCCGCCAGGGCGTGCACGCCCTGGTTCGGCAGAGCCCGCGCACCTTCGGCCTGCCGACCAGCCGGTGGACCCTCGCCCTCGTGGCCGAGGTGGGCTTGGCCGAGGGCATCCTGCCCGAGCGGGTCAGCGGCGAGACGGTGCGTCGCGCCATCCGCGCGCTCGGCGCCCGTTGGACCCGCGCCAAGTAGTGGGTGACCAGTCCGGATCCGGCTTATGACCGAAAAAGACGCGGCGCGATGGCCTGCTACGGCCTGCTGGTTCGCACCCCGGCCGACCCTGCCGCACCGGAGCAGATGCTGCTGCGCTTCGCCGACAGCCGCCCGCTCAGAGCTGTGACGATCGACTATCTGGAATGGTGCTGCGTCCAACTGGAGCCCCGCGGCTTGCGGGTCCTGGTGCTGAACTGGGACAACGCCTCCTGGCATGTCAGCCGGGCCGTCCGCACCTTCCAGCAGGAACACAACCGACGCGTGAAACGCACGGGCCAGGGCGTGCGCATCTTGGCCTGTTATCTTCCGGTGAAGAGCCCGTGGTTGAACGCCATCGAGCCGAAGTGGGCCCACGGCAAGTGCCGCATCGCCGACTCGGCCGGGAAGCTCAGCCTGGACGAACTGGCTGACCGGGCGTGCCAGGCCTTCGATTGCCCGCACGAACCGCACCTCCCCATTCCCGAAAAGGTCGCGTGATCATACACTAGCGAGTGCGATCCGATCCGAGGAGTAGGTCATCGCCGGCGGCCTTAAACCACGAATGTAGCCAGTTTTGAAGGCAGCGGCGCACCCATGGCGATTCCACTATCTGATACAGCAATGCCGACCCCGGTCCCAGATATGAAATTCCCCGAGAATACGCTTGATCCCACTCGAGTACCCAGTTGCGTAATCTGGCAGTCAGGTAGATTCAAGCTCACACTTACCAAGAGCTTCTCCGTAGGATTGTAGCTGTACAAGTCATTCTCACCGTTGAGAACGACGAACCCGTCTATGCGCGGTCGAAACTCAACGCCGGGAGCAGGCTGATCTCCAAGCACCTCAAGGCGAGCCGTCTCACCAGATAGGTCAATTACCGAGATTCGCCCCTCTCCATCTTGGACTATGGCGCGCGTACCCCACAGTAAGGGGATCGCTACGTCGTGAAATGCCTGACTTCCCATCTGGAGATTCATTTAGCTACCTCTAGGAGAGCACGGAGATCGTGGAGCCGGACCTCAGCCGACTGGAACAGCTTTGGTAGTTGACCATCAATTTGGCATGTCAGGCAGCCGTCGCCCCACCGACTTCCATTAACTGAGAGCCGTGTTAATTCCACGTCTACTTTGCCGCTGTCATTTTGGGCGACTTTCATTGCTGCTGAGAGTCGTCCGCCAACTGCCTGAACAGTAAAGTCGAAACTTCCGCTAGCGCGACCGTCACGATCAGCCACAAGTCTAACGTTGCCAGTTCTTCTCAAGTCGATTTCATCGGTCAATGGAAGACCGCTTGATCTGATGCCAGTCCAGAGTGGTTCCAAAATCTGACGTAGAAGGGTACTAGCTGCACCTTCTCGACCAATCAAATCAAGAGCTTTATCGAAATTTTTGGCGATCCAGAGCCCGCAGTTCTCTGCTTCACTACGACTGCGAGTATCGTGGTGAATTTTGTCCCGGCTTAATAGGATTGCTTGCCCATCGCGCATGGCTAGCCTTCGAGCGACCATCCAGATTACGAGATCCCTCATCTCGTCTGATTTATTGGTTTCCAGATGCGGCGGCAAGTGAAGACATGCCCTGCGCTCGGCTTCTTGGTAATCCTCCAGCAGAGGCTTCTCGACCTCGACGGGAATGCCGACTTGGCGCAACTCGGAGACTAAATCGCAAGGCACAACTAGCGCCTCAGGTTCCACGTCTGGCTCCACACCCCGCGCACGCAGCAGTGACAAGGCGTTGCGAAGTTTTTGGATTTCCTCGCTGACTCGGTCTCGCTCTTTTCGTTCAAGCTCGAGAATAACCGTTTGGGGTAAGACGAGAATGGCGTCTGCCGAAACCGCCTCGTGGCAAAATTTAACGATGTGGGTAGGCAATCCCGTTGCGAGCGAGCGGTTAGTCCAAAGGATGTCTGAGTTAACAATGATTCGCATTCACTCACCGACCTAGCACGTGTGCCCTGCGACGGTCCTTGCCCCATGAGCTATCAGACGTCGTACCTAAGCGCGTTAGTCGATGCTCGTGCGATCGAACCTCGAGTCGTGCACAAGCTTCCGCGATCACTCGTTCCCAGGGTCGTACCTGAAAAACGCAGACGGGCAGACCTTCATCGATTTGGATCGTCAACAGTCGTTCTCCAATGAGATTGAATACTTCCTCGGTGTCTTTCATGTCGATCGTAGGGGGCAAATAGACACCATCGGAGTCAACTCCATCTGATACTTGGAACGTGGCATTGGGATACAGATTGGCAATTGTTTCCTGCAGTTTAATGAGAGCGTACCTGAACCGAGGATCAATCCGATTCGTTCGTTCTGTGGACACTTGTCCTCGCACGCTCGGTTCTTGGTAGCGGAGCGATCC
>JBJXFJ010000605.1:0-4806 GCA_046154735.1 Chloroflexota bacterium | reverse complement strand
AGGGAATGCTAGGGCGAGGGCCGCGCGAGCCCCGCATTCACGATTCACTCCCAGACTTCGAGTCTGCCAGAGACTCCAGATCCACGATCAGCGAGAAATGATCACTATCGCCATTCGGGCCCACGCGGGCTGAGCGGGCACATAACTGCCCCTGATAGAAGATGTGATCCAGGCGCAGGAAGGCCGATTCCACCACCTTTGCAGATGGACCAGGGAATTGACAGTCTAGAACATACGTCCTAGAATGCAGCGAGCAGAACCGCGAATGTTCGCAATTCCTTGCGGAGTCAAAAGATGGCCATCGCCCACTCAAGGAACCAATCCGGACAGCAGCACGCGCTCGTTGATCACCTTCAAGCCGTGGCTGAGCTGACCGCCCGCTATGCGACACCCCTGGGGGGGAAGGACACGGGATTCTGGCTCGGCCTCTGGCACGACCTCGGGAAATTCTGTCCCGGCTTTCAATCCTATCTAGCACAGTGCGAGGCCGGCGAAGCGCACCCGCGCCGCGTCGACCACAAAGCCGCCGGGGCGGAGCTAGCCATCCAGCACCTCGGTCGTGCGGCAATGGTCATCCAGGGCCATCATGGTGGAATCCGGAGCGTTCAGGAATTTCGCGATTGGATGCAAATGCGCCGGCTCGATCCCGCGACACAGCAATCGATCAAGCTAGCCCAGACAACCATCAGCCCGCTCGAGCCCACACACACGGTCCCCATTCCGGAGTTTGCTGAGAAGGACGCTCTGGGTGCCGAGCTCTGGCTCCGACTGCTCTTTTCCGCACTTGTGGATGCTGACTTCCTTGACACTGAGCGCCACTTCAACGCAGATAAGGCTGCTCAAAGGATCAATGCCCCCACAATGTCTCATCTCTGGAACGTCTTTGAGCGAAACCAAGCAAGTATCACCGGGCAGACTGAGACCACCGTTGGCCGTATTCGCCATGAGGTCTATCAGGCCTGTGTTAGAGCAGGCGAACAGCCGCCGGGGATGTTTCGGCTAGCAGTACCCACGGGGGGAGGGAAGACACGCTCCGCGCTTGCATTCGCACTCAGACACGCTCAGTTGCATGGTCACACGCACATCATCGTCGCCGTACCCTTCATCACCATTACCCAGCAGACAACCGATGTCTACCGCTCCATCTTTGGAGATGCGGACCTCGAACACCCTGTAGTCCTGGAGCATCATAGCGGCACGGAGCGCCTGGAAGACGAGGAAGACGACTACGCACCGGATCGAGTCTGGACACGATTGGCCGCTGAGAACTGGGACGCGCCCATTGTGGTCACGACCACCGTCCAGCTCTTCGAGAGCCTGTTCAGTAACGGGACCAGTCCGTGCCGCAAGCTGCATCGGCTAGCCAACGCGGTCATCATCCTCGATGAGGCGCAAGCCTTGCCTACCCATCTCCTTGAACCGATGCTTGACGTGCTCGGCCAACTCTGCAAGAACTATGGAACGAGCGTCGTGCTTTCCACCGCAACGCAGCCGGCATTTGAAGTCATTGACGCATTCAAATCCGTGAACGCTCGAGAGATCGTGCCGCAGCCCGCAAGGCTGTTCCAGGCACTCAAACGAGTGGACTATGAGTGGCAATTGGACCTGTCCCTGACATGGGACGGGGTTGCCGAGCTTATGCGAGATGAATCCCAGGCACTAACGGTAGTCAATACGAAAAAGGACGCGCTCGCGCTGCTCGCGGCACTGGATGATCCGGAAGCCTTGCATCTCTCCACACTGCTCTGCGGCGCGCATCGGCTGCGTGTCATTCGAGAAGTGGCAGCAAGGCTCAAGAAGAAACAGCCTTGCCGCCTTGTCTCCACACAGGTCATTGAGGCCGGAGTCGATCTGGATTTCCCTCTGGTCCTCCGCGCCATGGGCCCCATGGACAGCATCATTCAGGCGGCGGGCCGCTGCAACCGCGAAGGCAATCTCGAGCGTGGCAAAGTGATTGTCTTTACGCCGACAGATGGAGGCCTGCCCCTGGGTGCCTATAAAACTGCCACGGGAGTGACGCGCGCCGCTCTCGGCCTTGGCGCGATCGACCTCAATAACCCAGTCCACGCGACTCGGTATTTCGAACAACTCTATCGAGTGGTCGCTCTAGACCGCGCCAGCATCCAGGCGTGCCGAGCGCGCTTCGACTACCCAGAAGTCGCAAGACGATTCGAGATGATCTCACCGTCAGAGAGTATTGTGGTCACCTCCTACGGAGGAGAAGGAGAGCAGCGCGAGGTTCGCCACATGCTTGAAGCGTTGCGGCGCGGAACACCAGACGCTCGCCTCTTCCGCCGGCGCCTTCAACCCTACGTCGTCTCGGTCTACTCAAGGCTAGCGGAGCAATATAGACGCCAGGGCTTCATCCAGGCAGTTGCCCCTGGTCTTGGCGAGTGGATGGGCCAGTACGATGGAGATCTTCGCGGACTCGTCGCCGAGGATCTTGAGACGGACGCGTTCGTGGTGTAGGAAAGCATTGACACAATCCATTAACCGGAGTATGCTCTAATCATATTCAATCTATCGGATTATGACAATCGTGGTGATGAAAGATTGGTGCATCGTACCCTGCCCTGCTGCATCCAGTGCGGCGACCAACTTCACCTCACTCCCCCTCGTCACCCGTTTGAACTTGGGCGGGACCGGTTCCCATCATGCGGATCATTCCGACGCGTCTGGATGAAAAGCTCGGTGTCTGCGTGTCCAGTTTGTCGATTCCAGGGCGAGACGCTCCTGACTCAGTTCACATCGGTCCACTCTGAAGAGGGTCAGGCTATTTCAATGACTGGACTCGGCTGGTGCCAAGTGTGTCACCTGCCATGGACGTTTTCATGGCGCCGAACTGCAATAAGCGCAGTGCTCACCTTCGCAGGAGTTGGTGCTGATGGGTCTCTGAAGCATCTCACCATTCCGGTAGGCGAGGCGCTAACGACATGAGTTACTAGACACCTCTGGTGTCTCCGAATCGCGTCCTGAAATGGGCGAGGGTTGAAACAATCTTTCGGACTATGTGACCTGAAGGACATGTCGGGGCCGCCGCTGGCGGCCCCATAGCCCTAAGGATCTAAGGAGGTTATCGAGTGTCTGATTCCCGCTATCCCCCGGTCGCGGTGCGTGTCTGGGGGGACTTCGCCTGCTTCACTCGGCCCGAGATGAAAGTGGAGCGCGTCTCCTATCCAGTCATGACCCCTTCCGCCGCCCGAGGCGTCTTGGAAGCGATCTCCTGGAAACCACAATTCACGTGGGTCATCGAGGAAATCCACGTGCTCACGCCCATTCGCTACTTTTCGATACTTCGAAACGAAGTGAATTCCAAAGCCAGCGAGCGAGGCGCCGCGTCCTGGCAGAAAAACGGAGGCGGCTACGATGCCACCACGGATCGCGCGCAACGGCACACCCTAGCACTCCGTGACGTTGACTACCTGATTTTTGCGCAGGTTGAGGTCAAACCGGGCATACAGGAGGACTCGGCCAAATATCGGGACCAGTTTCGTCGGCGCGTACGAGATGGCCGGTGCTTCACTACCCCGTACCTGGGCTGCAGAGAGTTTGCCGCGAGCTTTAGCGATCCTGGCGGAGCAGAGACTCCTATTGCGATGACTGAAGAGATCGGCCCAATGCTGCTCGATCTCGAGTACGTTCCCGGAAGGACGGGGCGCGGGCAGCCGAGATTTTTCCAGGCACAGCTCGAAAACGGCATTCTCCGAGTACCTCCGCGCGTACGATCCGAGGCCGCCTGATGCTTCTGCGCAGACTCAGAGAGTACGCCGATACGCGGATGAAGCTGCCGCCCACGCTCTACGTGGAAACACCCATTCGGTACATCGTGGAGCTGGACGAGAACGGGAAGCTGCTCAACCCCGAGCCCACTGATACGGCTGATCCCGGAAGCCCGCGCACCCGTCGAGGATTGCGACGAATTGCGCCTCAGGTCCAACGTGCCGTAGGCATCACACCGCTGCTCCTGGCGGACAATGCTGAATACACATTTGGTCTGGCAAGAGAAACCTCGAAGCCGGATCGAGTGCGTGCCTGCCATCGTTCCTACCAGGCACTGCTCAACCAGTGCTACGCATACACCCAATGTCCTGAAGTAGGAGCGGTCAAGGCGTTCATCCAGAACTCTCCCGAGGACACTCTGAAACTCCCCGATGACTTTGATCGGGGGAGCACCATTACCTTTCGTGTTGATGGGCAGTTCGTTATTGACATCCCAGAAGTTCAGGACTTCTGGGCACGTGTCCATGACCCGGCCGCCACAGATGCCACAATCATGCAATGCGTCACCTGTGGAGAGGTGCGTCCTGTTCTTGATCGCCTGCAGGCTAAGATCAAGGGAGTGCCCGGCGGCCAGACATCCGGAACCTCGATCATCTCTGCCAATGCCGATGCCTTCGAATCCTATGGTTTACATGCATCACTCGTGGCGCCCACCTGTTCAACCTGCGGTGAACGGTTCACCCAGGCGCTGAACGAGCTTTTGAGCAACGAGGCGTCTCGCATCATCCTTGGAGGCATGGCCTTCATTTTCTGGACTCGTGACGACATAGGCTTCAACTATCGGGGCTTCATGGATGAGCCCACCACTGAACAGATTCAGGCCCTGTTCCAGTCCGTCCGTGCCGGGCGCGCATTGGGCAATCCCGATCCAACCGCGTTCTACGGCACGGTCCTGTCAGGCAGCGGTGGGCGCACGGTCGTGCGAGACTGGATAGACACCACCGTGGGTGAGGTGAAGGAGCAACTTGCTCGCTGGTTTGCGCTTCAACGGATCGTCCCCATAGACGGCTCAGACCCACGCCCAAT
>JBJXFJ010000603.1:0-8301 GCA_046154735.1 Chloroflexota bacterium | reverse complement strand
TGATGATGCCAAGCAGCCGATCATCCTCATCCACCACCGGCAACGCGATGAGGTTGTGCTGGTCCAGCAGGCGGGCAGCTTCCTCCTGGTCTGCATCGGCGCGCACGCGGTGCACGTTTTGCACCATCAAGTCGCGCACGGGCACCCAGGGACGGCTCAGTACGAGGTTCCGCAGGGAGAGCACGCCCAGCAATCTCCGGGTATCCGGCTCAACTACATAGGTGTAATAGATGGTCTCGGCTTCTTCCGCCACGCGACGTAAGGCGTTGAGCGCTTCGTCAGCACGCATATTCGGACTGAGTGCCACGTACTCGGGCGTCATCAAGCCGCCAGCGGATTCCGCGGGATACGCCAGGAGCTCACGCAGATCATGCGCATCATCTGGCTTCATCGCCACCAGGATGGCTTCAGCCTCAACGGGCTCCATCTCGTCGACGACGTCTGCCGCATCGTCGGGGTCCATTTCTTCAAGGACTTCGGCGGCCTGGGCGCGGCTCAGCTTGCTAATGAGGCGTGCAGCGTCATACGACTCCAGCTCCGCCAGCAGCTCTGCAATGGCCTCATCACCGAGGCGCGTGAAGAGATGCGCAAGCTCGGAGGCGCTCACGTTATAGAGTGCCTCCGTCAACTCGTCACGCGGAAGTGCGCGCAACGTAGCAAGGTCGACGGAGCGCACGTCGATGGCTGTTATTTCCACCGCCGCTCCCCCATGGGCACGCAAACGCCCTCCCACAAGGAGGGCGTTCCGAAGGCGGCCGCGGCTGGCGCCGCGTAGGCAGCCTTAGCCGGGGGCGCGCGGAGTGTGCTCCAACGCGGAGGGACGCGATGGCCCGGAATGTCTACTGTCAGAAAGGTCTTCGCTCATCGCTGCTCTCATTGTATCAAGCGGGTCGGCCTCGTCGAAAGTCCAAACCGTCCCCGGGGTGCGCATCAGAGTTACCCGGCTCCGCTGGGAGTGCCGCCATCCCTGACGGCTCGGCCGCTGAGGGCCGCACCGCGCTAACGTAATCAGCGACTGGGAGTCCGGGGAGCGGCCTCGACGGCCGGGCCGCCAGGGATGGCAGCGCTCCCAGAGGGGCCCGGCCGATTTTGCCCCCGGGGCCGGGAGACCTTGCACCGCATCCCGGGCCCCGGGCTAGACCAACGAGAGGTCGACGCAGCGAGAGCGACTGGCAAGCCCGTGTGACCACGGTTACTTTGGTTCACGTACGCCCCGATAGATAAGGAGAGCAGAGAGCAGCAGAACCGCGGAGCCAACGATCCACGGCGCCCGATAATCAAACGTTGTAAACAGGACTGACCCGATGAGTGGTCCGGTGAGGTTTGATCCGGCATTGGCACTGGTGGTGACGCCAAAGACAACGCCGCGACGATCCGTGGGCACCTGAACGCCGGCAATGGCATTAAGGAGCGGCAGCGTACCGCCGAAAACGAGCCCCATGGCGAGGCGGAGGCCGAAGAGCGTTTCTGGATTACCAGCGAACACCTGCGCTAGCTGGAGGGCACTCCCGCCCAAAGCGGCCACGGTGAGCGGTAGCACGTAACCCACTCGTTCGGCCCATCGGGCGGCGAGTATGCCACCGAAGGCCGTTGAGAACGCGCCAGCGGACACCACCAGGCCGGCCAGACTTGCCAGATTTGTACGATCAAACGCCATGTCTCGGATGCGCACCGGGATGAACGGGGTCACCAGGCTATCGCCAAGTTGGCCGAGGTAAATGAGCGACATCACGAGCGCGAGTTGACGATTTCCCCCCACGAAGCGAAAGCCGTCCAGGAGACCGCCCGAGGGGCGTCGTCGCTCCCCGGCCTGCGGGTTGGGGACAAACAGGATCAGGAGCGCCGATGCCCCCAGCGCAATGGCCCCAGCCAGGACAAACGCGGCTCTGAATCCCACCAGGTCGCCCGCCACCCCACCGAGCACTGGGCCGATGCTCATTCCGATGACGCGCCCGGTCTGGGCCCAGCTCAGACTCCGGCCGAGTTTCTCCCGCGGGACCAGTACGCTTATGAGGCCAATGGTGGGTGCGTTTACACCGGTGGCAATGCCCGAGAGAATCCGGATGACGAGAAATTGCCATGGGTCCTGCGCAAGGGCGTTCATGGCAAGCAATACTCCACTCCCCACCAGGGCCCGAACCATCATTGGCTTCTGTCCGAATCGATCCGAGAGCACCCCCCAGAGCGGGCTCCAGAGCACGACCATGAGCGGAGCCATGGCCGTGGTTGCGCCGATCCAGAGAGGCAGGGCCTCGCCATCGCTCACGCCGAGATCCTGGGTGAGATAGAAGGGCAGAAAGCCCTGGGCAAACGAGAGACTGAGGAAGGTGATGGATTGCGCGATGATGACCAGGGCTAGCACAAAGCCAGAGGACCTCGGCGGGTCAGAAGGCTGGCTTTTTGGGGCGGCAGCCTCAGTCATTCAGGTGCGGCAGAATGTGCTTGTGTGGTGTCATGGTGATCCAACCGTGGTGCTCAGGCGGAGTCCATGATACTCCGATTCCCGTCCCGGGTTAGGTCTGCTTCCGAAACGTCACAAGTCCTAGGGTGGGGTCCACATCCTCCACCGACCAACCAACGGCATGCCAGGCGCGCTCCTGAACCTGCGAGTTCTCAACGCGCGTCCAGCGCCTCCCGCCAATCCACCAATCTTCATACTTGCGTGCGGAAGCTGGCAGGGGTGCGCCTAGAATGGTCTCGATTTTTTGAAACGAGATGACGATGCGCTTCTGCATACTTGGGAGCGCGGCCAGATGATCCGCGAGGGGGCCGTATTTGAGGGTTGGCACGCCAACAATTGTACGCGGATTGGCTGACTGGAAGCGGGATGCTCACAGAATGGGGTGCCGTCCATAACTTCCCGGTCCGCGGGGGAAAGTCCGGCCTGGCCCCACTGGGAGCGCTCCCAGTGGAACTGGGGAACTCCGACGCGCACCCCACAGAATGCGACTCCCCGACGACTCGTCTGCGCCGAGGTCCCGTGTCGACACACTTGAATCGCCACGAAGTACACTTAGCCTGGCTTCCGCGGATCTCCGCCGCGGCGCTCAGGGCTTATTCTCTCGCGCTCAAGATGAATCACCGAGGTGCTATGCGTCTTGCACTTGCCCAGATAAATACAACGGTCGGCGATATTGCCGGCAACACGGCCAAGATCATTGACTATGTGCGCCGCGCTCGTGCCGACGGAGCAGATGTGGTGGCGTTTCCTGAACTGGCCGTATGTGGGTATCCCCCCGAAGATCTGCTCTTGAAGCCCAGCTTTCTGCGCCGCTGCGATCAGGGACTGATGGAGATTGTGGCTGCTAGCCAAGACATTGTGGTGGTGGTGGGCTTTCCCGAAGCGGCCGAGGCGGTCTACAACGCGGCCGCCGTGATCTGCGATGGCCGTGTGGCGGCGATCTGCCGAAAAGAGCGATTACCCAACTACGGTGTCTTTGATGAGGAGCGATACTTTCGCCCGGGCACCCCTGGACCGCTCTTCAAGCTGGGCGACGATGTGTTTGCGGTGAATGTGTGTGAGGATATCTGGTATCCCACGGGACCCGCGGCCGTCCAGGCGGCGGCTGGAGCCGAGCTCATCATCAATATCAACGCGTCCCCCTACCATCTTGGTAAGTCGCGCGAGCGGGAGCGCATGCTGGGAACGAGAGCGAGCGATGGTGCCACCATGCTTGCGTATCTGAACACCGTGGGCGGGCAGGATGAGCTGGTATTTGACGGCCAGAGCGCCATTTATAACCAGCATGGTGAAGCTGTTTGCCGCGGAGCCGCCTTTGAAGAGGACTTAATTCTCTGTGATGTGAATCTCGAGTCGGTCTTCCGAGAGCGCTTGCGGGACCCGCGGTGGCGCCACATTGATGTTGGCACGCTGCCTACCGTGGACCTGAGCCTGCCAGACATGGGGCCGAAGAGTGCTATCTCCGCGCCGATTCCTGTGGAGACGCCGGAACGTGCAGAAGAGGTGTACCAGGCGCTCGTGCTGGGCACCCGTGACTACGTGACCAAGAATGGCTTTGGAACGGTGCTCATAGGGCTCTCTGGGGGCATTGATTCCAGCCTGGTGGCGGCGGTGGCTGCTGATGCGCTGGGACCGGACCGTGTGGTTTGTGTTTCCATGCCGTCTCGGTATTCCAGTCGCGGGAGCCGCACCGATGCACGACGGCTGGCGACCAACCTGGGGATCACGCTTCATACAATCTCCATTGAGCCCGCGTTTCGCGCCTATCTTTCCATGCTGGCGCCGGTGTTTGAAGGCACTGCGCCAAACGTTGCTGAGGAAAATCTCCAGGCGCGTATCCGGGGCATGATTCTCATGTCTATGTCGAACAAGTTTGGCTGGCTTGTGCTGACCACAGGCAACAAGAGTGAGATGGCAACCGGCTACGCCACGCTCTACGGGGATATGGCCGGCGGATTTGCAGTGATAAAGGATGTGCCCAAGACGCTTGTCTACGAGGTCTGTGAATACCGCAATCGTCTGGCCGGGAGTGACCTCATTCCGCGCAGCGTAATCGTCAAGCCACCCTCGGCAGAGCTGCGGCCAGACCAGAAGGATGAAGACAGCCTTCCCCCGTATTCGGTTCTGGACCCGATTCTGCAGAGTTATGTGGAAGAGGATCTGAGTCTCGATGAGATCATTCATCTGGGTTTTGACGCGCCAATCGTTGAACGGGTGATCCGCCTGGTGGATCTGAGTGAATACAAACGACGCCAGGCTCCGCCAGGGGTCAAGATTACGGCGCGGGCATTTGGCCGGGACAGGCGACTGCCGATCACCAATCGATTCCGCGAAGTCAATCACAAGTGACCACCGACGTCGGTCGGTGGTCATTCGAGTAGTGGTCAGTTAGCGGCGGTTTGTGGCGTAACTGTCCGCTGTGTTGGCTGTCCTGGTAGCGGACCAGCCAGAGTACGCCGCTACCACCGCGGATATCGTGTGCAGCAAAAAGTCTGTGCCGAAAAGCGGAATGAGGCCAGACACCGTCTTCGGCCTGGTGATTAAGCCGAATAATGCCAGGATGGTAAAGACAACTGCCGGACTCTGGGTCTACATGCGTGACTGTGCGAGCGAACGATAGGCAGCAATGCCCTATGCGGACAAGGCGAGGTGCGCGAGCGGAGGCAGGATATTGACCGGGAAGAGCCCGAGTACGTTGCCGTAGTGCGTATCAACTGCAAGCCCGGGGCTGGTGGGGGGATGGGGGCGAGGGCTGCGGGAAAGAGCCCCAGTGCACTAACAAGCACATAGACGACTCCGAACCCAATCGGCGCGGTATCGAGAGCTCATGCATGAGCTCCAGGCCTTAAACGGAAGCTGCGCACCTTCTTCGCAGAGGCCGTTACACGATATCCAGCCCCCGGAGCCCTGCCGAATTGGCGAGCGGGCCGCGTCAGTGTTCGATGTTTAAGCTCTCAGACTCGGGGAAGCGTTCACTGGGTCGCCGTCACCAATGGCAGCAAGCGGCACGATGACACTCAGTGCGGCCGGATGTATGCGAATGCTGAGCTGGCCGTGCGGGAGCATTTCGCCATCCACCTGGATTGGTTGAGGCGGGTCGGCGAGCACAGTGATCTCGCGAGCCTTCCAATGCAGGAGCGCTTGTTCCGCGGGCGTGCCTCGGATTACTGACGAGGCCACGGTGAGTAGACTTGTGAAATCAATGCGCTCTAGAACGATGACGTCAAGCAGGCCGTCATCCACAGCAATATCGGGCAGCAACGAGAGATTGCCCTGGCCAAGACTCCCAACATTGGCAATGATGCAACCAACGCCTGCTGCCTCCACGATTTGGCCATCCAGCGTGAGATGATACTGGGAGAGTTGTGGTTCACGGAGCGCTTGTACGGCCGAGACTCCATAAGCCAGAACCCCCACACGATCCTTGAGCTCGCGTTCTGCGCCCTCAATCATGGCGGCTTCTAGGCCCAGGCCAACGCGCAAGAGGAAGTACCGCTCCCCGATCTGTCCCACGTCAATACGACGGATAGCGTGTTCTTCGGCCATCAGAGCCGCCGCCATGGCAAGATCCCCGGGAATGCCTAGTTCCACGGACATCACATTGGCGGTTCCGCCGGGAAGTATTGCAAGTGGCACATCTGTGCCGACGAGGCTGGCGGCCACCGCCATGACGGAGCCATCGCCGCCGAAGACCGCGACGATGTCATACTGTTCGGCCACGGCTTCACGGGCCAGCCGCTCCGCATCCCCCTCCGCCTTTGTCACGCCAATCTCCCAGGTAATATCGGTCCCCTGGAAAGCGCGATTCAGGATGGCGAGGACTGGCTTATCCTGCCCCGAGGCGGGATTGATGATGACATAGATACGAGTGGTCGACATGCGGAGACCCCCGAAGCGGTGATACTTCGTCCATGGCAAATGCTGGGCCACAGTATCATGACAGTCTCGTCCACCGCCGCGTGGGCAGCAGACCACCGGGGGTTATGTCCGTTTGCGAGACGGATCACCTCGGAGTCGCTCCTCATTTTCTCGGTTCAAAGGGTGAATCATTGAGTGCGCTCGGGCCCGTTTCAGGCCGAGTGCTTCTGACGCCGTGTTACCTGGTGGACGGTGCCTTCACGTTCGGCTGGCTCCACGACGCGCTTGGGAACGTCATAGCTCAGAACCAGGAGCGTGAAGAGGCATAGGAGCGGAAGGGCCAGGAGCTCAAGCATGTGTACGATCCTCCTTAATCATGTTTCCATGACATAACGAATGCTGAAGCGTGGGGTTTCCGCCGGTTGAGCAGAGTGTGACTACACGACGGTTCAGCGATTCAATGGATGAACGGACGTCCGATGGGCTACGGGATCACGCGAAATGACCAGTCCGGTAGTACGCAGCGCGAGGTCCGCGATCCTTGCATCTGCGAGGCTCATGAGTGTCATGGGCGGGAATTGAAGCAATTGGCCTCGCAAATATCGAACGATGCCCGGCGATGGTGAAGACCTGCTGACAATTGGACACATGAGCCCGGTGATGGATGCGTCTGTGAAACTGGAAGTTTAGGAGCCGTGGATCGCCACCCACTCCGCAAACTCGAGGTCACGGGTTCCGGCACTGTTAGGACTTGCGCGGTTCCGCGGCTATTGAGCGATTCCCACGGCCCGAGCCTCCGCGCCCGTGGCTGGCCACCGGTGGACATCGGCGACGCATTGCTGTTCTTCGATGGCGAAGTGTTCTCCGGGCTGGAGCTCCACCGTGGGGCCATGCAGCTCGATTTCAAAGTACGCATACCCATTTGAGTTGTAGACCTCTGCCACGCAGCCATGAGCATAGGCGCCGTTCGGATACACGGGCACTTCTTTGCGATATCCGATGAGTGTGCCATCTGGCTGCTCTATGACCGCGGCTATCCACCCCTCGGAGCCATCCACGCCAAACTTGAACGCCGCTGACTGCCGGCAATCAACCGAGGCGACGGTGCCCATGGTCCGCACCACACGTTCGCGCACGTTCGCGGATGAGCCTTCATGATCATACGTTCTCACGCCCTCAGGGTAGGCTGAGCCGGCAGAGCGAGGCAGGTAAACAACCCCTGGGCGTCCCACCATGGCCACGTCCCAGAGCTCCCACTCCGCCGGGTGCGTGCTCACGTTCCGCATTTCGTGGCGCACGGTCCAGCCGGGCAGATCGGCAGAAACGCGAACGGTGCGACGAACCTGCATGCCGGATTCTCGGCACATGCGACTGGACATCGTGATCTGGATGAGGTCAGCCTGTTCCGCATCGAGATTCAGGTCATAGGGTCCGCTGTCGAGATCGAAAAACGGTGCGTTGTCTCGCCAGCGGGCTTGAGGTGCCAACCAGGTCTTATCACCGCCCCAGAGAGGAAACCCCAGCGCTCGCTTTTGCTGGGCCACATCAGCCTCAGTGGACCTGGATGGCTCCTGCCCCTAGCGGCTGGGGTCGGTGAAGAACAGATCATGATCACGCCAGAGAAGCCCCATGATGCGACCGCCAAGCTGGGGCACCAGTACAAGGCCCAGCTCAGCGCGCCGAATAATCCAGGCGTCCCAGCCTTTGTAACGCTGCTTCTTGAGCGTGATGGGTGAGGTCATGAATGGTGGGTCTCCTGAGAGCGGGGCAGCGTTGTGCCGGCGCTGAGCATGTGAGGCTGCTGAGCCTGACGGGAAGATGTGTTAGCTGCCCTAGTCAGCGCAGCGCCGCCTCGATTTCAAGTCGATGCGCCCTGCGGTGCTCTGAGCGATTCAAGGTGCGCTCTCGGCCCGCGGCGAGAAGCCGTTCAACCATATCATCGCTCAGCATGGCGAGTTGTGCATCGAGCGCTTCCGCGGCGG
>JBJXFJ010000580.1:0-5143 GCA_046154735.1 Chloroflexota bacterium | reverse complement strand
TTCGTGACGATGCTCGGGAGAGAGGTGAATGCGATGGTGTTTTGGCATACCCCAAGACTGCACCCTCGCCCGTCACAGACCCGTATCAAATGGGTCAGCCGACATCTCAATCGTGACAAAGTACTAGTGTGAAGATCCGTTGCCGTGAGGCCCGGTTGGAAGATGAGGAACTACGGTGAGAACTGAGCGCAAGCGGGCATTTGCCACGCGCGCGGTCCATGTAGGCGAGCTACGAGGCGATGAGGGCATTCGACCCACCTCAACGCCGATCTACAACGCCTCGAGCTTTCTCGCAGGCTCGGTTACGGATATTAATGGGATTCTTGCCGGCGAGATCCCGGGCTACGCCTACACTCGGGACGGCAATCCAACCGTCGCGGCGTTTGAGCGGGCAATTGCCAATCTTGAAGGCGCCGAGGGCGGTGTGGCCTTTGGATCTGGGATGGCGGCGATTCACGCGTCCCTGCTCGCGGCGGGAATCCAGAGTGGGAAGCGGGTGGTGGCATCCCGCGATAGCTATGGACGGACGCGTGCGCTTCTGAGCCGGCTGGAGTCAGATTTTGATGTCACCGTGGACCTCGCGGACCTCACCGACCTCGCCTCAGCCGGTCATGTTTTAGGCGGACCGCTCGCGGCGGTGTTGGTTGAAACGCTCTCCAACCCGCTCGTGAAGGTGGCCGATATTCGTGCTTTGAGCGATCTCGCCCATGCGGCGGGTGGCTCGCTCATTGTGGACGCCACCTTCTCCACGCCGGTCTTGAGCCAGCCGATGGAATCAGGCGCAGATATCGTTGTTCACAGTGCAACGAAATATCTGGGCGGTCACGGCGATGTCACCGGAGGGATTGCATGCGCTCAGGGTGACGCCTTGAAGCGATTGCGGACAGCAGCATCGGTCATGGGCGGGATTCTGGGGCCCAATGAAGCCTGGCTGTGCCTCCGAGGAGTGAAGACACTCTTGCTCCGGGTGGAGCGTCAGTGCGCAAATGCCGCGCTCATTGCCCGCCACCTGAGCCTCCACAAGCGGGTTGCTCACGCCTACTATCCAGGCTTGCCCGGGGATCCCGGGCACCGCCTTGCTCAGGACCTGTTTGGTGGGCGATTCGGCGCGATTATCGCGTTTGAGCTGCGGGATGCAGCGCCAGCGGATGTACTGGCTTTTATGGGCCGATTGCAGCTCATCTTGCCGGCGCCGACCCTCGGTGACGTGGCCACGTTGATCTCGTACCCTGCCCAGTCATCCCATCGTGGACTATCCGCGGCCGAACGCGCCGAGCTGGGTATCTCTGACTCGCTCGTTCGGCTCTCTGTCGGGATTGAAGACATCAATGACGTGATAAGCGATTTGGAGCAGGCGTTAGCGCTATCCTGATCCAGCGAGCCCAATCAGCCAATTCCGAATCTCAATGAGCTCGGTGTGCCATCAATCCAGCCAGTCTGTTAGCCGAGAAATGGCATGAGATGGAAACGGCCACCAAGCACGCTTTCCGACGAGCTGCCGAGCCAGCGCTCCAACACGGTCGCGTACACGGAGCGGAAATCGGTGTGAAACTTCAGGTCGCCAATCTCGTCCAGATCGCTTAGATCTGGATTCGGGCCATAGATCCCGCCCTTCACCCCGCCTCCAAGGACGAAGACAGGCTCCGCGGTGCCGTGATCTGTCCCTGCGCTCCCATTCTGCTGGGCGCGTCGGCCAAATTCAGAGAACGTCATGATGACGACATCATCGGCTCGACCTATGCGCTCGAGATCCCGGTAGAACGCGGAAAGTCCCTGGCTAAGGGTGCCCAAAAGTGTGCCGTGCGTGTTGGCCTGGCCGGCGTGGGTGTCAAAGCCTCCAAGCGACGTAAAGAAGATACGCGTTCCGAGATCCGCGGCCAGGATCTGAGCAACGTTCTTGAGATTGGCAGAAAATGGCGATGCGGGATACTCAATAGGTGTGTCATACGTTGACGCGATGGATTTGAGGACATCTGCCCCGGCGATAGCCCGAAGGGTTGTCTGGCGAATGAGCTCTTCGTATGGTCGCCAGTTCCCAGCCATGGCATAGATGTTGCTCAGTGCCTGAAGCTGGGCTGACCTATCCCGAGCGAAGCGCGGATCGGTCTGATATTGGAATGTGGCCAGTGAGCCGATTGCAGGAACGAGTGACATTTCCGTCCAGAACGACCGATTCAGAAGATCACCGTTGTTGATGGCATGCAGCGGGTTCTCATCGCCGCAATCGCACCCATCGAGGTAGCGCCCAAGCCAGCCGCTCCGTTCAAATCGATCAGGGGTGGCGGTGTGCCAGATCTCCATGGATCGGAAGTGCGAGCGGTTTGGGTTGGGATAGCCCACTCCCTGAATCACGGCCAGGTTGCCCGCGTCATAGATGGGCTTCAGTGGCTGGAGCGAAGGGTGGAGGCCAATGCCAGCATTCAGCCGTATGACGTTCGAAGCCGGTATGCCAACCTGGGGTCGGAGCTGCATATAGAGGGCATCTGCGTAAGGAATGACGGTGTTCAGCCCGTCATTCCCGCCGGAGAGCTGCACTAGAACAAGGGTGTGCTTACCAATCTGCCGCTGGAGCGCATCTTTCGCTTCCGCAATAGACTGTGTGACGAATGTTGGGGCGGCGATCCCCATGGCCACGAGCAGCGCGCCGTTGCGGATGAAGTCGCGTCGTGTCACTGTCATGCTGTCAATTTCTCCGTTCAGTTCATCTGATAGACGGGTAGCGACATGATCAAGTGAAGGAGACCGCGCACCTTCTCATCAACCGCCGCGGGAGTGAGTTGTTCAGCTGCCCCGGGGCCGGACCGCACATATTGAATCAGCTCGGACCGCACCTCAGGTGCAACGTCTCCGTCCACGAGGAGCTGCAGGCAGTGATCCACCAGACCATCGATACCTGCCGCTGACCCGGTGAGAACCTGAGCCGGGTCAATGCTGGTGCGGGTCGGATCGTTTCGGGCGGTCACCATGCGGCTGGCCACGTTGTATCGCTCGAGTAGCGTGGATGTGCTCACCCACCCTCGCCCCCCGTCCCAGCCCTTTACATTCGGTGGATTGAACAACTCCTGGCCCATGCGGCGCATAGCGGGAAGTATGTCCTGCCAGGTCGTCTCGGCCTGAAGCTGCTTCAGGGATCCAATCACCAGCTCCGTGGGGCTCTTGACCAGCGCGTGATAGGCCTTCTCGGACCGAAACTCAGGAGAGTAGAAGATCGCTTGAAGCATGGGGCGAATCTCGAAGTGTTCCGCGCTATAGATCGCGGCGAGCCGATCAATCTCTGCTACCGAAGGTTCGTCGTGAACAAAGAACTTGAAGAGCCGTGTTGCCAGTCGCCGCCCGGTGGACGGATGTGCAACCAGTGCATCGATCACGTCGCCGCCATCAAGGGAGCCTGACTGGCCAAGAAACGCTTTCACTCCGTAGTCATGGGCACCCGGCCGAAACGTGAAAGCCATCACGGTGGGGTCAATGTGCCAGCCAGTGAATGACCGCGCACCGGCTTTCACATCATCCTCGCTGTAGTTACCGATGCCGATGGTGAAAAGCTCCATCAGCTCACGCACAAAGTTCTCATTTGGCGCAGCTTTGCGATTCTGGTTGCCGTCCAGCCAGCGGAGCATTGCGGGATCGCGTGCCATAGCATGTGCCAGATCGCGAAAGTTCCCCAATGCGTGCAAGCGAAAGGTATCGTTTTGCCATTGCATGACGAGTGGGTCACGCACTTTACTAATCGCGGTGGCAAAATGTCCGTGCCAGAATAGCGTCATTTTCTCCAACAGAGGGCGCTGTGTGTGGCGCATGCGGACCAGCCACGCCGTTTGCAGTCCTCCTGCTGTGCTTGTATCGATCACCTGGTCCGCCAGCATCTGGTCTATGGTGTCGGGGATGCGTTCTGGGTGGAGTAAGGTATCGACCGCGCGTTCAAAGCCCAGCGCCATGTAGCGCTGAATTTCTGCTTCCGTGTCACCAAAGGCGGCGCGGCGCAATAGGTGGCTGATGAGTGTCCGCGGTTGTACAACTCCCATGGTGCGGAATCCCCTTCGTGATCTCTGACTCACTATCTCGCTCGGACGCTAACGGGACTACAAATGGGTGTAAATGTCTTGTTAACAACGGAGTGGCAAGGGGGTGCGCGTCAGAGTTTCCTGGCCCTATTGGGAGCGCCGCCATCCCTGGCGGCCCGGCCCCTGAGGGCCGCACCGCGCAATCACAATCCGCTACCGGGAGTCTGGAGAGCGGCCTCGATGGCCGGGCCGCCAGGGATGGCAGTGCTCCCAGTGGGGCCGGGCCGGTTTTGCCCCCGGGGGCCGGAAAATTTTGAACCGCACCCGGGCGAGGGTGTCCGTCCTCCGTCCTCCGTCCTCCGCTGCTATACTTGGCCATTGGAACCTAATCGCGTGTTGAGTCGTCTAACTTAGCGATCACACACTGAGCGCGTCTCGGTACCCAACAAGGAGCTCCAAATGTCTATCCTGGATCGCGTCGGCCTCCTCCTTCGATCGAACATCAATGACCTGCTCGATCGCGCGGAGGATCCCGAGAAAACGATCAATCAGCTCATCATCGATATGAATAATCAGCTTGCCGATGTGCGTAAGCAGGTGGCTGGGGCGATTGCTGATGAAAACCAGCTTCATGATAAGTTTGAGGACAACCAGGCAAAGGCGAATGACTGGGAAGAGAAGGCTCGCCTGGCAGTCTCCAAGAACGAGGATGAGTTAGCCAAGGAAGCACTCACGCGTCGAAACAACTTCCAGCAGACCGCTGATGGATTTCGAGCTCAATGGCAGGAGCAGAGTACGCAAGTTGCCGAGCTCAAGGGCGCTCTGGAGAGCCTCACGGCGAAGGTCCAGGAAGCCGAGACAAAGCGAGATCTGCTCATTGCCCGCAGTCGGCGAGCAAAGGCCGAGTCAAGCATCCGCGAGACACTGCAGGGTATTGACAAGACCAGCGCCGTCTCGGATTTCGAGCGCATGGATGACCGAGTGTCCCGTCAGGAAGCCGAGGCGAAAGCCCTCAGGCAGCTTGAGACTGATGATGTGGAAGAACGCTTCAAGAAGCTGGAATCTGATTCCGACGTGGACGCCCAGCTCGCTGATCTCAAATCGAAAATGGGGCGTTCTTAACACCCCAATCGCGGCACAGA
>JBJXFJ010000553.1:0-10140 GCA_046154735.1 Chloroflexota bacterium | reverse complement strand
ACATTGACGAAGCCCACGCAAGTTTCGTGCGCGCACAGGACATCGTGGCGGAGCTGATCAATGGACTGGATCTCGAGCGCGGAGGCGGCCTGGCCGACCAGCTTAGCGCCATCTATGACTATCTTCTCCGGCTGCTCGTGGAGGCGAATACCAAGAAATCCATTGCACCGGCGGCTGAGGCCGTTAAATTGATGACTGAGCTACTTGGCGCATGGCAAGCACTTGCCGACGGTCGAGTTGACGATGCCATTGTAGCTATGTCGACGAACGGAGCCGCGGCGCTATGACCGAATTTCTCGGGACTGTAGATCTTCAAACACTGAGCCAACACCTCCTGGATCTCTCCCGTGCCCAGGCGCAGGCTGTGGAAACGGACGATTGGGCCAACTTTGACCGCCTGTCAACGGAACGAGAAGACATGCAAGGTCTGTTTGATCTGACTCCATCCGGCCCAACACCGGAGGAGGTGCTGGATGCACTTAATCAGGTGGTCGTCATTGATGCTACGACTGCCCAGACGATTCGCCAACTCTTGGCTGAAACGAGTCTCGCCGCGAACCAAGCTCAACACGCTCATGCAGCCCTGCAAGGATATAGCCCACGGTCGAACGAATCGATAGCGGGAATTCTTGATACTCAGCGGTAGGCTCCTCGGGGCCTCCAATCACGTTTCATTCGCAAACACGCTATTCAACCGACCGCTGACAATCACGCACTCATCAACGATTCACACGAGAGAAGGACGAATCATCGCCATGGATAGGCGGACGTTTCTCACGCTGCTGGCCAGCGGAATCATAAGCGTGGGCTGTCAAGAGGCCAAGCCCCCGGCTCGGCGCGAAAGTACAGTCGTCGAGATCCCGAAATCGTCGGCGACGTCTGCTATTCCAAAGCCAAGTACAACGCTCCCCACACCAACGGCATCGGTTGCCCTGGAGTCCACGCTGGAACAAAGCCGGGTTATTCCCGCACCTACGCTCCAAACTCGGACATTCAGCACGCGAACTCTCCCACCGGAGCGCATCATCGTGCCATCGATCGGTCTGGATTCGAAGATCGTTCCGCTGGGCACCACGATTGGCAAAGCTGGTTCAACAGTCTGGGAGACCGCCGCCTTTGCCGTGGGCCACCACCGCGGGTCCGCAAATCCCGGCGAGCCGGGAAATCTCGTCCTGAGCGGCCACATCAGCAGTCCTCACGAGGGAGCGGTCTTCAATAAGCTCCCCAGCCTCAAGGTGGGCGACGGCATCATCGTCGTCACGCCTCACCAGCATCACATCTACGTGGTTCGCGATATCCAGACGGTCAAGCCCACCGCGATTGAAGTGCTGAACCCAACGGCCAACTCCATTGCCACGCTCATCACCTGTGTACCGGACGGCGTGTACAGTCATCGGCTGGTCGTCCAGTGCGACGCGGTGTAGACGGCGACAGAGGACGGAGGACGAACGACCGAGGAAGCCGCATCTTTGTATCCGTCCTCCGTCCACCGTCCGTCCCCGGTACTTCCGTCCTTCAGCCTGCCGTACATCCGTCTTGACCGGGCGGGAAGCACGGCCCTAACTAGCTGACTGAGCCAGCCGTATGCTGTCCGTACCCGACCGGATAGGGTCAGGGTTGGGAGGACGCAATGGGAGTCTTCAACGTTCTGAGCACCGCCGGCTCAGCGCTTACCGCTCAGCGTCTACGGATGGACGTGACGGCGAGCAACATTGCAAACGCGGAATCCACTAACACGCCACGCGGCGGGCCATACAAACGTGCTCGAGTGGTATTTCAGCCCATGCGAGCCACGCCAGATTCAAGCTCCGTAACTCCCAGAGCTGAATCCGTTGCGTCGGCATTTCGCGGCGTGCAGGTCCAACGAATTATCGAAGACCAGGCCCCGCCTCGGCTGGTTCAAGACCCCACACATCCAGACGCGGATGCGGATGGCAATGTGGCCTTTCCCAATGTTGACCTTGTCACGGAAATGACGGATATGTTGTCCGCCAGCCGCGCTTATGAGGCGAACCTGACCGTAATCAACGTAAGCAAGAACATGGCCCAACGCGCCATTGACCTCGGTCGAGCATAGGTGGGCCACGGATAACGAGAAATGGAGATCCAACGCGCCCTCACCGGCATTTACAGCGGGATTCCCGCTGCGCCCAAGCCGGCCACGCCCGCTGCCGGTGGATTCGGTGATGCGCTCGGTGACGCGGTCAAGTCCCTGGACGGCCTCCAGAAGGAGGCTGACTCGGCGAGTACCGCCATGGCCGCTGGTGAAGACGTGGAGATTCACGACGTCATGCTGGCCCAAGACCGGGCCAGTCTTAGCATGCAACTCGCCGTCCAAGTTCGAAACAAGATGGTTGAAGCCTACCAGGACATCATGCGGATGCAGGTGTAAGCATGGTGCAGATGGACCAGGGATATGGTTGATCGACAGGCAATCTTGATCAACCCGACCGCTTCAAGCTGGCTCGGCCGACTTACGCGCAATCAGCAAATTGCGCTTGGCATCCTTGGGCTTGTCTCCCTGGCGGTTATCGCCTGGTTCGCAAATCAGGCCCGTGGCCCTGAATATGTCGTGGCATTTACCAACATGCGGGACGACGATACCGCGGCCGTGGTGGCGAAGTTGAAGGATGCCAAAATCCCATATGAGCTAGTTGATCGAGGCACCGTCAAGATTCCAGCCACGCAGCTCCAGGATGCGCGCTTGATGATGGCCACTCAGGGTGTGCAATCCAAGGGCTCAGGCGTGGGCTTTGAGCTGTTCAATGAGCCGCATTTTGGCCAGACCGAGTTCGCTGAGAAGGTAAATTACCAGCGAGCCCTGGAGGGTGAGCTGAGCCGTACTATCGGCCGCATTGATGCGGTGGAAGCGGCACGCGTGCACCTGGTGATTCCTCAGCCCAGCCTCTTCGTGAGTCAGCAGAAGGAAGCGTCCGCGTCCATCATCGTGCAGATGAAAACCGGTCGTCGGCTGGATAGCGCCCAGATTCAGGGGGTCACCGGTCTTGTGGCGGGCAGCGTGGAGTCGCTGAAGGCTGCCAATGTGACCGTGATGGATACCGCCGGCAATGTGCTGAGTGACAAGCAAGGCGCAAACGACCCCACACGCCAGACAGGCACACGCACTGATGTTCAGCGAAGCCTGGAAACACGTATTGAGCAGGACATTCGGACGATGCTCTTCCAGGTCGTTGGTCCGGATAAGGCCATTGTTCGCGTAAACGCGGACCTCAATTGGGACCAGTACGAATCAAGCTCTGAGACATTCTCACCAGAAAACAAGCAACCGCAGATACGGAGCCAGCGCACGGTCTCGGATTCTCAGGCACAGGGGGCCGCCGCCACTGGGGGAGTCCCTGGCACGGATTCAAACGTTCCCACCTATCCAGGCGGCGCCCAAGGGGGAGGCACGCAGGGGCAGACCGACCGACGCGATCAGACGACAAACTATGAGCTCTCAAAGACCATTGAGAAACTCGTCCGTGCCCCGGGCGGCGTACGCCGGTTGTCTGTGGCAGTTGCGCTGGATAGCGAGACCGTAACCGATGGCGCCCAGGCCGACGCCATTAGCCGTCTCGTGGCCACGGCCGCCGGACTCAACACTGACCGGGGTGACCTGGTCACGCTCACAAGCATGCCATTCATTGGGGCCGGTGTGCTCAAACCCGTGGAGGCCGCGGAGCAGGCCCGTCAACTGGAGATGGTGCTGTCCGTCGCTCGCATGGTCGCCATGGTCCTGGGCCCGCTGATGGTTGTCTTAATGATCTGGATGATCCTGCGGAAAGGACGTCCCAGGCCGCAGCCGGTAGTGGTGAATGCCGCACCCGCGTCCGCCGGGGCGCTCACCGCGTCAGAGATCGTGGAAGAAGAGCCGGCGACACCGCTGCCGGTGCGTGAGCTTCTGGGCTCGGGCCGCAAGGACCCAGAACAAGAACGCGTTCGCCGGGAGCTCCAGTCCATGGCCGAATCCAACCCCGCGTCGGTGGCCCAGCTCATCCGCTCCTGGCTGGCCGAGGATCACCGCTAAATGGCCTCGTCACTGACTGGACGCCAAAAAGCGGCCGTTCTCCTGGTAGCCTTGGGGCCGGAGGCCTCATCGAGCGTCATCCGCCACTTGCGCGAGGTGGAAATCGAACAGCTCACCGTTGAGGTGTTCTCAACGGATGAAATTTCAGAAGACGTCGTCAAGGCCGTTCTAGACGAGAGCTTCGAGATGACCGTAGCCACGGGCCTGCTTGGATCAGGCGGCTACGATTACGCGCGTCAAATGCTTGCAGGTGCGCTCGGTGAGACCAAAGCGAACGAGATACTCAGCCGGCTGGCTGTGAACATGCGCCCAAAGCACTTTGATTTTCTTAGGGATACCGACCCAGCTCAGCTTGCCACGTTTATCCAGGAATACCAGCCTCAGGCAATTGCTCTGATTCTTTCACACCTTCAGGCGGGGCTGGCTTCCAAGGTCCTGGCGGCATTGCCCGAAGATATTCATCCTGAGGTGGCCATGCGGATAGCCACGATGGAACGAACGTCACCAGAAGTCATTGAGGGTGTCGAGACGGTGCTCAAACGCCGGCTCTCCAGCGTCATGACTGGGAATCTCTCCACGGTTGGGGGAGTCGAGTGCCTGGTCAAGATGCTCTCAATGGTCGACCGCACGACTGAACGCGTCATCCTCGAGTACCTGGACCGTCATGGGCCGGAGGTAGCATCGGACGTCAGAAAGCAGATGTTCGTCTTTGACAACCTGACTCAACTCGACGACGCATCGCTCCAACGGGTCCTGCGTGAAGTCGACGCTCGAGACCTCGCACTTGCCATGCGCGGAGCTAGCGACGATCTTCGTGAACGAATCTTCCGCAATCTGTCCAGTCGGGCCGCGGACATGCTGCGAGAGGACATGTCAGTCTCTGGCCCACTGCGGCTCCGTCTTGTGGAAGAGGCCCAGCAGAAGGTGGTGGCCGTTGTTCGGCGGCTTGATGAGGGTGGCGACATCGTGATTCAGCGAGGTGACGATGTCCTCGTCTAGCGAAGTTCGTCCGTTTGGGTTTACCCAGCTTGGCGATCCCGGCAGGCCGGCTGCGGGCACAAGATCCACCCCGAAGGAAGCCCCGCCGGATCTGGACGCCCTGATGGCCGAGGCACGCGCGGCCGGATATGCCCTGGGACACCAGGAAGGTGTTCAACGCGGGCTTGAGGAGCAGCGTGCCAGTATGCAACGCCTGGCCCAGCTTGCCGAGCGTGCACGAGTGGACACGCGCGAGTATGTGCGGCTGCTCGAGCAGCAAGTAGTAGGGCTGACGCTGGCTGTCGCTCAGAAAGTCATTGAGCGTGAAGTCGCCGCCGATCCAACGATTGTGCTTGACGTCGTACGTTCAGCGATCAATGAAGTCCAAGATGCGACATCAGTGCATGTGCGCGCTCATCCTCAGGACTATGCGCTACTCGAGGCTCAGTGGCACTCCATTGGCCGCAACAGTCTAGGCGAGGCAATCGTCCTCGTGTCCGACGAGCGCGTAGAGCCCGGAGGCTGTCTCATTGAAACTGCGATCGGCCACGTGGACGGCCAGCTCAGCACGCGCTTCAGTCAGGTAGCGAGCATCTTCGGTGCACTCCTCGATGGAGAGCCGACGTGACCATCGCCATTGATCTGGAGCGTTATTCCGTGGCGCTCAACTCACTCTCACCACTGCGGTTCAAAGGACGGGTAGCCCAGGTGATTGGCCTATCCATTGAAGTGGAGGGTCTGCGCATGGCCGTGGGCGAGGTCTGCACAATTCACCCGGACAGCAGCGGTAACTGGATCACGGCAGAAGTCGTGGGCTTCCGCGAGCATCGACTAATCGTTATGCCCTTTTCCGATACCCAGGGGGTGCGACCAGGGAGTGTAGTGATTCCACGCGGCCGCCGCTTCAGCGTCCCGGTGGGGCCCATGATGCTGGGCCGTGTGATCAACGGCCTGGTCCAGCCGATCGATGGCAAGGGTCCGCTCAATACAACTGAGCGAAGATCCATCACTCAATCGCCCCCGGAGGCCATGTCCCGGCCGGTCATTCGCGAACCGATGAGCACCGGTATTCGGGCAGTGGATGGGGTGCTCACCTGTGGCAACGGCCAGCGCATCGGTATCTTCGCAGGTAGCGGCGTGGGTAAGAGCACGGCCCTGGGGATGATTGCGCGTAACGCGCGCTCCAACGTGAACGTGATTGCCCTGATTGGAGAGCGAGGTCGAGAAGTTCAGGAGTTCATTGAGCGCGACCTCGGGCCGGAAGGCCTGGCTCGATCCGTGGTGGTGGTCTCCACCTCGGACCAGCCGGCGCTGCAGCGCATCAAGGCCGCCTGGGTGGCCACGGGAATTGCCGAATACTTTCGCGATCAGGGATTGAGTGTCACCTTGATGATGGACTCCGTGACGCGCTGGGCTATGGCCCAGCGCGAAATTGGATTGACCGTCGGAGAGCCACCCGTGGTAAAGGGCTATCCCCCTTCCGTCTTTGCGCTTATGCCCAAGCTGCTGGAAAAAGCCGGCACATCGCCGCATGGCGCCATCACCGGCTTCTACACCGTGCTGGTCGACGGTGACGATGTCAACGAGCCAATTGCCGACGCGGCACGGAGCATTCTAGACGGGCACATCTGGCTCAGCCGCAAGCTGGCCAACGAGAACGTGTACCCGGCTATCGATGTGTTGGGCAGCATCAGCCGAGTCATGAGCTCCGTGGTTAGCCGGGAGCACCTGCGCGCTGCGAGCCGCCTGCGAGACGTGCTGGCAACTTATAGGAGCCAGGAGGACATGATCAACATTGGCGCATACGTGGCAGGTTCAACGCCCGCCGTGGACTACGCCATTGAAATGATGCCCCGGGTGCGCGCCTATCTAGCCCAGAACGCCTGGGAATCCAGCTCGTATGACGACGCGGTGAGCGGACTCCTGGCGCTCTTCCCTCCGGAGGCTCCTGATGGTGCAGTTTAACTTCCGCCTCCAGAGCGTTCTGGAATACCGGCGGTCACTCGCGGACCAGCTCCAGATCGCGCTGGCTGATCGAGAACGTCAACTCCGAGATGCGGAGCGGCGCTTGGCCGAGCTTTACAGCGAGCGAGACCAGGCTACGGACTCACTCTCGGTGGGTCAAGATGACCTCGTAAACGTGAGTCAAGCGACGCACATCTTCATACGGATTGACCAGCTTGAGCTTGAACTGGAGGCGCAGAGCCAGGTCATCGAGCGTGCACGGGCAGACTATGAGCAAACACGGTCTGAGCTCATTGAGCTGGAGAAGAGTGCCAAGACCCTGGAGAAGCTTCGCGATCGGCAGCAGGACGAATGGGCCACCGAGGAGCTTCGGCGCGAACAAACGCAGCTCAGTGAGCTGGCCGCAGTGTTTCATCAGCGGGCGAATGGCGGCTAACCATGCCATTTGAGCTGACTCAGTCATCCTCGCCAACGTCGCGCTTTTTGCCAACCAATCGTCGCACATCGTGGCGCCCACTCACCCAACAAGTACCGACCCAGTCTTTTGCCCAGGTGCTGGCTAAGCAGCCGGGACCGCGCACTGCCCCCGTGAAGGCCGCGAGTGCCGGCACGATAACGCCACTCCCCAACCCAACCGGACGTCTATCTGGGGATCCGCCGTATGCCGAGCTGATCGCGTCAGCCTCCCGGCAATACGGCGTGGATCCAGCACTTATCGCTGGGGTGATCGAATCAGAATCAAGCTTTAACCCGAAAGCGGTGTCTCGGGCTGGAGCCAAGGGGCTCATGCAGCTCATGGATGCCACGGCTCAGGGGCTAGGGGTCACGGACTCGCTTGACCCGAAACAAAATGTCATGGGCGGCACGCGCTTGCTCCGTCAACTTCTCGACCGCTACAGCGGGGACGTCAAGCTGGCTCTGGCCGCCTATAACGCGGGACCTGGCGCTGTCAACCAGCATGGGGGCGTCCCCACGTACGCGGAAACCCAACGCTACGTTCCAAAGGTATTGAGCGCGATGCAGCGCTATGCGCCCACAAACGTGCAGTCAGTTCAAGCGGTTCCTCAACGGAGTGAGCAATGGAGATAGGAAACTCTCGGACCGAGCAAGTGTTGCAGGCGGCACTCAATGGATTGGCCGCTCGCCAACGAGCCATTAGTGACAACGTCGCCAATGTGGATACCCCCGGATTCAAAGCCAGCCGAGTGGAGTTTGAAGAGACACTCAAAGCCGCGATGGGGCGCGACGAGGGTCGTCCAAAAATTCTTATGTTAACTCGAGTGGAAAATGGTGTGTCGCCACCGAGCGCTGAGGGAACCGATATGGGCGCGCAGGCCATTATCTCAAGCGAGACGAGTCGCCGGCTCGATGGCAACAACGTGGACATTGATCAAGAGATGGTGAAGCTGGCCGAGACCAACCTGACGTACAACGCCCTTGCACAGCTTACGAATAGCCGCCTCGCACTCTTACGGACCATTGTGAACGATGGCCGCCGTTAGTCTGCACCCTGACGTCTGGTCCCGTGTGCGGGGCGGTTGGCCGCGAGCGAAGCCATGACCATGAATCCTCTGCCGCCCGCGCGGATTGATATAGCACGGACTTCCGTGCCCCTGTCTACTTTGAGTCGCGGCCGCTATGCGAACCACTCATGGCAGTCCAGCCCGACCTTCAATACCACCCTGGATCGCGTGATTCGACGCCAGTCCCAGATCGGTTCATCGACGAACCGGGTGGAATCCGCCATGAGGCGGGTGGATCAGGGAAGTGTGAGCGAGTACGACAACGTGGCCCAAGCTCGGCTCTGGGGCGGATCCACCTGCTCCGCCGCCAGCCTCACGGCCGTGCTCCGTAGTCGTGGCATAAACGTGCGCATTGCCGATGTCATGAAGGCGATGCCTGGCGCGCTCACGCCGGAGCTCGGCCTCATCTCCAGGCAAGGCCTGGTGCAGGCGGCGGAAAAATTTGGCCTGCGTGCCCAGGATGACGTGCGTACAATGGACGATCTCCGCCGCACCACCGCCACCGGCGCCCCCGTGATGGTGGACGTACGGAGCGCCAGATTTCCAGAGGGTCACTGGCTAGTGGTGAAAAAAGTGACCGCCGCGGCAGTGGAGGTCGTTGATAGCTCCGGGTATCGCATGACATCGATACCCGCCGATCAGTTTCTCCGTGAATGGAGCGGGAAAGGGATTCGAGTCAATGGCGTGTAATCAAGCCCTCAGCCGAGGGGAGTGGAGCTAGGGATGCAGGTGTCACCGTTTATGGACGCGGCCACCACGCCGCTAGAAGGCCGTACGAGTGAAGGTACTACCGGCCACGCATCACAGAGTGGAGGGGAGGATGCCTTCGCCACGCTTCTCGCTGCCGCAACGTTACCACGTGCCCTACCCTCGAGCGCCGCAGGACTTGAAGACCTGAGCGGCATTTTCTTGCCCAACGACGAAACATCGACACCTACGGATGGGCTCGCCACGTCGCATCCCCAGCAGGAGGCGAGTGCGATGCAGCTTCTGGGCGGTCTCTTGGTGCCAGCTCAATCTCCCCTCCCCGAAGTTCCAACATCAACTGGCTCTGCCAACACTGATACTTCAGTTGACACGTCCGCGCCATCAAAGAGCCTGGGGGCCTGGGCATCGAACGTTGTGTCCGCCATCGTCTCCACCATGGTTCCCGGCCGTGCGGATGGACGGCTGGCTACGCAGACTCCCAGTGAAGCGACCGGCTCACCACTTCCCATAGGCAGTCTAGCCAGCGAACCAGGTGCGGACGACTCAGCGGTCGCGACTGTGGGCGTGCTCGCCGGAGGGAATAGAGCATCTATCCCGCTGGACTCGCTGGGGTCGGAACCGGCTCCAGCGATTGATGAACCGAGCTCGCACATCATTTTGACGCCAGTGCCAACGAAGGAGTCGATGCAGATAAACCCCCCGGCTCCGGGGCGAGCGCGGACTGAGCTGAGCTCCAGCTCAATCTCAGCCGAGACCACTGGGCCAATTACGAACATGGGCACGACGACTCAGGTTGAAAGTGAGTCGGAAGTGATCACAATTCCGCGAGTCGTCGTGTTCTCACGCGAGCCCGGGGATAGCGCCCATCGAGAACCAGCGGAAATCTCTTCCACCATTCAGGACGACGGCAACTCAATGGTCAATCTCAATAGGACCAAC
>JBJXFJ010000551.1:0-3910 GCA_046154735.1 Chloroflexota bacterium | reverse complement strand
GGAACGCACCATACTGTCGGGCAAGATGCCCGACACCACCGGTGGCGCGAGAACCCCGCAGAACAACTTGGACGGAGCACCAGCCGCGTTCCAGCCAATCCAATGTAGGGAGGCAATCTCCATGATTCCATCGACTCTTCCTGTGGAGCGCCCCAGCGCGCTCAGCGATTACGGCAGACTCTGGAAGAGCTACTACGTGCGCATCAACGGTCTGCGAACTCGTTTCATTACGGCGGGTGAAGGGGAGCCACTGGTGCTGCTCCATGGCTCTGCTCCGGGCGCCAGCGCCGAAACGAATTTTCATCTCAATATCGCGGCTCTAGCGCGGCACTTCCGAGTCTATGGTCTTGATCAGGTTGGTTACGGTCGCACGGAAGCGCCGGCCGGCGCGGATGTGCTGGGTGATGAGCAGCGACGCGTTGACCACCTCCTGGGCTTTCTGGACACGCTCTGTCTGGACCGAGTGCACCTCATGGGGCAATCCATGGGCTCGGCCACGGCAGCGCGGTTTACGTGTGACCGTCCGGATCGCGTGGCAAAGCTCGTATTTGTCAATCTGGGTGGCGCCCAGCTTGGCATCAGCGCCACCAGCGCGTACCGTCCGACCCATGAGGCCAATGTTCGCGCTCTGGCGGAAAGCCCGAATCGAGAAACGATGCGGGCTGTGCTCCGTGGTCTCATGCACCGTGAGGAGAGCATCACTGACGAGCTATTAGACGCGCGGCTGGAAATGGCCTTGCTACCCGGCGCGTTGGACGCACACCGGAACCGTGGACTCGCGGTGAGGCGGAGCGATGATCTGGAGCAGCGGAATGACCTGCGCCACCGGCTCCCACGACTCTCACATCCCATGCTCCTGCTCTGGGGGAAGCAGGACAAGAATATGATCATTGATGTCGGCTATCAGGTGCGCGATGCGCTGCCCAATTTGCGCGGGTTCCATGAGTTTGATGATGCCGGTCATCACGTCCAGACGGATCAGTTCGAGGCGTTCAATGCCCGCGTCATCGAATTCTTGCACTCGGAGCAATGACGCTCGATCATCGTAAGTGATTTCAGGAAGAGGCGACCTTTGGATGGAATGATTGATCCCACGAAGCTGGCGCTTGTCCGCGAGCTGGCCGGCGCGGACGGAGGCCGGGCGGTACTTGCAACCGCGCGTGCCGATGGTTCGGTTCAGGCGTCAGTGGTGACCGCGGGCGTTGCTGAGCACCCCATCAGCAGGCTTCCCATGGTGGCATTTGTGTGTCGTGGGAACGCCGTAAAGTTGCGAAATCTTCGCCGCGATCCGCGAGGCACCATCGTATTTCGATCCGGAGGGCGCTGGGTCACGGTGGAGGGCGCCACCTCAATCATTGGCCCGGATGATCCCGCTGATGGCTTCGATCTCGGAGCGCTCCCAACACTCCTCCGAGACGTGTTTACCGCCATAGGCGGAACGCATGATGATTGGTCCGCCTATGATCGGGTCATGGCAGAGGAGAGACGAGCAGCCGTGTTTCTTGAGCTTGAGCGGGTGTACACCAACCCTGGCAGGTAAGCCAGCGGGAAAGCGTTCTCACGCCCCTGGGGTGTTACGCGGCGCGTAGTGCCGGTAACACTTCAGTTCCAAAGAGCTCAATGCAGCGCACGGTGTCCTCATGGTTCATATAGCCATCTTGAGCCCAGAGGCACATATGGCCGACCCCGAGATAGTCGCGCACGTACCGGATCTTCTCGATGACCTGTTCGGGCGTGCCTACCACCACCTGATAGTTCTCTTGCGCTTCCTGGTACGCCTGGCTATCAAATGGCTTGGATACGGCGCGCAGACGGCGAATGCCGGCTACATCCACCGTGGCATAACCCGGCGGGGCCATCCACTCACGTGGTTGCTTGCCTAACGACCCCTTTTGCCAGAAGAAGTTGTGGCCCTGCTCCTGAGCCTTTTCCTCGGTGTCCGCAACAAATACCCGCAGTAAGTAGCCAATGTTGTCCGGAGTCATCTCATAGCCCACTTCGCGGGCTGTCTCATCATAAATCTCAATGAGCTCTTTGGTTTGCTCCAGGAAGGAGCCCAGCACTACGTACGGATAGCCATGCCTGGCCGCCCAGATGACCGTTTCCGGGCTGGCCGTGCCGGGCACCATGAAACGAGGATGCGGCTTCTGCATTGGGAGCGCCCAGGGGTTCACCACGCGATACTGATAATGCTTGCCTTCCCAACGAAACGGCCCCGGGCGCGTCCACGCGGCCACAATGAGATCATGCGCTTCCTCGAAGCGTTCGCGGTTGTAGGCGGGGTTCACGTTGTTGGCAAGCTGTTCCACCCCACCACCACGCACCACGCCGGAGATCAGCCGCCCGCCCGAGATGCAATCGATCATGCCCAGCTCTTCGGCCAGCTTGATCGGGTTATCCACCGTGGGGAGCGGCGCCCCGAGCATCAGGATTTTGACGTTCTTGGTCGTCTTGGCCAGGATCGCGCCGGTAATGCTGATGGATGCTTGCATACAAAACGGCGCCGTGTGGTGCTCGTTGATCATGATCCCATCAAAGCCCACCTGATCTGCGAGCTGATACTCCTCGTGGTAGCGATCGAAGAGCGTATGCGCGATCTGGGGATCGAAATTGGAGTTCGGCACCGTGAGCCTGAGGGAAGGATACTCATCCTGAATCGCTGGATCGTAGCCCGTGTATGGCTGCTCTGAGAAGTAGTAGTAGTCCGTCTTGAACATATCGTTCCCCCTTCTACCGCGCCACAGAGGCGTGAATGGCTTCAGCCAGCGCGTCAGGTTGATCCAGATGCGCAAAATGACCGCACCGTTCCAGTGTGATGAGCTCAGCCCCGGGGATCCCCGCCTGGTATCGCTCTCCGCACTCACGGGGAATGATGCGATCGGTATCACTCATGATCACTCGCGTAGGGATGCGAATCTTTCCGAGCATGCCAGGAAGCGCGGGATTGTACATAAACGGCCGAAATGCCAGCCGGGTGGTCATGGTGCGGCCGGCCTCACGGTGGCCGCCAAATTCTGGCTGAAAGTTTTCCCCGTAGATGCGTCCATATTCGGCTGACGTCTGGTAGTCGAAGAATGAGCGGTTGATCACGTCGCGCCAGAGCTCCACAAAGATGTCGTAGACCTCGCCTTCTCGTGGGAGGATCCCCGCCGGGTTGACGAGATGCAGGCTGCGCAGTCGTTCCGTGGTCATCACGGCCATTTCCGCGGCGATCCACCCGCCCAGTCCGAGGCCGATGAGGTCAACGGATTCAAGGCCGGCGTCCTGGAGAAACCAGTTGTAAAAGGTCGCCATATGCTGAACTTGGCTTATCCATTCAGGACAGTCCGTACGACCATACCCAGGATGTGATGGCGCGAGCACGCTGGCGCGTCTGCACAGGGCCTCGTGAAACGCAAGCCAACCTTCATCGCCTTCGATGCCGTGCAGCACAAGCGTCGGCTGCCCGCTGCCGCCCTCAAGGAGCGACAGCGTCACCTCGCCAACCTGTCGCGTTCGCTCGGTGTAAGTGCCACCCGCAATCGTCATGCGTGCCTCGTCTCCCCGTGATGATGCGGCGAATCGTACGGGGCACGGGAGCGTCTGTCAACCAGTTGCGAGTCAGGGTCAGGGTCTTTTCAAAGTCGAGTTGTCGGCGGGACGACGTAGCACGGGGCCTTGTGCCCTGTGCCTGGAGATCCCGAACCCGTGATCGCGATCGGCGGCTCCCGCGTCCCAGGGACAGGGCAAAAGCCCCCGCGCTACGTCGTGGACTACTCCGAATTAGGACAACGAAAAGACCTTGGGCAGTGCGGACGAGTGTGTGACAAGCTCTTCACTCTTCACTGAACCGTACTTGGGTGAGGCCCAAACCCGAAAGCCGCCCGCTGGCGCGGGGTCGCGATGGAGCGCCGCTCTGGAGTGACATCCC
>JBJXFJ010000550.1:0-25718 GCA_046154735.1 Chloroflexota bacterium | reverse complement strand
TCCGGTTCGATCAGGCCGGACTATCGGGCAAGATGCCCGACACCACCCCAGAGCTCCCGAGCTACATCCGCCAAGTTGTACTCGTTCCCGCGCAATCTCAGAGCGACTCGTCAGACCGCACCTAAGCTGGCTGGTCTCCTGGACACGCTCTGGAGCACCTTTGGCGGTACCGCGAAGAATATTGACACATGGAGTAGACAGATCGGCGTATCCCCGCGTTGTCCCGCACTCCAGAAGTGCTGTGCTACACTCGGCCCAGTGTCCGCCAGGAGGGTTCTGTGATTGTTGGCGTAATTGGTCTTGGCAAGATGGGGCGGCCGATGGCCGAAAACCTGTTGAAGGCCGGCTTTGACGTGGTGGTCCACAATCGCAGCCGAGGCGTGGTCGATGAGCTCGCGGCAAGGGGCGCGTGGCCGGCCGTCAGCGCCGCTGAAGTGGGACAACGAGCTGATGTGGTGCTCACGGTCCTTCCAACCCTTGACGCCGTCCAGACCATCTTCCTCGGTGAGGATGGCCTCGTCAGCCAGGCGAGGCCCGGCCAGATCCTCATCGACCATAGCACTGTAAGTCCGAATTTAAGTCGGCAGATTGCCGAGGCCGCGCGTGCCGCCGGTGCAGGATTTCTGGACGTACCTGTATCAGGGGGGCCGGCGGGCGCTCTCAGTGCCACGCTCACCATGATGGCTGGTGGAGATCGAGCCACGTTTGACGCTGCCCAGCCGGTGCTCACGGCCCTGGGTAGGAACATCCACTACTGTGGCCCAAGCGGCTCCGGGACGGTGGTGAAACTCGTGAATCAGCTCCTCGTCGGCATCCACACCGCGGCCGCCGCTGAGGCACTCGTATTCGGCACGAAGGCCGGAGCAGATCCGCAAGTACTCCTCGACGTCATCGGATCGAGCTTCGGTGGCAGCACCATGCTCAATCGCAACACTCCGCTGGTCCTTCAACGGAAGTTTGAGCCAGCCACCAGCATTCGGCTTATCCTGAAGGATCTTGGCGTCATTCGCGAGCTAGGCGGCGACCTGGACACGCGCCTCCTGCTCACATCGTTGGCCGAGCAACTCTTTATCGAAGCGCGCGGCCTAGGCTATCAGGACAACGACATGAGTGCCATGGTGCTCCCCCTAGAACGCATAGCCGGCGTCGAGGTGCGTAGCCCCGGCGCTGAGTAGCAACCGGACACCCTCACTGCATTTTCGGTTTAGAAGCCCGCCTCCACTAAAGCTGAGAACTCTCCCCAGCTCCAGAATCACTTCAAGGTTGAGATGACCCTGGCCTCCAGCCCGTCAATCATTGACATCGGGGCTCGTGAACACTACGTTTCTTGCTGAGCGCCAGTGGACTGGCCGGGACGCCGAGGGGACGGAGGATTTGATGAGGCACAACGTTGTCCGTGCGCTGAGCATATTGACCCTGGTGCTCACGGCTTGCACACCAGCCGCCCAGCCGTCACCCGTCGCCAATTCGACTGATAGCCGTTCCGGCGCGAAGCAAGAGCCCGCCAAGTCCACCGCAAGTGGTTCAATCATCCTCCTATCAACCCAGTTTCGCCCGGTTGAGGAGGCGGAGAAGATGCGCCAGGTCATCCTGAAAGATGCCCCAGTCGCTACAGACTACATCCCCGAGGACAACGGACCGTTCACCGATCGAATCATTGCCGAGCAGAAGGCAAACCGAGTGACAGTGAGCCTGATTGGCGGCCTCCATGGCGATTTCGCGCCATTCATTCAGGCGGACTACATGGAGAACCTCAGCTCGTTGCTGAGCCAACTGGGCGACCGTGGCTTTGCACCGTCATTCGTGCGACTCAGCCGCATGGGCACACCGGACGCGATGTATTACGTGCCCTGGATGCAGGCCACCTACGTGTTAGCCGTAAACAAGAAGGCGCTCCCCTACCTGCCCCAGGGCGCCGACCTCAATTCACTCACCTACGAGCAGCTCGAGCAATGGGGTGCCAATATCCAGAGGGCCACCAGTCAGCGGCGATTGGGCTTCCCGGCCGGGCCGCAGGGCCTCATACACCGCTTCTTCCAGGGCTACCTGTACCCATCATTCACCGGTTCGGCTGGGGTAGTGGAGTTCAGATCCCCGGAGGCGGTCGCCATGTGGCAGGCGTTCAAGAATATCTGGCAATACGTGAACCCGCAGTCCACCAACTATGCCTTCATGCAGGAACCGTTGCTCGGTGAAGAAGTCTGGATTGCATGGGACCACACGGCTCGGCTCATCAACGCCGCTCGGGAGCGGCCGGAAGACTTCGTCCTGGTTCCGGCTCCGTCCGGACCGAAGGGCCGGGGCTTTATGCCAGTGCTTGCCGGGCTGGGAATCCCCAAGGGCGCGCCGAACCGAGCTGGTGCGGAGGCGCTGATCGATTTCCTGACCAGAGACCCGCAGCAAGTCCAGATCCTGCGTGAGCTTGCCTTTTTCCCAGTCACCCGAGCAGCCGTCCCTACCGAGCTGGCGCCGGGTGTGCGCCTGGAAGCAGAAGCGGTGTCCAAGCAGGCCGCGGCCCCAGACGCCCTACCGTCACTTCTGCCTATCGGCCTGGGTGCGAAGAACGGTGAGTTCAACAAGGTGTTCCTCGACACCTTTCAACGCGTGGTACTCCGCGGGGAGCCGATCCAGCCGGTGCTGGATGAGCACGCCCGGATCCTCCAGGGGATCATGGACGAGACGAAGGCAGGCTGCTGGCCTCCTGATGCGCCGAGTGGCGGGCCGTGCCTGGTGAAATAGCCGGTGTGGGTCACCCGATGCGCAATTGAACGAGCGCGCTCTTGAACCCAGCGAAACGGGGAGCGCGCGATCTGACGCCGTACGCCTTACTGGGGCCAACTCTCATTTTTCTGGCCGTTTTCTTTGCCTGGCCCATGGGACAGTCGCTGGTGCTGGCCGTTCAGGACGCCGACGGGGCGTGGAGCCTGGCCCCAATGGGGCGGATGGTGAACGATCTCGCCTTTCTGGAGGCGATCCGGAACACAATTCTGCTTACCGCGGTCGTGGTACCGGCGCAGGTGATCCTCGCGCTGATTATGGCCCTGCTACTGGTGACGGACCTGCGGTGGAGCGGCTTTTTTCTGTATGCCTGGGCTATCCCGCTGGCCATCTCCGACCTGGCCGCCGGGGTGGTGTGGCTCTCAATCTTCACCGACCGCGGCTATCTGAATTCACTGCTGGTCGGTCTGGGCTTGTCTGAGACCGGCTACTCCTTCCTCAGCTACGAGCACCCGGCGAGCCTCTTTCTGGCGATCGCCGTGGCCGAAACGTGGCGCGCCACGGCGCTGGTTATGGTCATCTTGATTGCCGGGCTCCAGATGATTCCAAAGGACTACGGGGAGGCCGCGGAAGTGTTCGGCGCCACAACCTGGCAGAGGATCCGCTACGTGACGCTGCCTCTGCTGCGCCCCAGCCTCCAAGTGGCCCTCATCCTGCGCACAATTCTGGCATTCCAGGTGTTCGCGGTGGTCATTGCGCTGGCCGGGCGCCAGCTTCCAGTTCTCGCCTACGAGGCATACCGTTGGTATGGAGACCTCCGCAATCCCAACATTGCCGCCGCATATGCGCTGCTCATCATGCTCTTCTCTATCGTGAACACCGCGATCTACTTGCGCGCCCTGGGAGTGCGCGACGAACAAGCGAGCATGGTGTAACCATGGCTGACGAGCGCGCTGTTGCTCCGATGACGGTGTCAAGCGCGATTGGCAGTGCTTATCGACGAGAGCGGGGCCCACGCTGGCCGCTTTACGTTCTCGCGGTAGGCATAACCTTGTTCGTTTTACTGCCGATCTATTTGATAAGCATCGCGGCATTCAGTCCGCGCAACGCCGTGTTCACCTTTCCCAAATCGCTCCTTCCCACAGCGTTCTCTACTGAGACGATACTGTTCTTTCTGGGCTCACGTGGCGTAGCTCAATCAGCCTGGAACAGTGTGATCGTCGGCGCCATCACTCTAGCGCTCTCGCTTGTTATTGGCGCACCGGCAGGCTACGCGCTTGCGCGGTTCGCTTTCCGCGGTCGAGACGCGTTCAAGGTGCTCATCCTGACCACCCGAGCATTCCCAATTGTGATCCTCTCCGTTCCGCTGGCGGTCACGTTTATCGATTGGGGACTGTACGACACAGTATTTGCGGTGGCGCTCGTTCATACCGCGCTGGCGCTGCCGACCACCGTGCTCATCACCAGCAGTATCTTCGTGTCCGTCCCGCGCGACCTCGAGGAGGCCGCACTGACACTCGGCTGCACACCGGTTGGCGCCTTTCTCCGCGTTGTGCTGCCGCTGGCGCTGCCGGGCCTGGCAGCCGCGAGTATCTTCACCTTCGTCCTTTCCTGGAACGAAGTGTTCGCGGCCACGATTCTGACCCTGCAGAATCGCACCCTGCCGGCCCAGGTACTCAGCTCACTGGGCGAGTCGCCACTGTACTTCCGCTTCGCCGGCGGGTTTGCCTTGATTGCGCCGTCGCTCGTGTTCATCTTCTTTATCCGCCGCTACCTGTTCAACATGTGGGGGAGGGTCATCCGATAGGCGTGAGCGCGGAGAGACATGGCTGAAATACGACTCGAGCGTATAAGCAAGACCTACCCGGGTGGCAAGACTCCGGCCGTGCAGGACGTGAGCCTCGTCATCGACGATCGAGAGCTCATGGTATTGCTGGGCCCGTCTGGCTGCGGCAAGACGACCCTGCTTCGAATCATCGCTGGTCTCGAGTATCCGGATGCCGGCCGCGTCATCATTGGCGACCGCGACGTCACCGATCTGCCGCCACGGAAGCGCGATATTGCGATGGTCTTCCAGAGCTACGCCGTCTTTCCGCACTTGACCGTGTTCGACAATATCGGCTTCGGTCTGCGCATGCGCAAAACGCCCGCTGTGGAGATCAAGCGCCGAGTGGAGCAGGCTGCTGGGCTACTCCAGCTGGACGACTACCTCGGACGTTATCCAGCTCAGCTCAGCGGCGGCCAGCGGCAACGTGTGGCAGTAGCCCGAGCAATTGTGATGGAGCCCAAAGTGCTGCTGATGGACGAGCCGCTCAGCAACCTCGACGCCCTGTTACGGCTGCAATTCCGTGCAGAGCTGAAAAAGCTCGTGCGGGACGTACAGTCGACCACGGTCTATGTTACCCACGACCAGGTTGAGGCGCTCAGTTTGGGGAACCGTATCGCCGTGATGCAGACCGGCCAGATTGTCCAGATTGGCAACCCCATGGACGTGTACGATCACCCGGCAACACACTTTGTGGGAGGTTTCATCGGCAGCCCGCCAATGAACTTTCTGCACGGGGTGATTGAATGTGACGCTAGCGGGACAGTAGTCGCACTCGGTAGTCAGCGCCTCGCTGCGCCTGCTGGCATAGGGAAGGCGGGCGATGAAATACTCGTTGGGATTCGCGCCGAGAACATCCAGGCATTCTTAGAGCCGAGTGCGCTGACGGATATGCTCCACGCCGAAACTCTGGTGGTCGAGCCGCTCGGTTCACACCTGCTGATCACGGCGATCCTGGAGGGTCAGATCGTGAAAGTCGTCACTCGAACGGAGTTTCCCGCAACGCCCGGCATGCAACTTTGGCTGCGCCCGGAGCGTGATCGACTCCGTTGGCTGCGACCCTCGGACGGGTCTGCCATCGAGAATGTGGCGGGAGGCAATTGAAGGATCATCAAGAAGATTGGTGCCCGTTTACTGACGTCCATCACGGCCCGCATCCAGGCCATAGCCCGAGGATTGGGACCCTGCCAGAAATGGGTGTGGCGCCACTACAGCGCTTCTTCAGCCCTCACTCGTGACAGGACCAGAGCGCCAATCAGCGGCAAGATTCCGCCGAGCAGGAGAGCTCCGCGGAGGGTACCTGACTGGTCCGCAATCGCCCCCGCGACCATCGCGCCGAGTGGCTGGGAAAGCTCCCAGACTGCCACCCCCAGGCCGGTCATCTCGGCCGCGCGAGCTCGCGGAATGAGATCAGCCAGCATTGGCAGCAGGAGCACGGTACACATGGAGTTGGCGATGCCAATCACGGCCATCACAATAACGGCATGTTCAACACTGCCTACCTGGGAGCCACCAATCACAATAACCCCAAAGAGTGCCATTCCAACCAGGAGTACGCGCTTCTTACCCAGGCGATCCGCGAGCCAGCCCGCGCCGGGCGCACAGATCGCGGTGCTCGCAATGGCGACCATGAGCAGTCGAAATGCTGTGCCCGAATCGGCACCGAGCTCAACCACCACGAATCGCGTCAGGAATGGCAGCACGCCGCCGTTGCCAAGCCAGAAACAGGCGCTGGCCAGGAAATAGATCATCAAGTCGCGCTGCCCCGCCAGATCTCGAAGGTACGCCCCGGGGCGGAACCGCGGCGCAGGCGGTGCGGGTTCGGTGATGAGCGGCTCACGTACCCCAAGTAACGTGAGCGCAAAGCCAAAGATAAGCGCGCCCGCGACAATCGCAAAAATGACTACAGGCGCCTCTTCCCAGAACTGCGTCGCCAGCCAGAGGATGGCGAGCTGGCCCAGCAGACTCAGAATTGAAAAGGTTGAGCCTACGCGTCCGCGTTGATTGGAGGGAACAAGGTCCGTGAGCAGCGCCAGATAGGGCGAGTACGCGATAGCGAAGCAGGGTGACATGATGAGCAGCAAGCCCAGCATCAATGGCAATGGCGGGTGGAGCGACATCAGGAGCAGCGTGAGAGCACACAGCGGAACTCCAATGAGCATGAACGGTCGCCGCCGTCCTAACCGGGTCCGAGTGCGATCACTCCACGCACCGGCCAGCGGCTGGACGATCGTTGCAATAGGCGATCGCTCCTGAGCAAGCAGTCCAATGAGCACGTTCGGCAGACCGTAGCCAGCCAGGTACAACGGCAGCGCCGCGTTGGCGAAACCGAACATTGTGCCCGCGCCAAAATTCCCCGCGCCAAAGAGCAACGCCCGCGGGAACGAAAGCGGCTCGGGAGACTCCTCTTCATGGGCCAGGTCAGGCGTCACCGAATCACCGGTTCGGCGCGCCGGGCAAACGCGTCAGCGGCCTTGGCAACGCAGCACGGGCGAAGGGGTGGGAGGTCATCAGCGCTGTAGTATTTCCACTCCAGCATTTCATCGTCGTCCGGCCGTGCCACGCCAGCCAGCACGTGGCACTCAAAGAACAGCACCACATACTGCGTGTGGTCGCCGTTGGGATAGGTCACAGCAAACGTTGGATCAGAATAGACGCCGATCAATCGGCCCGGTGTGACGTCAAGGCCAGCTTCTTCAAGTACCTCACGCTTCAGCCCGTCAGTAATGCTTTCACCAGGCTCCATTGCCCCACCGGGAAACCCCCAGATAACGCCGTCAATCACATCCGAGCGTCTTCCCAGGAGCAATCGGCCGGATCCATCGAATATCGCGGCCGCGGCGCCAACAGCCAGAATCGTGTCATGACCAACGTACTCACGTAAGCGAAGAATGTGGGACGGGGTTGCCATACGGCCTCCAGCGCCAGGCTGCGGAGAGTATAGACCTGCACTCGGAGCGACATCCGTCACACACCCAGCTAATGTGCAGAGGAGGGGAATCTCGAATTCGCACCGCGGTAAACGGGACAGTATAAAAATCCGGTAACTATTCCCCTCTTGAGAGATGTTCACCGCAGAGACACGGAGACGCAGAAATGCTACTTCGCTCTCTCGGCGTCTCCGCGGTGGCTATGCGTCACGTCGAACCTGATTACGTGCGACATCCGTCATTCCATGGCCGTCCGGAGTGTTTCAATGGCATGATGACGGAGTTCGATTGCACGTCAGTGTTGTCGACCATGGGGTCCGCTTGGAAATCGCGATCAACGAAGGCACAACCTTTCTCATAGTCAATCGCCCTGGCAATGTCCAACCAGGGTCGGAATACGGACTATACCAACGCGATATCCGGTTCTTATCGAACTATGCTCTGCGTCTCGCTGGCCTGCAGCTCATCACGCTCACCGCGAGGCTGGTGGACCACCAGCGATCAGTCCACGTGCTTACCAATCCCCATTTTGGTGATTGGCCACAGGGAAGTTTTGTGGTGACACGCACGCGCACGGTTGAAAGCGGACTTCATGAGGATCTCGAGATCACCAGTTATGTAGATCAGTTCATGAATCTCGAAGTGCAAATGGAGTTCGATGCCGATTTCGCGCACATATTTCAGGTGCGTGGTCACGTTGGCGATGATGAAACGCGCGCCACGGGAACCAGCTCAATCGTGGCTCCTGAACGTCCCAATGACCCGAGTCGCGTCGTCCTATCCAGTCCTGACCGGCATCCTGGCTGGCTCACAGAGATCCGATTCTCGATGCCGCCAGAACCGATTGAGCCACAAAATCAACCCATCTGGCGGATCGGATTGCCGGGTCGAGGCACTGTTCAACTGGGGATTGATTTCATTCTCCATCAGCCCAATGCATCTCCGCAGTACCCGCGCCAACGCAGCGGCTCAACAGCCACTCGCGCGCAAGAATCTCTGGCTCGCGCGGAGGAGCGGTTTGTTCGCGATGCTCCTCGGTTAGAAACCGACTCCTTCCCGCTCAAGCAGGCCTACGATCGCGCGCTGCGGGACCTGGCAGCATTGCGACTTAAAGGTGAAGACGTGGCCGAGCATGAAAATGCCATTGCCGCCGGTATTCCCTGGTTCATGGCGCTGTTTGGCCGTGATGCGCTTATCACGGGCTACCAGACGCTCCCGTACCTGCCGGAGATCTCGCGCGGCGCCCTGAAGGCGCTCGCCGGTCTTCAGGGCACGCGCGTGGATCCGGTCACGCAGGAAGAACCGGGCAAGATCCTGCACGAATATCGGGTGGACTCATCGCCGGGTCATGAGGTGCTCATCCCGCACTTCCCGTACTACGGGACCATCGATGCAACCCCCCTCTTCCTGATGCAGCTCAGGGAGCACTATCGATGGACTGGCGATATTGAATTGGTCCGCAGTCTCTGGCCGGCCGCGCTACGCGCGCTCGAGTGGCTGGATGCCCACGGTGACGACGATGGCGATGGCTACATTGAGTACATCCGCCGAGGGTCCCGAGGCCTGCAAAATCAAGGCTGGAAAGACTCCTGGGATTCCGTGCGCTTTTCAGACGGAAAGTTGGCCGAGCCACCAATCGCACTCTGTGAAGTGCAGGGGTATGCCTACGCCGCAAAGCTGGGAATGGCAGAGCTCGCCGATGTGCTTCAGGAGAAGGGACTGGCCAATTCACTACGCCTCAAGGCGGAACAGCTCCGAGAACGATTCAATCGGGATTTCTGGAGCGAACGACGCTCCACCTATGTGCTCGCTCTTGACGGACAGAAGCGCCAGGTGGACGCGCTCGCGTCAAATGCTGGTCATGCCCTCTGGTCCGGTATCGCGGAGCCTGGCCTCGCGGCTCAAGTGGTGCGGCAGCTCATGTCACCCGCCATGTTTTCAGGCTGGGGGATCAGAACGATGGGCAGCGATGAGGGTGGCTACAACCCTATTGGCTACCACACTGGAACGGTCTGGCCGCACGATACCGCCATGATCGCGGATGGATTTCAACGCTACGGCTTCTATGACGAGGCGAACGCGCTAGTGGAAGCCGTGTTTGCTTCCGCGGAGCACTTTGAGCTGTACCGCTTGCCAGAGCTCTTCGGTGGTTATCCGCGGGCCGACTTCGGATTTCCCGTTGAGTATCCCACCGCCTGCAGTCCACAGGCATGGGCTGCAGGCGCTGTGCCGCTCTTGATTTCTACAATCCTGGGCCTGCGAGCGGACGCCCAGGAGCGACACATTGAGATTCACCCACGCTTCCCAAGACTTTCCGACCCAATCTCTTACCTGAGGCTGAGCGGACTCAGGATCGGAGATGGTGAGCTAGACATTGAGCTCCAGAACATCAACGGCGAGGTGCGCACAACACTTCGAAAAGTACCGCGTGGATTCAAGGTGGAAGGATCGGTGTTTCATTGGAGCCTGTTCTGGTGATTGCAGAGTGAATCTCAACGAAGCGCTCCTGGCCTGCTTCGGTGGAGTGGTCGGGGCGTATGTTCAGGCCATGGCGGGATACTGGCTAGAGGGATTCCGCGGCCTGCCCCGCTTCGATATCGCCGAGAGCGGCAAGCGCTACCTGGGCGGTGAAAAGCCTGGTTGGTGGGTCGTTGGAATCGTCTTCCACCTTGCCAATGGCGCCCTGCTCGGCATGCTCTACGCGGCCACGATCAAGCCCCTCGCCATGACCTGGCTGGGCGTCGGAGTACTGGACGGAGTCGCCGGCGGGCTCATTTATGGCAGTCTTGTCTGGTTGGTGCTCATGAACTTCTTCGTCTTCCCGCTTTCAGGCGCCGGGCTTTTCGGTGTGAATACCGGCTCATTCCGACTCAGTACCGTGACACTGCTCCTCCACCTTGCCTACGGCGCGGTCCTGGGAGCCATTGTCCGGCCCTAGCCGTGGCTCGCGCGCAGCCGCGGAATTCAGCGGCCAAGCTGAGTATCACTCGACAATGATTGTTCCAACCATCTGCGGATGGGGCTCACAAAAGTAGTCGAATGTCCCGAGCTGGTTGAAGGTCCTCGTGAACGTTCCATTGAGCGTGAGCACCGCGGACGTCCAAGATCGATCGATCGCCGTGACAGTGTGATTTTCAAAGTCCAGATTTACCCACTGAATCGAGCTACCCACCGGCACCCGCACCGGATCCGGGAGGTAGACGAAATTGGCTATGGTGGCATGAACCGTGGTGGTAACCCGCGTTGGCGTGGCGACCGGAGTGACCGTGGCGGACGCGGTTGACGGGCTGCCGATGGCCGTAGGACTCGGCGTTTGAGGTGCCCGTTCTCTTGTTGATTCGCGTTCTTTGCTCGGCCTGCGATTAGTAGCCGTGCGCTGGCCTATGGGACGCCTGTCGCCCGTGGATCCATCATCGGGAAACTCAGCCAGTGAGTTGAACAGCGAATCTGAGAGTCGGCTCTCGAACGAGTCTCCGCGCGCGTCGTACGTGCGCATCCGTCCGGTATCCAGCGTTTCCAATTCGCCCGTGAAGCCAATACCCCCGGGGCAGCGCTCGCAAGCTATGATCACCTGACTATCCGGTGATCGACTGAGACCCAACGCCCATCCCGAACCAGCAATCTGAACCGGCACAATCATTGCTCGATCTTCGACAACGAGAGTGAGTGCGTCCAGTAAGTGTCCAGTTGAGCGAAGGACAACGGCCCCTTCAACGAGACGGATCACAAGATTCGGATCGATCCCAGACACAATCTCAATGGTTGTGCGTCCGCCAAACTCAAGTCTTGCGCCGGGGCGCAGCATCAGCACGGTCGTCTCATCGCCGATGGTCGCCAGCGTGTCACCCGTCCGGATCGTCGTGCTTTCGATGACTGCCTCATGAACAGATCCATCAACACGCACAATCGCCAAGACAGACTCGGTCTGTCTTGGCGTCCCGACATCATGCGCAAGTCCCGATTCGAGCGGCGCAAAAAGGCAGGCAAAAATAACGACTGACACAAGCGCAGTGCGGATTGCCAGTAGCCCCCAGGAGGTAGTGCCCCAGGCACATGACCGCGAGTAATTCATTACCCAGCGAGGAGCATCCAGGTTCTGAATGAATCTCCGAAACGCCAGTCGGGATAGTTGCCAGCTTCAACAAACTTCGTACGATTTGTCATCAGTACGCTCCGCTGCCAGGTACGCGACGGGCAAGCACCAACGTCACCTGGCTCACGCCGTCATCACGCACCTGTACGTCACTGACCAATCCGGTTGAGAACCCATCAGCCTCGGCCACGACATCGTAGAGACCCGGAGAAGGCAGATCGAAGTGCACACGCCCGGAAGAGCTCGTCACCGCACTCATGTCACCCTCTTCCAGAAGTGCTGACTTGAGCTGCACGATCACTCCCCCCAAGGGCTGAATTCCATCGTTTACAGAGACCTCGAGGACAGGCATCATTTGCGCGACGGCCCGGGCAAGTGACAGCCGAATCCCTGCGCTTAGCCCCGCCATCAGGATGAGCCGCCGGGTCATTGCCAACCTAGTCATCCTGTGCCCATCCCCAATCTTTGCGGAGTGCCGCGTCGTGCCGCCGTCTTGAATCGTCTGTTCATTGCCCTACAGTTATGGCCTCTGGAGCTGCTGTACCGCTGGGGTCATGGTCAAACTCGGATTGGCTCTGGAGCTCGTCGGTGGAGAAGAAACCGCTGGCGGCGCAATCACGGATGTCGGTGTCATAACGCTTCGGGCTCCGGCTCCAGGAGCCCCCGCGGCCCAGGGCGAGCTGCCCCCTCCTGCAAACGTTGGCCAGGACCCGCACGCATCAACAACGGTGAACTGAGCTGTCGCGGCTGATCCCACAAGACTTCGATTGATAAAAAAGCTGACACCCAGTGTGCCTGGTGGGAACGTGACGCTTGCCCCGGTACCAAGCCCGGACTGAGTGCCCACGTCCACCGTACCACCATCTACCCGAGTGAAAGAAATGGATCGCACTCCATTGATCGCGCCGCTTGGTGCAACATTCACCTGCAACCGATCTGGACCTACCGGAAACGTGTTGATGGCAACGCTGGGTCGACCCGTGAGACAGGTTGTATTAATGAAGTTCATGAGCGGAAACGAGCCTTCCAGGACCCCTGTCGGGTTGAAACTCAGCCAATTCTGGAGAACGGTTGCGTACACCGATCGGAAATCCACCTGCATCTTCAGGTCGCCCTGCGTCAGGTCTGTCAAGCTCGGGTAGGTGCCGTGCCTTCCGCCGTTCACCGGTCCGCCGATGACATACATGGGCGCTGCCACTCCATGATCGCTGCCTGCGCTACCATTCTGACCCAAGCGCCGCCCGAACTCGCTGAATGTCATCAGCACAACGTCGTTGAGGCGACCGGCGGCTTCCATATCGATCAGGAATCCCTCGATCGACTGATCCAGCGTATTTACGAGGCTCGTAAGCGCCGTGTTCTGATCGGAATGGGTGTCATAGCCTCCCTGTGAAACAAAGAAGATGCTCGTACCCACATCTGCGACGATGAGCTGCGCGGTAAGCTTCATCGCGTTGCCAAGACCGTTGGCTGGATAGATCCCAACGGGTGTATAGGCACTCCCCGCGGCCTGCAAAATGTCCGCGTCAGTGAGCGCGGTCAATATCGACTGTCGAAGAAACTCCTGCTCTGGCAATCCGGCTGTTTGTGTCAAACCATTCCGTAAGGCCTGGATCTCCGCGTTACGCTGGCTGGTGCTGCCATTATTCACACTGGTGTAGCGAAAGGTGCTCAGACTGGCCACGGCCGGGACCAGTGCTAGATCGGTCCAGAACGTCCCCGGGACAGAGCTAGAGCCCACGGACAGCGCCTCAAGGTGATCTGCGCGTTGGCAACCGCACACTTCCAGGTATCGCCCCATCCAGCCCTTCGCCTCGAGCCGCGTTGGCACAGCCGATTCCCAGATATCCATTCCGCGGAAGTGTGATCGATTGGGATTCGGGTAGCTCACGCCCTGTATGCACGCCACCATGCCCCGGTCATATCGCGATTTAAGTCGACTGAAGCTCGGATGGAAGCCGACGTAATTATCGATCGGCAACACCTTGGGGCTGCCCGACGTACTGGAAGGATGTGGGATGGCCAGTCCCGGCCGAATGGTCGGCGAGTAATACGCGGGGTCCCCATACGGCACGAGCATGTTGATGCCGTCAGCGCCTCCGGCGAGCTGAATCATGACGAGGATTCGACGGCCCGCGGCGCTGGCCGTGGATGCAAATGGGCTACGCTGCTCAACCTGACGAGCCGTCTCCGCAATGAAACTGGGCACAGCCATACCGGCGGCGATGAGGGTTGCGCCACGACTGAGGAACGATCGTCTGGAAAGCGCTACCACGCTACAACCCCCACGTCAGTTCAGCTGAAATTCCGGCTGTGCCAGAACTAAATTGAAGAGTCCTCGGATTTTTTCATCAGTGTTCGCGGAGCTGGCATACGTGTTGAGCTGCGTGCGCATTGTGGGTGTCACATATCCATCAACCAGGAGCGCCAACACTCGGTCGACCTTCTCCGTGCTCGTGGTCAAACCCGTTAATAGCGACGCCGCCGTCTGTCCACCAGCGTGATCAGGACTTGGGTTGCCGAGACTATTGATCATGGATGCACCCATGTTGCATCGGCTCAGCACCGTGCTCGCATTGATCCAGGCGTGTCCGCTGGGCCAACCGCCAACATCGGGTGGCCAAAACAGGCGTTGACCCTGATCCCGCAAGCGACTCAATACCCCGTTGAGCGGCACGCGCTCCGCCCCAAGCGACCGGAGTGCGCTGATGGCCACCTCCACCGGTGACTTTATGATGGCGCGATAGGCCTGGGTGGACTGGAATTCAGCGGATCTTAGAATCTGATTCATTACCGCGCGGATGGAGAAATTGGATGCCATGAGCGTGGCTGCCAGCGGCGTGACCACAGCAGCGTCTGGGTCCACCGGGTAGGCAAAGAAGCTGAACAGCTTGGCGCAGATGAAACGCGCCGCAACGAACTGCCCAGCCTTCTGGTATTGCATCAGGATTGCAATGACTTCATCCCCAGATTCGCACGTTTGCCCGAGGACAGTTTTTGTCCCGCTGTCATGCTGTGAGATATTCAGCAGAAAGTTGCCCAGCGTATCAACGGTGTAGCCCGTGAATGCCCGAGTCACTTCTCGGATATCCGTCTCCGAGTAGTTGGGACTTGCCGGTGCACCGATACCCAGTGCAAAAAGCTCCAGCAGCTCGCGCGCCCAGTTCTCGTTCGGGCTCGTCCGCCGATTCGAGTTGAGATCCAGCCAGATGATCATGGCCGGGTTCCGGGAGACGTCACGCAGAAGCTGGTCAAAGCCACCGAGAGCGCTTGCTCGGAAGAGCGCGTTCTGTGCCTGCAGCTTGGGAATGTCCATGCCGTCCTTCTCTAGCGAAGTGGCGAAATGGTCATGCCAGAAAAGCGTCATCTTCTCAGCCAGCGGCCGTGTTGTGCGCAGCATGCGCTCCAGCCACCATTGGATCACCAAGTCATTGTTCGATGAGGTCGGTACAATCCGATCGATAAACTCCGGAATTGACTCGTAGTTCACCAGCCGATCCACCACGAGACTGTAGGCCGTGTCCTCGTCCGTATGAGCGGCCATGGCCGCCTGAAGTTCGGCTTCGCTCGCGCCGAAACCGGCACGACGAAAGAGATGGGCAAACCGTGCCCGCCCAGTGAGCTGTGTCATGGAGCCTGACCCCGTACCGTGGCGCTCGCTTCAGTCGGCTGAGACAAATGGATAGACCTGCGCGTGACCGTTATAGGTGGCGGCCCGGAACCGCTACAAGACCCAGGTGGGCTACAAGGCTTGAACCGTGAGGCTTGTTATCCATCCGTGACGCCGATGAGAATGCGGCGATGCGGAGCGCGGCGTTCAGTGGGTCCCGGATGAGTCGTAGACATCGCCCGAATCGAACGCGGAGCTCTCCCACCACTCTGTCCACAAGGCATTGCGACACCTGATTTGGGCGCTCCGCCGCGGCCGGAACTGCTCACATCTCGAAGGATGTTCACCGCAGAGACTCGGGGACATAGAGAGAGCAATGAAGTAACTCTGTGTCGCCGAGTCTCTGCCGTGAACATTCGTCCCGTGGAATCTGAGCACTTACGTACGGCCGGAACAATTGACACTCCGAGGCCGGGGGGTGATAGTAAGAAGAGTGTCGAGTCCTCGCCGCGGATCGCGCGGCGGGTTTGCTCGTTCTATCAGACACCCAGGCGTTGACTTTAGACCAGCCCGGTTTCGGGAGGAGTTACCAAGCATGGCTCGTCCATCCACCATCGGTGAGCTGCGAGAAAGCGGCTACCGGCCACTAAGCGTCAAGCAAGAGATGCGCAAGAATCTCATCAAACGACTGCAGAACGGGACGTCGTTATTCGAAGGCATCGTCGGCTACGAGGACACTGTGCTGCCGCAGATTGAGAATGCCATCCTCGCCGGCCAGGATATTGTGTTTCTTGGTGAGCGCGGGCAAGCAAAAACGAGAATGGCGCGGGCGCTTGTCCAGCTTCTGGATGAGGAGACGCCAATCATCGCGGGGAGTGAAGTAAACGACGAACCGCTCGCCCCGATTTCTGAGATGGGACGCCGTGCGGTTGAAGAGCACGGCGATAAGACTCCGATCACCTGGATAGGTCAGGATGGGCGGTACGGGGAGAAACTCGCCACGCCGGACATCACCATTGCCGATCTTATTGGCGAGGTGGACCCCATCAAGGTAGCGGAGGGTCGCTATCTCGCCGATGAGCTCACGATCCATTTTGGCCTGCTGCCACGCACAAATCGCGGCATCTTTGTACTGAACGAGCTCCCCGACCTGGCCGAGCGGATCCAGGTGGGTCTGCTCAACATCATGGAAGAGCGCGACGTGCAGATCCGTGGCTACAAGGTGCGGCTGCCCCTCGATCTATTCGTGGTCGCAAGTGCGAATCCTGAGGACTACACCAACCGCGGCCGCATCATCACGCCGCTGAAGGACCGCTTCGGCGCACAGATTCGGACTCATTACCCACAGACAATCGAACACGAGATTGCCATCATGGAGCAAGAGCGCACGAGTTTCGGTGAAGATGGCTTCACCACCGTCGTACCCGAGTTCATCAAAGAGGTACTTGCAGAGATCACGCATTTGGCGCGCCGATCGTCGGATATTAGCCAACGTTCCGGGGTGAGCGTGCGAGTTTCCATCTGCAATTACGAGACCGTGCTCTCGGCCGCGCTCAAGCGCTCCATCCGCTTGCGCGAGGCACAGGTGACGCCCCGCGTAAGTGACCTTTCCGCGGTGATGACCTCAACCGCGGGCAAGATCGAGCTTGACTCCGTTGGCGAAGGGAGTGAGGAGAAGATCATTGACAAGCTCATTCAGCGAGCCGTGCTCAACGTCTTCAACCGCCATATGAATGTCGCCGAGATGCAGGAGCTCATTCAGAGTTTCGATCGCGGCTTGCACATCGAGGTGGCACCGGATATGCCCTCGCTGGAGTACATGGCCCAGGCGTCGGAAGTCGCCGGGCTTGCGCCAGCCATCAGCCGGCTCGGAGTCGCCGGAAATCCTTCATCCGTGGCATCAGCCATGGAGTTCGTGCTGGAGGGGCTCCATCTGAGTCGCAAGCTCAATAAGGACCGCACACAGGGAAGCCCCGCGGGGCGCTTCCGCTACGGGAGCTAGATGATGTTGATCCGCTACTCGCGCTGGGATGGGTCACAGCAAGTTGTGGAACTTGATGCTGACGATCTAATGGATGCAATGGCCGACGATCTGTTGGCTGATGGCGATATGGCGCGGGCGGTACAGCGGCTCTTCCGCTGGGGGACCCAGGACCGCGAGGGCCGACGGATCGACGGACTTCGAAACCTGCTCGATAAGCTGCGCCAGCAACGCAAGGAGCAGCTCGAGCGTCACAATATGGACTCGCTCATGCAGGATCTGCAGGAGCGCCTGGAACAGGTCAAGCAAACCGAGCGTGAGGGGATTGACCGCCGCCTTGAGCAGGGCCGACAGCAAACCGAACAGAATCCTGAAAACAAGAATCTCCAGCAGATGTTGGAGAAACTTGCCGACCAGAAGCGCGAGTTTCTTGACCGGTTGCCCGAGAGTCCTGCGGGGTCCATACGCGAGCTTCGAGACTACGACTTTATGGATCCAGACGCCCGCCGCCAATTCCAGGAGCTGATGGACATGCTGCAGGAACAAATGCTCCAGCAGCGGCTCCAGGGCATGCAGCAATCGCTGCAATCCATGACCCCAGAGCAAATACAGGGGATGCGCGCGATGATGCGTGATCTCAACGAGATGCTCCGTGAGAAGCTCGATGGCGGGGAGCCTGATTTCCAGAAATTCAAGGAGAAGTGGGGCGACGCGTTCCCAAATGCCAGCTCATTTGATGAGCTTATCGAGGAGCTACAGCGACGGAATGCCCAGCTCCAATCGCTGTTGCAATCCATGTCCCCCGAGCAGCGGCGTGAGCTTGAAGACATGATGCAGTCTCTCATGCAGGATCCGGGCCTGCAACACGAGATGGCCGAACTTGCGATGAATCTCGAGCTGCTTTCGCCAAGCCAGCGCTCGCGTCAAGGGTATCCATTTACGGGTGACGAGCCAATCACGCTGGAGGAAGCCATGGAGCTCATGGCACAGCTCCAACAAATGGATGAGCTGGAGCGAGAGCTCCGGCGCGCGGACGAGTCTGCTCAGGTCGATCAGGTGGACGCCGGCAAGGTTCAGCAGCTCCTCGGTGATGAGGCTGCCGAGACTTTGCAGCAGCTTCAGCAGATCACCAAATCGCTGAAGGAGGCGGGCTATCTCGAGGAGCAGGGCGATGAGCTCACGCTGACACCGCGCGCCATTCGACGGATTGGCCAGAAAGCGCTCAAGGACATCTTTGCCAGCCTGCGCCACACTCGGATGGGCAATCACGAGACCGATTTTCGCGGCGCCGGAACAGACCGGGTGGACGAAACCAAGCTGTATGAGTTCGGCGACCCGTTCCTGGTGGATATTCGCCAGACACTCATGAACGCGGTCCAACACAATGGCCCCTCGCTGCCACAGAAACTTGACCCGCGTGATTTCGAGGTCTATCGCACAGAGCATCTGACCGAGTGCTCCACGGTTCTCATGGTGGACATGAGTCGAAGCATGATTCTGCGGGGCTGCTTCCTCGCTGCGAAGAAAGTGGCCTTGGCCCTCAACAGCCTGATCAAAGGCCAGTATCCGCGTGACAACCTTTACATCATCGGCTTCTCACTCTTCGCCAAAGAGCTCAAGGCAGAAGCCTTGCCCACCCTCACCTGGAATGAGTGGGTGTACGGAACAAACATGCAGCATGGCTTCATGCTGGCACGACAGCTTCTCTCTCGGCATAAGGGAGGGAACCGTCAAATCATCATGATCACTGACGGCGAGCCGACCGCGCACTTTGAGCCGGGCCAGACCTATCCCGAGTTCTCATATCCACCCACCTACCGGACGATTCAGGAAACGCTGCGCGAAGTCGCCCGTTGCACGCGCGACAAGGTCACCATCAACACATTCATGCTAGAGCGCAGTCACATGCTGATGAATTTCGTCGAACAAATGTCACAGATCAACAAGGGCCGAGCATTCTACGCGGCACCGGAGCGCCTCGGAGAGTACATATTGGTTGATTATGTGAAGCAAAAGCGCAAGGTTGTCGCGTGAGTAGAGTGGGCACGGCGTGAGGGGCACGATTGTCGTCTGAGATGACTCATTTCCCAAGAAACTTGCGCGGATTGCCTGTGCCGCGTTCGTGAGCCGGGTGCGCTTGCGTTCACGAGGGTGAACCGCTAAGCTACGTCGGCGGGTGGAGATCCTTTGACGGAGACGGCGATGTCGCGCGGAAACGCAAGTACCCCTTGGCAGTCAACTCCATCAGCGTTACAGCGCGAGGCACAGACTGCCGTAGCCATTGCCTCAGCAGTGATGGTGGCGGCCCTAGCGGTTGGGGTAAGTCACGTCGTGGTCCGATTGCGCGAACGGCACCGGAGCCATACGATCTCCAACCAGCTTCTCTCACAGGTCTTCCCAACCGGTCTGAAATAGGCCTCCTAGCACCGCTCCGAGGTACGATCCCAGTACAATTGCTGGGACCAGCGTCCGGGTGATAACCATCCCACTAGCCACAACTCGTAACCACCGCATTTCCGCTCTTGTCATGAGCGCATTGCTGGTGAGCATCGCGTGTCAAAACGCACCGCCGCCGGCGCCTACCCCGCCGCCCGCACCAGCCGCGGCTTCGCCCGCTCGCAGCCCTACTGCGGTCGCGCAGGCTACCGCCGTTCCAACACAGCGGCTGCCCGTATCCGGCGGTGGCGTGGCACGAGAGTTGAGCTCGCCCGTGGCGGGTGGGGGTGCTCCTGCAACCATCTCAATTCCCAAACCGGTTGTCACTGTGATCCCGAGGGAACCCCCACCACCATTCGTTGCCCCACCAGATCCGCCCTCGCCAGGGAATGCCAATCCCATCGGGAGCTTTCTCACACCATTGCCCAGACCAGCCGGAGTCAACCCTCCTGCGGCCGGTGGGGGTGGCGGAGGCATTGCCGTGGCAACTACCGGACCGGCAACACAACTTCAGCCGTTGCCTGACCTGCCCGCTCCACTCACGCCTACCGTTTCACGGCCGGACGCCGCGGGCCCCGCAACCAAGCGCTAACGCGGCCGCCCTCAGGGACAAACCTATCCGGCGGGCTAATAACGCCGCGCGAATGGGACATGAACCCTCCGCAACTGACTGGAGATCGGCACGCGGAGTTCATCTCGCGTCAAGTTGCGGAGCTTACCGGGCTCGGTGGCGGATCCGCACTAGCTGAATGGGTCGTACCCGAGCCGTGTCGCGATGGAGATCGCCGAAGTCGCCACACACTCCGGACCATGCTCCACGCACCCAGTAGCAAGACTGAGCTGGTGGTACACGGACGGAGTCATGGGAGTCCAGACGCGATACTCGACGACCGTCTGAGTTGATGACACGCGTGGAATAAATGTGTAGCCCGACCGTGGTGGATAGATGATCCAACTTACCCGATGTGACTCATCGAAGAGGATGCACTCATGGTCAGAGCTCCGAGCCACGCTGACATCAACTGATCGTGGAGCAGCAATCTTCGCCGCTGGGAGCGGGTGGTCATCCGTCGCCTTGCTCCTCGCGCCATGCATGAGCTCCGGCCCAAGCACAAGAGGTTCTTGATTCCCAGACTCCGGGACTTGAAATACTTCATTGATCAAGCTGCTCTCCAGGGGCGTTTGGGCACAGGAGCACGATCTGCGCAATGCGTCATCGCTCGGAGGGAGCCCAGATCTGGCCCGTGCCCCTCGCATCGCCTACCGCCAATATGATCATGATGGTAATCGTAGCGGAAATTGGCCGAGTCAACGGGTGCGTCGCGCGTAAGACTTGGCCACTCAAAGTGCTGCGTTTCCGCCCAAGTGGAGGTCACCCGCTTATCTAGAATTGCAGGCGGTGGCACAGAAGTTGCCCGTTGTGGGCTGGCGCTGGAGGCGGCCTCTAGGGTACAACGCGCCTGGAGAATAGAGAGCCATGTCAACCGTCCTCATCGTCGAAGACGATCAAGAGATTAGAGAGCTCATCGGAGATGTGCTCACGCTCGAGGGATTTACCGTGCATTCCCTGGCGCGGCTTCCGCATGGACTCGACCGCATCCGAAAGATCGAGCCAGACGTTATTGTGCTTGACCTGGGTCTTCCGGGGATTGGGGGCATTGAGCTCCTGAGGATCATCAAGGAAGATCCGAAACTCGGGGCAATCCCAATCGTTATCTGTAGCGGCGCGGTCGAGACCATCGAATCACACCGCCAGGAGTTTGAGGATCTGGGTATTCCCGTGGTGCGTAAACCATTTCACCTTGAACAGCTTCTCCAAGCTGTGCGTAACCCCGTGCCCTCTTCCAGCAGCTAGTTCGGTTCGCTCACGGCACCGGTTGAATCTTGCGCGCTACAACTCGCGCGAGTCTCAACCGCCACTGATGCGCCCGTTGGGTCGAGCACTGTTCAGTGTTGTGCTCCTGCTGCTCTTTCTCCAGCTTTTCAGTGCGAGTCAGGTCATGGCTCAAGACGCATTTCCGTATTGGGTGAAGACCGTACGCGACGCCGCGCTCTGGGATGGCGCTGACGCCCAGGCAAAGACTCGCGTGACTATTTCGGCAGGTTCATTTTTCGCGGTGACTGGACCCGCTATCCGCGGACGCTTTCCCGTGGTGGAGCTCACCTCACAGCGAAATGGTTTCCTCAATGAATCGGACATTCAACGAGGTGCCCCACCACCCGAACCCGCGGCTCAAGTCAATGTCGTCGGATCACCCCAGGCAACCGCCACAATTCCGGCGCCGTCGGCAGCTGGGCCAGGCACGGCGCCATCCCCTTTTTCAGGAGTCACACCTGTCAACCCCACCTCCACTGGCGCGTTCGTGCCATTCTGGGTGGCCAACCATTCACCCGCTTCACTCTGGAGTGGATCGGAAGAGAAGTCCCTACCACTTGGTATCGCAGAGCCTGGACACTGGTTCAAGGTACTGGAAGCACAACGTGGACCGCGTCTGCATGTCCAGGACCGTCTCGTGGGGAAGGAGCTCTTTATCGACGCCGCAAGTGTGGGCCCAGTGGGCGAGCCATCCGGACCAGCGATCCTTGGCAAGTGGTGGGGAACCGTGGGAGCGGATGGCATCAACGTGCGCTCGGCTCCAGACACGCGGAGCCGCGTCATCGGTCAGCTTTCCGCGGGCACGCCTGTTGTTGTGGATGCATGGGTTGAAGGCACAGATGTCTTTGGCGATCAGCCAGGCTGGGCACAACTTGGCAATGATGCCTACATCTACGGCCCATTGCTTCGACGCGTGGACCTTGGAGCACCGCCACCCCCGGTGGAAGCGCCTACAACCGGGAAATGGATTGACGTGAACATCACCCTGCAAGTGATGACAGCGTATGAGGGTGCCGTGCCAGTGTACTGGACCGTGACGTCAGGGGGTCGCCCCGGTTGGGAAACCACTATTGGCGTTCACCGGATCCTCTGGCGGAAGGAAGTGGAGACAATGGAAAGTAATCGACTGCTCTCCGCGGACGCCGCACGTGCTGATTACCGGGTGGAAAACGTCCGATATACGCAGTACTTTACGAACGACGGCCAGGCGATTCATGAAAATTACTGGCGCGCCCCCGAGCTCTTCGGGATTCCTTCCAGTCACGGCTGCCTGGGTTTGGCATCCGACGACGCCCGTTGGTTCTGGGACTGGGCACGGACGGGCACACCCGTAATCGTCCACCGCTGACGGTTTAGTGCTCTGTCAATCATGGATTGTCGGGTAAAGGTCATCGGTGGTGTCGGGCATCTTGCCCGACGGTATGGGGCGTTCCTGCTCGTCGCCGCGCGGTAGGTTTTTCACTGTCGGGCAAGATGCCCGACACCACCGGTGGCAGGGGAACCCCACAAACCAATTTGGACGGCGCACTAGGACTTTCCCGGCACTTCGACGATAATTTGGCGAGCGATCTTTCCGGATCGAAATGAAGGGCGAAAGATGGTTTCCACTGCCACTCGAGTTGATACCGAGTTTGAAGCGGTGATCGGACTCGAGGTCCATTCACAGCTATTAACGAAAAGCAAAATGTTCTGCGGATGCTCAGCGGAGTACGCTGGTGCTGCACCAAATACCCATGTCTGCCCTGTCTGCCTGGGTATGCCCGGCATGCTGCCGGTGATGAACAAGACCGCCGTTGAGTACATGATCATGACGGCCCTGGCGCTCAACTGCGACATTCCTGAAGCAAGTAAGTTTGACCGCAAGAACTACCCGTATCCGGACCTTATGAAGGGCTATCAAATCTCTCAGTACGATCTGCCGCTGTCTCGGAACGGCTGGCTCATCGTCGAGTCCGAGGCGGGTGAGCGAAAGATCCGACTAGAGCGCGTTCACCTAGAGGAGGATACCGGCAGGCTGACCCATGTGAGTACGAATGGCGAAGGCCATACATTGCTGGATGTCAACCGTGCCGGTGTTCCACTTATGGAAATCGTGGGTGCACCCGACATTCGCACTCCCGCGGAGGCGCGCGCCTATCTCATTAAACTCCGCACGATCCTCCGGACCATCGGAGTTTCCAGTGGCAACATGGAGGAGGGCGCCTTTCGCTGCGATGCAAACATCTCGATGCGGCCGGTGGGATCGAATGGCTATGGCACCAAGGCGGAAGTGAAGAACATGAATTCCTTCCGCTCGGTTCAGCGGGCGCTCGAGTACGAAATCGAGCGCCAAACTCGGCTACTCCGAATTGGCGAGCGGGTCGTTCAGGAGACGCGCGGCTGGGTGGAAGATAAGGGTATTACGGTCTCTCAGCGGTCCAAGGAGCAGGCGCACGATTACAGATATTTCCCTGAACCTGATCTGCCACCTCTGAACGTTTCACGTGAATGGGTTGCTGAGCTTCGTGCTCGCCTGCCAGAGCTCCCCGATGCGCGACGTGACCGGTTTGTCGCTGAATACGGTCTCAATAGTTACGATGCAGCCGTGCTTACAACGGCTCGCGCAATGGCGGACTTCTTTGAGGCCACGGTGCGTGCGGGTGTGGATGCCAAGAAGGTGAGTAACTGGATTCAGTCGGAGCTCTTTCGACTTCAAAAGACATCCGGAGACACGGGAGAAGACGCGCTGGCCGAGCTAGGCAAGCTCACCCCTGCGAGCCTCGCCGGATTGATAAAGCTCATTGATTCCGGAGCGATCAACGTGAGCGCGGGTAAAGTCGTCTTTGAGCAGATGTACCGCTCAGGAGGCGATGCGGCAGACATTGTGCGGGAGCGCGGACTTGCTCAGATTAGCGATTCGGGCGCGCTTGAGCAGGCCGTAGCTGATGTCATTGAAAAGAATCCTGCGGCGGTCGCGGACTATAAGAGTGGCAAAGTGGCCGCGATCGGTCGATTGGTAGGCGATGTCATGAAGGTTACCCGTGGCAAGGCAAACCCTGGCGTGGTCAATGATTTGCTACGCCAGAAGCTTGACGTGGTGTAAGGCGGAGAAGCGATGCGTGCAATTATCACCGGCGTGAGTGGCACCAGGCGATCACGCGTGCTTCAGGAAGTTGCCCAGCGAGCGCAGGCGCGCGGTGAGACGTTTGAGATCTTCGACGTTCGTGAGGCGATGTTTCAGATCGCTGAGGGCGTTGGCCAGCCCGTTGAGGAGGAAACGGTGCTGGACATGTTTCCGCCTTCGCTGGTGATGCTCCGCGCCGCGGCATTGGAAAAGCTGGCCGGCGTCGTGGAGCAGGCCGGGCGATCTGCCAACTGGGCCATGATCACCCACGCGGTCTTTCGATGGAAAAATACGTTGATCTCCGGATTCGATCCGTACTACCTCGGTCGCCTCAAACCGGACTTTTATGTGACGTTGACAGAAGGCGTACGAACCGTCAAGGCGCGCTTGGATAGCCAGCCTCGGTGGGAGGAGATGTCACACGAGGATTTGCTGGTCTGGCGAGAGGAAGAGCAGTTTGCCACGGAAGAGCTGGCCCGCATGCAGCGAAAGCCTCAGTATCTCCTGGGTGAACGCGCCGACGCGGAAACGATGTACCGGCTGTTCTTTGAGCCAAAAATGCGCAAGGCCTATCTCAGCTATCCTATGACCCACGGTGAAACGGATGCCGATCGCGGCCTGCAAGCCTTCAAACAGCGGCTCGAAGAGAACCTGATTATCTTTGATCCCGCTGACGTCAACGATTTTGACACTGATGATGAAACTGGCGGACTGCTGGACCGTCGGGATCGAACGGATGGTTCAGCGGCCCTCGCCACAGCCTCGGCCAGTGGGTTCAGTGAGCGCGAGTCGCAGCATATCAGCGACCAGATTGTTTTCCGTGATTACAAGCTCATCGCCCAGTCAGACATGATCATTGTCTATTACGATGTCGCCGTGCCTTCACCGGGCGTCGTCTCGGAAATGAACTATGCGTTGCACACGGGCAAACGTGTCTATGGCGTTTGGCTGCCGGAAGCTGATCCGAGTCCGTTCTTCAGTCGATACTGCTCACGGGTCTTCCGATCCACGGACGAGTTGTTCCAGTACTTTGCGCGCTATCGCATCACACCCGGTCCTCGTTCAATGAAGAGCGCCGAAGTGGAGTCTGCGTCCGTTTCCTGAGCTCCGTTGGTGGAGGCGAGCCAGGCTCGTGTCTGCCGGCGA
>JBJXFJ010000544.1:0-10334 GCA_046154735.1 Chloroflexota bacterium | reverse complement strand
CGCATTCTGATCGGGACGGACGAGACGCCCGCGCTCCGGACGGCGGCTCCGGCATCAATGGTCCTGAACGTGTCAACTGACCCACTAGGCGACGATGACGATTGCATCGAGAATTCGGCTCATTCACACCACGGCGGTGGTGAGCACCTCAAAGAACTCAGGGAATGTCTTCGCCACACAGCCAGGCTCTGCAATCACGATCCCTGGCGCCCTGAGGCCGGTGATGGCAAAGCTCATCGCAATGCGGTGATCATCATAGGTCTGGATCTCGGCCGGCTGTGGCAAGCCGGGGTGGATGACTAATGAGTCATAATTATCTTCAACGCGAATGCCCATGCGACGTAGCTCCGTGGCCACAGCCACCGGGCGATCAGACTCCTCATGATGCGTCTGGGCAATGCCGCTGATACGCACCGGCCCAGAGGCAAACGGCGCGATCGCGGCAAGTGTGCTGAAGACGTCGCCCATGCGCTCAAAATCCGCATCTACACCCAGGAGCGTCTTCGGCCCCCAGAGGTCGATGGCCTCCGCCTCGCGCTGCACACGGCAGCCCATGCGTTCTAGCACCTCCAGCAGACCCAGGTCGCCTTGCGGCGAGCGCGGGCCGAGGAACGGCACGCGCACATGCCCACCGGTGACCGCCGCTGCCGCGAAGAAATAGGACGCTCCCGAGGCATCCGGCTCTACCACATAGTCCCGCGCCTGATACTTCTGGCCGGCCGGCACACGAAAGCCGGATTCGCCGTGCACATCGACATGGACACCAAACTCAGCCATGATCCCGGCGGTCATCTCCACATACGGCACGGAAACGAGCGTCCCCTCCACCTGAACTTCCACATCGTTCAGGGCATGGGGCGCCGCCAGCATCAAGGCGCTGAAGTACTGGCTGGAGATGTCCCCGCGCACCCGGGCAGTACCGCCCGGGAGTCCCGTACCCTGCACAATCACTGGCGGGCAGCCGTTATCGAATTCCGCGCGCGCGTCCACGCCAAGCTGGCGCAGACCGTCGATCAGTGGCTGGATGGGCCTCTGGCGCATGCGTGGCACGCCATCCACCACATAGCGGCCATGACCTAGCGCCACCGCTGCCGTAAGAAATCGTGCCGCCGTACCGGCATTGCCCACAAAGAGCGTGGCCGAGCTTGCCGGAATTGTTCCGCGTGCGCCATGGACCGTGTACATCTGGTTCGCCTCATCCGCCTCCACAGCGATCCCCAGCGCGGTGAGCGACCCGTGCATGGCACGCGTGTCATCGGAGAAGAGCGCACGCCGAATGATCGACGTGCCTTCGGCCAACGCGGCGATGAGCAACGCGCGGTTCGTCAAGCTCTTGGAGCCAGGCAGCAGAATGGTGGCATCGAGAGGACGTGAAGCCGTCTGGATTGCAAGCGTTGTCATAGATCGCCGTTCAGGAAAAATTCCAGTAAGAATCTTCGCCACTCGTGAAGGCACATCGCAAGCCGCGATGATGACGGTCATGCACCGACACGACGATCACAGCCATGCGATGGATGGTCAGATCGATGAGTTCTCGCTAGGGCAGTGGACTTTATAGTTCCACTCTGTTCCGGGAGGGCCCGTCACCCGCACCGTGATGTACGTTGCGGTACCCGGGCCAAAACTCACGTTCCGCGTGCCTCCGCCTGAGACAGGCCCGTCCATATCCAGAATGTCCTCGTCAAGATCAGCACCATAGAAGATCTGGAAGCGGTCCTGGAGAGTGAATGCCTGGTAATCAAAACGGAAGGAGCCGCTGGATCGCCCTAACTGATGCACCGTGTTCGTCACGCCCGCGCCACCAGATACGGTGAGTGCATTGCACGACACGGGCGTAGCCGTGGCAGTTGGCGTGCTCGTTGGGGTCGCTGTGGGCGTGAGCGTCGGCGTACTCGTTGGGGTGAGCGTGGGCGTACTCGTCGGGGTGAGCGTGGGTGTGCTGGTCGGCGTGAGTGTGGGCGTGCTCGTTGGGGTGAGTGTGGGCGTACTCGTCGGGGTGAGTGTGGGCGTACTCGTCGGGGTGAGTGTCGGCGTACTGGTTGGGGTCAGCGTTGGCGTGCTCGTCGGAGTCAACGTCGGGGGGCTGGTCGGAATGGGCGTGCCTGTCTGAGTGCTTGTGGCAGTGGCCACGGGCGATTGCGTTGGAGTGAACGTGGTCGTGGGGGTGGATGTGGGCGCCAGCTTCGCTCCGGTAGCCACAACCTGCTCGCCCGGGAAATGATCAAATCGGGTTGGGCTGCCGAGGAGAATCGAACCAAAGCCAACCGCGACATTGTCTTCCTGGGTTGATCCGCCTGGGTTGATGCGAATCACGTCTCCGATCTCAAAACCGAGCGTGCCGGCAACTTGCAGCAGGGAGCTTCCAGCGGGGACAAACACCGAGAGTGATGTCTGTCCAGACCTTACGCTTGGCTGCTCCGTTGACGTGGGCAGCGGCGTTGTGGCTGGAATGGCCGTCAGTATCACCGCGGGCGGATCACGGGCATCCCGTTCCTGGCGCGACGCTTGTTGCGGAAATGTGCGCGAGCCGGTCTGGAAGCCCGGGTTATCAGTGCCTGCTGATCGGCCGCTCTTCCCAGTCGGTTGGGCGATCACATCAAAGAGCGGTGCCCCAAGCCCGAAGCTTTCGGTCTCAACATCACCTCGAGATGTGGCCGTGCGGACTTCTCCCGGCCGAAGCAATAGTCCGTCTCGAGGAAATGATAGGCAACCGATGAGCCTGGATGCCGAGCCACAGCTCTCAAGTGCGACGGTGACATCGCCGTCCGGCTCCACACGATGACCAAACACCGTCCCGCGCACCAGCCCAACGGTTGTACCGGCCTCAACGCGATACGATGAAGCCGGATCCGTGAGGGTGACAACGTGATGGACGGTTGAACCAATCACACTCTCTAGCGTGATATTCACGCGCGACCCTTGACCGGAGAGCTCACGAATCACGATGGATGCGTCAGCGCCGAGCTGAACCTCAGATCCATCGAAGAATGTGACCAACGCACCTGATTGGGAAAGGCTGGAAATCTGGTCGCCGACGCCAAGGCTAAGACCGGAGAGTGCCGGCTGCACGCTGGATCCATCGCCCCGCAACACTGCCACCGTGCCTCGGATAACGCTGAGCGTGGCACCGGCACCTACCTGGGCATTGCCTGGAAACACAAACACGGCGGTGACAATTAGCACTAAGCCACAGGTCAGCAATGCACGCACGCCGGCGGCTTCAGGTGATGGCCCTATTCGCCTATGTCTCGCGCCTGCCACGCCTGCCACCCTGCCCGCCCAACCTTCGAGCAGGGTGAGCGTCGTTTGTCACATTTCCGACACAATTTACTGAGATGTTCACTATACATCGCCTAAACTTGGCTGACCAAAGTGCCGTATCTTCAAGAGCGTGTTCAGATTCGACGGGACGGATGGTCACCGCGGCGACTCGGAGACCCAGAGATCGTTCTTCGGTCACCCTGTGTCTCTGGGGTTACCATCCCTCGAGGCGTGAACCCGTACATCGTGAATGCTTCTTGAGCGCGTGTAATTGCGCCGTAGCGCGGTTGTGCAAATTTGACACTCAGTTCAAGTTGGTGGGTTTCCAACCAGGACAAGCCATGGGGCCACTTCAACACGGCCCGCCGAGACAAATTCATCCGCGAGACGTCCACCAAGACAGGTGTCTAGCCGCTGTTGGCCAGATAAGGCGACCCGTCCAGTGGACGGGGCATGATTAGCGTGTCCTGTGACCCCAGACCTGGAATGGCTGGGGCCCGGGGTCACGGGAGAAGCGCAGTAATTTTTTCGCGTACGAGTTAGGGCGCGCCGGGTCCCGCGCCAACGAACGTCCTGTGAACAGCGCACCCAGGCACGGTAATTTCCAATGGGAGTGTGACTGCCTGCCCGGCCGCCTGGCGCCGCAGGGTAAACACCAGACTGGATGCACCGCTCCCCGGCAACGTGTACGTGAAGTTGCTGCTGATCGCCTGGTTCGACGGTCCCCCCTGAATGTCTACGATTGCGTTCGGGCCCGGTACCTGGCCGCTGGCCGCGCCCTGAAATAGCACTTCAGTCATGTTGGCGCCGCTTGCTGTAAGCGTGACGATGTATCCGCCCGTTCCATTTGGCGTAATGGTGCGTGCGTGCGTGGGGCAGACCTCGTTATCCGTATTCGAAACCGAGATATTGGGCGCATCCAGGCCACTGTAGTCCGCATCGGTGGAGGTGGCAGGGGCAGTGACAATACTGTAGGCGACGTTGCCGTCCACCACCGCGTCATCCACACCGCGCACGGTCACAGTTTGATCCTGGAGTGCATTTAATGGCGTGAACAACAGCGAGGTTGGGCCGACCGATCCTTCGGAGCTATCACTGCTCGAAAGTCCGATCGTGACATTTCCCGTTGGCACCGTGTTCAATCGCACGGTGAACACGGCGGTCCCGCCGGCCTCGGACGTCGTCAGGCCGTTCGTCGGTGAGACCGTGTATCCGGCAGCCGGTCCGGCTGAGCAAGTGTAGATACGGACATCATCGATAAACCAGCCGAAATCGCCAAATACACTATCTGTCCCTAGACGGAAGCGGAAGCGAAAGCTCTGCCCCGCGAGGCTGGAAAGATCAAGTCGCGTGGAGCCGTAATCGCTATTTCCAACCCAGGCCTGCTGTCCCTGAAGTGGATTGTTGTTGCCCTGGGCCGTTGTTCGCAGCGTGCCCGAATATCCCCCGTGCGTGAACAGCAGCGAAGCGTTAGTCCAGGTTAATCCATTATTCGTGGAGTACTGGAGAATTCCACCGTCCCAGTAACGGAGAACGCTGGCAGCGATCTCGGTGTCAAAAGAGTAGGCGTGATTAAAGCGGAGGAATGCATTCGCAGGAAGGACTACACTGGCCGACCTTGCCATGACCGAATCCGACAGCGTGCTGCCATCATTTCCATGTATGTTGCGGATACCGCTGGTTGTATTCGTATTCGCGGCGGACTGGGGATAGGACCAGCGGTTTGGTCCAAGGAGTGTTGAAGAAATCCAGTTCCCGCTCGCCGTGTTCTCCAGATTATCGAAGAACACGTCCACAGGCGATTGACCGGTAGGACACATGGGGGCCATTGGAGGTGCCCCAGTCAGCGGTGACAAGTTCATCTCCACCGCGTTCACTGCGTCCTGCACCTCCTGGCAATCATCGACCGAAATGCCCGCTTGTCCGGTGATGTTGAAACAGGCCTGCTGAAGCGCGTTGTAAAGATCCGCGTAGTCCGAGCCCGGCGTCAGGAGGCTCGTTTGCGCCTCATAGTAGATCTTGGCTGTCTTATCCATGCCCAGACCGGAGACCGTCCGCCCGTTAAATGTCCCGCCATCCGTGAGCAGGAAAGCGGCCTTGTTGTTGAGCCCGCTGTTACCGTGCACTCCGCCGTTGTCTGCATTGCTCGTTTGAAAGAAACCGCTGGTCATTTTGTCAGGATCATTGAAATCCGGCGGGTTGGCCATATTGCGAATTGCGCCACCAAACGCCGCGGCATCCTCGCCGATTTGCCATTTCACCCCCACGGTATCGGTTCCACTGCCATTCACCTGATCAACGAACTCCCCCCAAACGTCTGAGAACGACTCGTTGATCGCCCCAGCCTGGCGGAAATACAGGAGGCCCGATTCGAATTCAGTCACCCCATGAGTGAGCTCATGGCCCACGATGTCGTCTTTCGCAGCGCCATCACAGTAGGTCATCTGCGTTCCGTCCCAGAACGCGTTCGGGCACACTCCGGCTGAGAACCAATGTACGCTGGAGATAAGCGTGCCGCCCGCGCCATTGATGCCATCTCGCCCATGTCGAGTGGCGTAGAAGTCATACGTATCCCCCGCGTAGCGGTGAGCTTCCTGGGCATCTTGGTCCGCATCACAGGGCGTTGGATTCGCCTCAGTGCACACAAGGGTGCCCGGGCGAGCGGAAGTGCCGCCGGAGGTGTAGGTCACGCGGTTCTTGGCATCCGGAACCTGGTTGAAGCTAAGCAGCACCCCGCCCGACTGCGCGTCCACGAGAACGAGCTGTCGAATGGGCTCGAGGGCACCTGCTCGAACAACTACCTGCCAGACTAGTCGCGTGAGCCGCGGGCCCGGATCGCCCACCAAGGACCGATTATAGATTCGAAGCTCGGGCTCAATTGTTGTGAGCGCACCCACTTGCACACCGTGTGCTCGGCCGGTCACGGCTCTGGCCGTGTCCGCCGCCTGGCCGGAGCTCACGGTCGGCTGAGTATCCACACTGATATCCGGCAACAGTTCGCCCGTAGCGACCTGTACATTCCGGTTGGCATCCAAGTGAACGATAACCTCGCCCGCAAAGACAGGAATCTCCCGGTACACCTGAGTGAAGCGCACCACGAAACGCCCCCCGTTCACGATGCTATCGCGTTTGACCTTCAGTTCCTGAGCTTGGTCCCTGAGTCCAAAGAGCGGCCCGAAATCATCCATGAAGGCGCGCCGCCTCTTCCGCGGAGGCGTTCACCGCGGCCCGCGTTGAGCGTGAGATCGGCTGTCCCTGCCGCGTACCAACAAAGCGCACCTTCCCCGTCTCACGGTGGTAGGCAAGCTCCACCTGCCCCGTCGACTGCTGACGAAGTCGCGTGACCAGGCGTTGATCGGGCTGAGCTGACGGAGTGGCGGAAGGTGACGGCTGTTGGGCATCTACGCGAGGGGGTGGATCGGCAAGTACGGTGCTGACAAACAACGACGCGCCGAGCAAGAGATAAACAAGAGGGCTAAATCTCGACTGCTTCATAGCTGTGGTTCTCCTGCTATGCAATACCACTCGTCATCTATACGTATTCAGGCCGGCTCACAGCCCAAACGCTTCGTCGATGACTACAAGCTCAGAGGTAAACGATCCTACCAAGTACGATCGAATGTCACAATATTGTGACAGTAGCAGTGATAGATCAGATTGCAGGGAACGCATCTCAAATCTCGGACAGCGAAGACCCAGGTAACACCAGAGATGGCCAGCCTCGTTTGTGCAATCACGAGCTGTGGTGCCAGTGAATCAGGGAGCAGACTGTGATCCAATGAGTCCCCGCAGCTGCTGACTGTCAGTACAGGTCGGCAGCGCGCTTGGGGTTTCACTGCCTGGAGCGCCTCATCGCCGGTCAAGTCGTCCGCGATTGCGATGCTAGCGTAAGCCGCTATCGTAGCTGACGTTTACCGAGGTAAATTGGCCCTCAATCACGCGCACTGGCTGCTCCACTGATCGCGGCAGCCGGCCCGGACTCTCGGGCCGCAGGATGTACTCACCTGGTGGGAGGACTATTCGAAAGCGACCGTCGAGACCGCTCTGAATCTGGGCCACCACCAGACCATCCGGTGTAAGTAGCGTCAGTGTGGCCTGATAGGGCTGCTCAGTGGTGGAATCGCCCGCGCGGATGGGCCCCGGCCGAACTGGCGAGATGGTGACGATCCCCTCGATGCCGCTCTCCATCGGTGGCGGAGCACCCGGCTCGTCCGATGCTGATTGGCACGCGGCCACCAGCAGAAATGCCGTGAGCGCACTGAGTAACGTGGTTGAAAACACCATCATGCATCCAAATAGTAGGCGAGGCTGACGTTGGGTGTCTGCTCGCAGGTTGCTCCCGGAAGCACGATGACGGCCAACCCGCAACTATCCCGTCAGGTGAGACGCTCCAAGCGTCCCCGTCTCCGGCGCGGCTGATTGACGAAGCGTCGATGCACGGAGCGGAGCACGCCGCTCCGTCATGACCCAGCGAGTCAACGAGTCGATGAGAAACCCACAAACGCCCACCACGATGATTGCGGCCATCAGTTCCGAGTAGGCAAGTCGGTCGCGCGTATCAAGGATGAAATAGCCTAGACCGGAGTCCACGCCTAACATCTCTGCTGGCACCAGGACAATCCAGGCAAGTCCGACGGTGAGACGCAGACCGGTGAGCACATGCGGGCGAATCCCAGGCCACACGATGGCGCGGGCGAGCTCAAGCCGGCTGGCGCGCAAGCTGCGCCCCACAATGAGCCAACGTGGGTCCAGCGCCGCGACGCCCGCGGCCGTATTGAGCGCAATGGGCCAGACACCGGCGATGGCAATCAGAAAGTACACTGGCGCGTCACCCACGCCCAGGAGAATGATGGCCAGGGGAGTCCAGGAAAGAGGCGAGACCATCCGGAGAAACTGAAACATGGGCCCGGCGCCCTGGGCGAAGCGCCGGCTCCCGCCCAGCGCCAGACCAATAGGAATGCCAATGGAGGCACTCAGAAACAGGCCCACGGCAATGCGCCGGAGGCTTGCGAATAAGTGCACCCACACCTGGCCACTTCCAACAAGCGTCACCAGCGCTGTGGCAGTGCGGTCAGGAGCAAACCGACGCAGGAAGCTCGATTCCGGCGTGAGCACGGTGGTGCCCAGCCACCAGAGCAGCACAAAGATCGCCACACCCACCAGCGGCATAAACCACCGGATCAGCGGATTAGGCCGGCTTGGCTCCGTGCTGCTACTGGTCCCGTCCGGGCTCATGCCTCAATGCGCTCGATGCGGGCAAGTGACGGATCAATTCCAAACTTGGCCGCTCCGCCCGCCGCGGTGATCGCGGCGCGTGCAAACTTGTCCTCTACCAAAGCAGCGTGAGCCGATGTTGGATCCAGCGTCTTCAGGAATGCATCGTCACCTTCAAAGGTGGTCTCCTTGAGCAGTTTGACCAGCTCCTCGGTGTATGTGGGGTAAGGGAACGGCTGGAAGTCAATGCGGTTGTTCTGCCAGTCCGGGTGCATGATCGCCTTACTTGCGCCGTACGCCGTTCGATCGAAGTGCGTCAGTGCGCGCTCCACCACCGGTAATGGCTGCGGCAGATAGTCCCCGCCCTCTTTGGTGAGCAACCTGGCGGCCTGTGCACGGTTCTCGCGGGCGAACACCTGGGCTTTGGCCACGGCGTTCACCACGCCCTGCGCCCATCGCGGCCGCTTGACCGTGTCTTCCTCATGCATGATGACAACACAGCAGGCGTGATTGAGCCAGACATCTCCTGTGAATCGGAAGATTTTGCCTACGTTGTTCACCTCCGCGGCTGCGTTAAACGGGTCGGCCACGATGTACCCGGCGATCTGATTCTGCGCTAGGGCTGGCGGCATATCGGCTGGCGCCATGACCACCAGCTTGACCGTCTTTTCAGCCTTCGAGGCATCCCCTTTGGTGACCGCGGTGAGCCCGCCCTTGCGGAAGAGAAGTTGCAGCACGGCATTGTGGATGGAGTACCAGAAGGGAATAGCCACCGTCTGGCCGGCCAGATCCTCCAGATTGTTGATGGAATTCCCCACGGTAAATGCGGAGCCATCGGTATGGTTCCAGGCCACCATCTTCACCGGGAAGTTCTGGCCAAAGCGCATCCAGACCGCCGTGGGCATCAAGATATGCGCCACATCCACCTGCTTGGCTTGAAAGGCTTCGGCAAGCTGGGACCAGCCGCGGAAGAGTGTGGGTTTCGGTGCCTCCAGCCCCTCGGCCTTGTAGAGGTCGTTGGCATGGGCCAGGAGAAGTGGCGTGGCGTCCGTGATTGGGAGATAGCCAATCTTGAGCGACATGTCTTCCGCGGCGCCACCGGCAGTTGCCGGCGCGGGCGCCGCGGCCGCCGGGCTGGCAGCGGCAACGGGCGAACCGGCAGGTGCCGCTGCTGCCGGTTTGCTAGGATCGGCTTTGGCCACCGGTGAGGGTTGTGGCGAGGGCTGACAGGCGGTGAGCAGCCCCGTGCCAGCCACAGCTGAGAGGCCCGCCAGGCCGAGGAACCGGAGCATCGCTCGTCGTGTCGTTCTTTCTACTGTCACCATTGTCTCCTCACTTCTTGCCATCGGCTGACGGCGCGCCGGTTCACCACGCCCTTGCCCGGGAGCCGACGTCCTAAATCGACCAGCTTGCCGCTGGCGTACTCACGGTCACATCGGTTTCGTAGAGGGCCAGAATTTCACTCCGGATCGCCTCGCTGTGCTGACCGCGTAGGCGCTGATCGGAACGCTCCAGGTCCCAGGTTTTCAGAATGCGGCTTGGTCGCGGCGACATCAAGACCACCCGGTCACCCAGGTGGAGCGCCTCGTCAATGTCATGGGTCACTATGACCACGGTTAGGCCGCGCTGCGCTGAAATATCCAGGAGCCAGTCCTGGAGGGATGCCCGTGTCCGGGGATCCAGCGAGGCGAATGGCTCATCAAGCAGCAGCATGCGTGGTCGGGTCACAATCGTGCGCGCCAGGCTCGCCCGCTGGGCTTGGCCTCCGGACAGCTCGGAGGGATATGAACCGGCAATTGGTGCCAGTCCGAAATCACTGAGAATCTGCTCGACCGATTCCACGGTGCGCGCGTGCTTAT
>JBJXFJ010000539.1:0-6534 GCA_046154735.1 Chloroflexota bacterium | reverse complement strand
TGGATGTGGGATTATGCGCGAATGTCCCGCCCTTAGCCCAACGACCCAACTCTCGTCGCCGGCCGCTAGCCACTTGGGCCGGGCGAGTTCACCGCATCCGGATCAATCATGAATGACGATGCGCGCGTCAGCCTACCCACTTGATCGGTCATCACTTTGTTCACAGCCGTCGCTAAGTTGCTCTGGGGTCGCCGCGCGCAGTGAGTTATGCGACAAATCAATTGATCTCGAAGCGGTGGGTTCCCGCATCCAATCGCACTGTGAGAGCTTGCATGTCACTCAACGCCAGTTCGCTGAGCGAGCTTGTCTCTCTGGTACCTACACCTCGCGGGTTGAGAACGGAAGCTTCAAGTGCCCTAAGCTGCACGACCTTGCTGTGGTCGCACGCGCTCTCCGGATGACGATTGAAGAACTACGTCAAGCGCCTGCGAAACCGCTCTCAGATAATGACGAGGCCAAGTTACACGGCCTACTAAGCGATCCCGACTCCGGCGTCGAATTCGCGATGGCCGCGCGCTTCATGCGCGACTTGACCGATGCAGAGTAATGTGGCGTGCTCAATGAATTACGGACAATGCGTGAGATGATCGACAAGAGGCGCGGCCGATCGAATTGTGCATCTGGAGGTTGGGAATGAGAAGACTGATTGCGGTTGGGTTGTTGGTGGCCTTGGGTGTCTTTCCGAAGCCTGCACTCGCTCAATCGGAACACAGGCTCGTTCAGACTGAAGACGGAACCTTGTGGATCGTCTTCGACAGTGGCAGCCGTTATCAGATCACTCCCCAGCAACTGCCAGGCGCGACTCTGTCGGGCATCTTCAATGCTGCCCCGTCTGAATCAGGGATCATCTACACGCCTGAAGTGTCTGCCGCGGCTCCAGCCCCAGCGGCCACTGCAGCCTCCGCGGCCGAACCGGTGGCGCCCGTAACAGGCCAGTCAGTCACGATATCTGGTAGGGGACAAACAGCCACTCAGACGGTTACTCCGCCTTCGGTTCTCTCGCTTGCACGACTTCAGCACGACGGCCAACGGAACTTCATAGTCAAGTCGATTGGTTCTGGAAACACCGATCTGTTGGTCAATACGATTGGACGGTATTCAGGTTCTCGACCAATTTCCGGATCTGGCCCGCTGATGTTCGATATTGAGGCTGACGGGGCCTGGACAATAACTCTTGAGACTATCCCCCCAGCCGATAATGCCGCCGCCAGTGGTCAAGGAGACTCGGTCAGCGGGTACTTTACCGCGCCGACCAACGGGCCGTGGGAATTTTCCCATCAGGGCTCGCGCAATTACATCGTCCGTCTCCATTGTGCTAACGGAACTCAATTGATGCAGAACCGAATTGGTTCGTTCAGCGGAAGCTCTGTCATTCAGTTCCGCGGATCACCGTGCTTCTGGGAAGTGCAAGCCGACGGCAACTGGGTTCATAGTCCGAGGCCATGATCCGCCGGCCTCGCCGCCCGATCAGATGCATTCTGGACGTTCTGTTTCGACCAAACATCGTTGACGGGCGCGTCCTGCATGGCGCGGACGGTTGGGTTGTTCGATACGCACCTCTTGTTTCCCGTTAACCGGGTGGGTTAGACAAATGGATACTACAGACTGGAGGCGCACTCCCACGGCCTTCAGTTCAGGGCATCGATCGATTTATCTGCCAGAGGAGCGGCAGCGCCTGGTCCGTCGGTGCACTGATATGTGAGCTCGGCACCTACAACGGCGATTTTGACCCGCGGGACAGCTTCCTCGGGATCTGCCCAATTGACGACCAGAGCCTGACGATGATCCGCATCCGCTCGTCGCTGTCGAACCCGTAGCACTAGGTGCCGTCACTCGCGTACCACTGCGGACACGTGCTGTTCCAGCGCGTCGGCATCTTCGTATGTCAGTCACTCGCGAAGCATGAGCGGCAAATATGGACCACCGCTGCTTGCGGATCGAGAGCCGCGATGCGACTGGGTTCGCTCCGCCTCCACGATCTCAGCCACTCGGCGGGCACGTTCCTGATGCTCCAGGGAGTGGAGATAAGAACGATTCATCAATATTGGGCCACACAAGTTGCACCACGACCGCCAGTGTCTAGCCTCACGATTCACCCGAGGAAATAGCTGATGTGGTGCGTTGCACGGATCGGCTGTTCGGAGCATCGTAAGCGAGCGAAATGGCGTCTAATTGGTGTCAGAATTACCGCGTCAGTTGACAGTCGCCAATAATACGGTGGTTCTAAACGAGGATTTGGTGGGCCAGGTAGGGTTCGAACCTACGACCGTCGAGTTATGAGCTCGCTGCTCTAACCGCTGAGCTACTGGCCCTTGATGTGGGATCTTACGCTGAGGATTCCACCAATACACGCACTTTTGATGCGGCGGCGTTTCCTAGCGAGAATGTTTCACCGTCTCGCCGCAGGGTGATCAGCCCATTGTAAGGGGCGGATTCTTCCACTGAGAGCCTCGCCCCCGGCACCACGCCGAAGCGCTGAAGGTATTCCATGAGCTCCGGACTCTCTTCAGCTTCTTCGGTTATTCGCTGCACCAGCACACCATCACCGGTGTGGCGCGAATCGAGCCCCACCTCATTCGAGTTTACAGGACTCCCGGGCATGGGGTTTCCATGGGGACAGGTGGTAGGATGGCCCAGTACCTCTTCCAGCCGGGCCTCGAGCTTGTCCGTAATCACGTGCTCCAGATGATGCGCATACTCGTTTGCCTCGTGCCAGGGCATGCCGATGAGTTTGGTGAGTAGCCATTCCGCCAGGGCATGCCGACGAACCACCCGGTCCGCTTCAACGCTGCCCTTAGTGGTGAAGGAGATCGTTTTGGCACGGTCCATGGCTATAAGGTCGTCGCGGATCATGCGCTGAAGGGTGGCTGCAACGGTGGCAGGGGTCACGCCCAACCGCTCTGCCAGACGTGCTGAAATCACTCGCTCACCATCACGCGTCATGTAGTGAATGGTTTGAAGATAATCTTGAATTACCGGACTGGTGTCTTCCATGACCCTGCCATTCACCTCGCGGACCATATTCGAAGTATATGACTCGCCCCGCGGCGCGGCAACGGGCTCATCGTCCAATTCTCCTGTCAGAGCGAAGATTGTTGCTGAGGGGCCAGTCGGTTCACGCCGTGGCGCTGTCTGCCGCTTCATCACGGTTTAGTGAAAACTTTAAGAGTGAGGAGGGAAGGGGGCAGGGTGCACATCACACTCGTCCACACTGGCTGCTTTCATACATCACCTTGAGCTCGTCACTCTTCACTTAACCGAATTGGACGTGGCGGTGGTTCTGTGCGTGGGCTGGAATTCTGTTCGCAGATGCACCATTGCCGCTGACCCGCAGAGCGAGACAGCGCCCATGACCAGCCAAATGAGTGGCGGGAAGCCCACGGCCAGTGAGAGATCATAGAGTGCACCCCCGAGGGCGTTGCCGAGCGAGCCGCCCACGGCAAACGCCAGCATGGAGAAGCCAATATAGGCGCCCATCTTGCCCGGGGGCGCGATTTCTGAAACAAGGTTGAGCTGGACCGGGTCCACAATGAGCCGGCCCAGACCGTAGAGTGCAATACAGCCAAGCATGATGCTGAGCTCAGAGGAAAGTCCGAAGAGCATGAGCCCGCCACCCATCAGCAGCAATCCAGCGGCAATGGCGATGAAGGGCGGAATAGAGTGGGCGACAAAACGAGCCACCGGGTACTGCAAAACGATTCCCATGCCTGCAGCGAGGGCGTAGATCACACCGGGTGTGGCCGGATCACCGGTGACCGCAACTGCAGCCAGGGGGACGGCGATGAAGAGCTGATTGTAAAGAAACCAGTGCGTTGTCAACGCGGCAGTGAAGCGCACGAACTTGCGGTCGCTCGCCGCTTCTCGGAGCGCACTCAGTGATTCGCTGAGCTTGACGCTCCGCCCTCCAGGTCTCGGGACGGACGGGAGGAGCAACCATGACTGCACCGAGATCAGCACAAAAAATGCGCCTGACACGAGCCCAATGACCTTAAAGTCATACGGTAAGAGCAGCACACCTACCAGGGGGCCAATCGTTGAGCCAATACTGCCCGCCATGTTGGACAGGGCGAACGCCCGCTGCCGATCCGCTCCCGGGGCGGTATAGAACGCAATGCCAGCTCGACTGGGTGCATCAAACAGCATGCCACCCAGACCGCTGAGGGCTGCGCCGAGGAAGAGACCAGCCTCAGAGTCAGCAAACCCCCAGACGAAGAAGCCCGCTGCTCGGATCGCCATACCCAGAGCAATCATGGGCTTATGGCCAATTTGATCCGCGGCCGCTCCGCCAAACATGGTGAGACCCTGCTGGCAGAGGATGCGAACGGCCAGGGCGGTTCCCACCACGCCGGCCGAGATCCCAAGCTGGCCGGTGAAGCGGACCGAGATGAGCGGAAAGATCATGAAGAAGCCCACCGAGGTGAAGACCGAGTTCGCGATGAGGACACCGACGGCGCGCATCGATGTGGACGGCGGCTGCTTCATTACGTCTTCAGTTCCCCCGCTGTCAGAAGCCGAATTCAGCGCTGACTCCAGTCTCTTTCCTTGCAGCCTAGGCGCTGAGGCAACGGCCCCTGGCGCGACTGCTTGGGCTGCTCCAGAACGGTCTTAACCGCATCTCAACCACGAGTCTGTATGACTTACAACACGGAGCGGTAACCGGCTTGTGATTCAGCGTTATTGCCAGATCGGACCACGTCATCGTAGCAGGGAACTCCGCGCATCAAACTCCCGGCAACGCGAGCTCGACCGTGATGATGTGCTAATGACGGGCTGTTCCGCACGGCGAGCAAGCGTCGATAGAAACGTCTGCTTGGCCTGCTTCAGCGGTTGCCAGCATCCCTTGCGGGAACGAGCGCTCGTTATTCCCCGTAGGAATCAACATGCTCAATCCTAACGCGGGAGACATGCGAACGATGGCGGAGCCGAATGTTGCTCTTGGCCGAGCTAATGGTGATGCCCCGAGTTTGGGAATCGGCTCGCTCGGGTTTGATAAGAGTTTTGACGCGGCCTTACCAACTGATTCCGCTGTGTACGTTATTGCCAAGCGGTGTTTAGATATCCTTATCGCCGGGGCAGCCCTTGTTGTCCTATTTCCACTGTTTATACTCGGCATCGCCCTGGTCCGCGCGCAAGGGCCTGGACCGATCATCTACCGGCAACCACGAGTCGGCATTCGTGGGCGCCGGTTCAATATGTATAAATTCCGCTCAATGCGACCTGACCGGCGCGGACGCCAGGTTGGTATTGAGTTTGGCGATCGAAGACTGTCATTCAAGACCGAGACAGATCCCAGGGTCACGGCAATCGGCCGCTTCTTGAGAACGACCAGCCTGGATGAGCTCCCCCAGATGTTCAATGTGCTCAAGGGCGATATGTCTATCGTGGGTCCCCGACCTGAGCAGCCGGAGATGTTGCGCTATTATCGGGCGGAGCATTACCAGCGTCATGCTGTCCTCCCTGGGCTCACGGGTTGGTGGCAGATCAACGCGCGCTGCACTCGTCCCACCCGTGTGATTCCGCAGCACGACCTTGATTCTAAGCTCCAGGATGATCTGTACTATCTGGAGCATCGCTCATTCTGGTTTGATGTCCGAATTATCTTGGGTACCATTTGGGTGGTCCTGCTTCGTCGGGGAGCGTATTAGGCGCGACTTGCGGACGGCCGATGCGCTTTAAGCGCCGTCCACCTGCGCATTCGCCCATGCCTTCGCATCAAGTTTCACCCACGCCATCGCTCGAGGACGTGAATGCGCTCCTGGAGCGCGCGCGACAGATTGCACGTCTGGCGCTTGATCCCCCGCTGTCGCCGGTGGCGTGTGATTCGCTTTCGCGCGAGCTCGAGACGATCAAAGTCAGCCTTCAAGATGTTGATGGTGTGCAGCTCTTCTCCGCGCTACGGTCACCAGAGTCGGCATCGGTCACACTTGAGCTCATACCGGAGGTTGTTGGTCATTCCAATGAGCCGGTATCGCGGGGCATGGCCCCAGAGCCAGAACCCCCGGTCCGCACGTCCACCCAGGAGGCTCCGCTGGATCACGCGGGTCAAGAGACACGGCGAACCGCTTCGGGACGTTCGTGGAAGCGCTTGGTGCTTCTGGCCTTTGTCTTGCTCCTGGTTGGGTTCGTAGCCGGTTATCTCTGGATGATCGGCAATGCAGCGCTGCGGGCGCAGCGGACAGCCATGAGTGCAAGTGAGCGGCTGGCGGAGTTGCGTGAGGCCCGTTCAGCAGATCCTGAGGCGTCCTTCGCAGACCCGTTGAGCGCATTGCAGAATACCTGTCAGGAAGCCGGTGATCTGGAGCGAGATCTCAGGCCGATCTCGGATCTTGCTTCGGCGGCCGGTCCTGCCTCAGACATGATTGGACAGGTGCCGGGCGTGGGAGCCCGAGCCAGCGCCATGCTCACGCTGGCCGGCGCCGCGCGGGAATCATCAGCCGCTGTGCGTATCACCTGCGATGTTGTTTCTCCACTTGTCCATGGGGCTCCGGGTGGTGGCAGCACGGAAGCTCTCGTCAGCGCGCTCTTGACTGAGCT
>JBJXFJ010000529.1:0-4117 GCA_046154735.1 Chloroflexota bacterium | reverse complement strand
CGCATTGCGCGGGACCTGCCCTTCTTGGATTTCTTGCGAAGGTGCTTGACTACGGGAGCACGCCGCCCTGGCGAGCGGCCTGGAACGCCGTCAAGGCTGCTCGTGGGGTGCCATCGGGCTCGGTGATGCTCCACCAGTACTGTTCGTTCGCGGGTGTCCAGGCAGAATCAGCCATAGTCCACAAGAACATGACACCGATCCACGGTGACCAGTTTGCCTTTGTGAACTGGAAGGCCCGGACAATAAAATCAGCCTGCTGCTCTGGTGTCACCGCGTACCAGGAATACGAAGGATTCACCTGATCCGTGGTCCAGCCGAACTCCAGGAGCCAGATCTGCTTCGCCCCGTCGCCGTTGGCTTCCTGAATTGCCCGGAGCTGCTCAACCCGGCGGAAGAAGAAGGACGGGTGGGTGTACTGCCCCGTTGGCACTGGTGCCACTTCCGGCCCATTGCCATAGCCGGCGCCGTGAGCTCCAAGGACATCGTAGTAGCCCTTGAGACCGGACGCGAACATCCAGCTCAGGTATTGGTCGTCAGGCTGCGCTTGGCCGTTGTTCGTGCCAGTTGGCGAAAGGCCCGCCGTCACAACAGTGATATTCGGGTCGGCTTCCTTGGCGCCCATGTAGGCGTCTTTCAACAGCTCAACGTACTCACGCGCGGTTGCCTGGGAGATGAGTTTGTTGCCCCATTCGCGATCGAGATTCGGCTCATTCCAGATCTCAACTGCATGGACACGGCCAATGGCAGAACCAGTGCCATAGCGAGCCACGAGTCGCGTGACGATGTCCGTGTAATCTGAGATGTTATCTGGGGGACCGTTCTCCGCGGGCACGGCACGTGCCCAATCCGGGGAGTGGTCAATGCGGGCCATGATCTTCAGTCCAGCCGCGGTCGTGGTTGAAACGACGCGGTCAAGATCGTCCCAGTTGTAGCAGCCCTTGCAGCTTGGCTCAATCGATCGCCACGGAACTGTCAGTTTGACCCAACCGAATCCGGCGCCGCTGATGATGCCGAGGTCACGGGGCGATGTATCTGGCTTGCCCAGCAGAAATGCGCTCACGCCGTACTCAGGACTCGCAGCGCGGTACTGGGCCGAGGATAAGCTTGGCCCAGCCAGAGTGGCGGTAAGAAGCGCCACAGCAGCGGCCAAGAAAAATGCCGATCGTTTCAAAGGAAACTCCTCCAAATTAAGAGCTCGAGAATAGCGTCTTTAGCCAGAACGAATGAATCTCATGGATGGCTCGTGGTTCAAAAGACACGGGCCAGGCCACGCACGCGGACCCTCAACGGGACGCTATTCTAAAAGGGGGCGTGCCAGATCTCTCGTGAGAAGGAATCACAGTCCCATCACAGAGTCGGATGGCGTGGGGCGTCCGTAGGGTGATGGGGTACTACTCCTCTAGGATTCGCGCCCGCTCAGTGACTGGTATTTCGTCACGGCTCTTGATAAGCGTGAAGATGCGTGTGCGAAACTTGGAGTTACCAATAAGGCAAGCGCCCACTACACGGTTTTCAAGAAAGAACAGCCGCTGAAAGCTCTTCGCGTGGACGTCTAATCGCTCGTACGATTCGAGATCCGGGTAGTTCTCCGGTGTAAGTCCAATCACTCGGATGAAGGAGTCAAAGAGGGTGCTGGAGTACATTGGCACGTCATAGTACTGGGTTCGTTGACCCATCATGTTCATTGCCACGATACGGCCGTGTCCGGCGGCATTGCCCCAGGTGCCCATCATATTGTGACGACCAATGACAAGGTCAAGAAACTCCGCGATGTCGCCGGCCGCGTAGACGCCGGCGACGTTCGTTTCCAGGAACTCATTGGTGAGCACGCCCGTGCGGGTCTCGATACCTGACCCATCCAGGAAGTCCGTGTTCATCGTCAGGCCAACGCCAATGCCGAGCATGTCAGTCTGAATGACGCGACCTTTCTGGGTGGTGATCCCTTGAATCTCTAACCCGTCCCCCTCTACTGAAGCAACAGCATCGTTATAGACGGTCTCCACTCCCGCCTCACGAGCAATATCATCGACGAGGGCGCCACCATCCTCATCGAGGACGCGTCTCAGAAAGCGGTCGCCGCGAATTAGCCAAATCGTCTCCAGGCCATCGTGACGGAATGCTTCTGCAAGTTCGTAGGCAATGTAACTACCGCCAACGGCGACGGCGCGCTTCGCCGTTTCCGCGCGCTGGAGAATCGCGAGCGCGTCATCGAGATACTGAAAGTTGTAGATCCCGTTGCGATCTGCTCCTGGCACGTCCAGCTTATTTGGCCGGCCCCCGGTTGCGATGAGGAGCGCATCGTAGGGGACGACATCGCCTTGGTCCGTCGTCACGCAACCGCCACTGGTGTCAACCGCGGTGACTCGAGTATCGAGGCGGAGCGTGATGCCGAGGTCTGTATGGGTTTCTCTGGACCTAAGCATTACTTTTTGCTGGTTCACGCGCCGCTTGATAAACGGTGGGAGCGCTACTCGATTGTAGAGCGGGTATGGTTCGTCACCGAAAAGGGTGACACTGCAGTGTTGGTCAGTTTTGCGAAGCGTCTCGGCGGCGGTGGTGCCCGCGACACCGTTACCTATAATGACGTACCTCTTATCGCGCTCAGCCAATCTGATCCGGGCCTTTGCGGCGCCGCGGCGCCAAGGACGGCGCTGCTGGCTTCATCGGCGCTGCTGCCAGCCCCATTTCTCCCCTCAAGAATTGCACTGTTTCCATTATGCCTTCCCAGCGGTGACTTGGCCACTCGCCCGTGAACACCTGGGCGGGGGAGGCGCCGGGGTATCATTCGCTGCCATGTGGAGCGAGGCGGGTCTACCAAAGCCGGATCGGCTGATTGCGAATGCGCGTTATCAGCGCACACTCTCAGAGATTTACGGTTACTCATCGTTGCATCGGGCTGCGCATCTGGTGCGTGCGGATAGGCTGAAGAAGCCGGCTCGCTTACGCGCGTTGCTGAGCGAGCTGGGCAATCCTCAAGCTAACTTTCCGTGCATCCTTGTAGCCGGCACAAAGGGTAAAGGGTCTACGGCGGCCATGATCGCCAGTATCCTGGGTGCCGCGGGCCTGCGCACGGGACGATACACCCAGCCGCATCTAGTGAGCTGGCGTGAGCGTACCTGGGTGAACGGCCGCTACTTGAGTGTGGATGACACGATCCGTCTCTTTCCGCACGTTCGTGATGCCGCGGATCGTCTCGAAGTTCGCCGGCCCGATCTGGGCCGACTCACGACGTTTGAGATTGGTACGGCGTTTTCACTGCTCTGGTTTGCCCATGCGGAGGTGGCTGCCGCGGTCATCGAAGTGGGGGTGGGCGGCCGGCAGGATGCAACGAATGCCCTTGAGCCTGTGGTGAGTGTGATTACACCGGTGAGTTATGACCATGCCGACGTGATTGGGCCGGAAATTAGCGACATTGCGTATGAAAAGGCCGGTATCATGCGGCCCGGCCGTCCCGTGATCATCGGCCGGCAGTCTGATGACGCGGCTCCTGTCTTGCGGGCGGAGTCATCACGTCTTCAGGCTCAAGCTGAGTGGATTGGGAGTAACTGGACCTGGTCAGCGATAGCCAAGGCTGATCCGGTCGTTCACGCGCCCGAATTCTCCATTCTGGGACCTGAGGTCATCCTCGCCGGACTTCAGCTCCCCGTGATCGGCGATTTTCAGCGTGAGAATGCGACAGCCGCGCTTGCCGCGGTGGTGCGCAGCGGATTGGTTGAGAACGACCGTTTGCCACAGGCCGCGCGTGCGGGGTTAAGCCAGCTCCGATGGCCCGGTCGTGTCCATGTGGTGCGTGAGCGGCCTTTGGTCATTTTTGACGGGGCTCACAATGCGGAATCTGCCCGCCAGCTCGCAGACACGCTGAAGCGGAGCTTTGGACCGCGAAAGCGGCACTGGGTCATTGGCATGTCACGTGGAAAAGACGTGCGTGGATTTCTTAATGAGATTCGCGAGGCGGCCTCCGCGGTAACGGTCACTACAACGAGCCATGACCGTTCATTGACAGCTCAGGAGCTTGCGGAACTGGCGAAGACTCAGTTTAAGGAGTCCAGTCCGCCAATCACGGTGGCAGAAGCGGCCAGCCCAGTGGCCGCGTTGAGTGCTGCGTTGGCGCAATCAG
>JBJXFJ010000522.1:0-10955 GCA_046154735.1 Chloroflexota bacterium | reverse complement strand
ATCTTAACGCCCTATCAAGCAGATCATCGACGCGGCCTGAATCTCATCTGGGTGTGCGATTCAACAAGCCTGGCGGACATGTCGCTGTTAGGGCTCCCACTTCCCATGGAGACGCTGATTATAGGTGGATACTCGTGAACATTGGTTGACACCCGATGATGATATATGATTGAGATATCTGAACAAGATATCATTGGTGGAAGTCAATATGGTGGCAATCTCACTGAAACTGTCTGATGAGCTTGTCCGCGCGAGTGGTGACTGCGCGCGAGTCCGAGGTCTCTCTCGGGCAGAATACATTAGGCAGGCAATCGAGCTGATGAATCGAGAGACGCTCCGAGAGGTTAAGAATCGGCGACTCACGGCGGTGTCGCACCGGGTCCGTGCCGAGAGCCAGCGTGTCAACGCTGAATTCGCGGCTATCGAGCACGAGCCGGGCACCGAATGAAGCGGGGGGAAATCTGGCTGGCAGATCTGAACCCGCGATATGGCACCGAGCCAGGGAAGACTCGCCCTGTGCTGGTCATTCAGGCACAGGCACTATTGGACGCTGGACATCCGTCTACGCTGATAGTGCCCCTCACCTCAAATGTGGCGGCAGACGCGGAGCCTCTCCGAATTCCGGTGCCTGCCTCGGGTCGATTGTTGCGGCAGTCCGACCTGCTCATTGACCAGCTTCGTGCCATTGATAACGAGCGCCTCGTGGACGGCCCTCTCGTGACTCTGCCTCCCCCGTTGATGCGTGCCGTTGAGGATGCGCTGATGCAGGTGATTGGTCTTGACGAAGGGTAGTGGTTCATCTCCAATATCGGGTGGAGTCTCGCGCATGACTTGGCTACTGCTTGGTTGCTGAATGAACCGAGGGAGAGACTGGCTGGCAGAGGAAATGGCGGGGCATGGCAATGTGCCAGGCAAATCTCCGGGTCGGCTGCTCATTGTCAGCACATACTTTGCGACTCTTCATCAATATGTTCAGGCCACAAGCCGTATCGCGTGTACAACGCCGATGTTCCCGGAAACGAACCTCAAGCTCACGCAATGCCATGAACACACGATGGTTGAGACTTGTGTCGTAACGCCGCGAGCCATGGTGGACCTATGGAGAGTAGAACCTGCCAAACAGAGGATGCCATCATGATCGAGGCCGAGTTGGTTTCCACGAATGCCAACCAAGCGACGCTGGGCCAGAGCTTAAGCGACGACATTGACGATAGTTATGAAATCGAAGCTCAACGAGCCATAACGAGAAAGGTGTTCCGCTGGCCACATCTCGTTGCGGGGGACTGTACTCTAACCAACGGTGTCTTGACAGTTATTAGCAACGGGACCGCGCACTGGCAAGCAAACGTCTTGTCAAGCGATCCCGGCGAAGATTCATGGGGCTGCCGGTTTGAGTTTCTCACCATCCACGGAGTTTCCATCTGGCTCCACGGGTGGATTTGGTCGCCAACCCTCCATGGGGCACCAACAAACTGGGTGAGCAGTAACCAGATCTTTTTCCCACCACACATCTTCCCAAGCCTTGGGCGCGTGTCGATGTCGTTTCGGTGCTAACCCTGTGTCCAGCGATCGTGAATGAGTGCTGAGGATGAAAGACGTGGGAGGACAAGGCCCAAGGCGGAAAAATGGCAAGGTCTGTCACCGCCGATTTTGACCTACCGGTGCACCATTTCAAACGAGATGTCTTTGCGAGGCGAAGTCCACGGACCTCGCCTCGTTACGCTCGCTTTCTGCCTTCAGGTTTTTCCTGAGGTCAGGCGCTTTCGATCGTTGCGAATGCAATAACCCAAACGTAGGTTCACTCTAAGTACCAGTGGAGACCGCGCCTGGCACGGGGCGGAGCTCGAACCTATTCTCGGCGACTATCCAGAGCTGGCACGGTTAGGCCCTGGTGAATCATCACCGTGCCTACCCCTCTGAATCCTCATACTGCGTCTTGATAGATGCAAGCACCGTGGGGTCGGCCAGGGTGGTGGTGTCGCCAATGACGCGGCCCTCAGCGATATCGCGGAGGAGGCGGCGCATGATCTTGGCGCTGCGGGTTTTGGGCAGCTCCGCGGTGAAGTAGATGTTATCCGGCCGGGCGATGGCGCCGATCTTCTCGGTCACATGGGCGCGGAGCTCATTCCGGAGCTGTTCATTCCCATCAATCCCACCCCGTGGCGTCACGAATACCGCCAGGGCCTGGCCCTTGATCTCATGACTGATGCCGATGGCCGCTGCCTCGGCCACGGAGGGGTGGCTGACCAAGGCGGATTCGACTTCCATGGTGCCAATGCGGTGGCCGGCGATGTTCAACACATCGTCCACCCGGCCAAGGAGCCACAGGTAGCCATCTTCATCGCGCCGCGCTCCGTCACCGGTGAAGTACACACCCGGAAAGCGGCTCCAGTACTGCTCCTTGTAGCGTTCGTCATCGCCCCAGATGGTGCGCATCATGGATGGCCAGGGACGCGTGAGAATCAGGTAGCCGCCCGCGCCATAGGGGACTGCCTCGCCCTGCTCGTTCACCACTTCCGCGCCAATCCCGGGGAAGGGCGTCGTGGCTGAGCCGGGCTTGAGCGTGGTGATGCCGGGCAAGGGGGTGATCAGAATGCTGCCGGTCTCGGTCTGCCACCAGGTATCCACCACTGGCGTGCGGTCACCGCCAATGTGCTCGCGGTACCACACCCACGCCTCGGGGTTAATCGGCTCTCCCACCGTGCCCATCAGGCGCAGCGAGGTGAGATCATGCTTCTTGGGAAACTCAGTGCCCCAGCGCATCATCGTGCGGATGGCCGTGGGGGCAGTGTAGAGAATGGTGACCTTGTATTTCTCGATGATTTCCCACCAGCGATCCTTGTCTGGATAGTCCGGGGTCCCCTCAAAGACTACGGCCGTTGCGCCGTTGGACAGCGGTCCATAGACAATGTAGCTGTGCCCAGTGACCCAGCCCACGTCGGCCGTGCACCAGTAGACATCATTCTCTTTGAGATCGAAGATGTACTTTGTGGTGACGGTCACTCCGGTCAGGTAGCCACCAGTGGTGTGCAGGACGCCCTTGGGCTTCCCGGTGGTGCCGGATGTGTAGAGGATGAAGAGCGGATGCTCAGCCGGCAGATGCTCTGGCGCCACCCCCTGGCCCTGCTCAGCATCCACAACCTCATGCCACCAAACGTCGCGATCAGCGTGCCAGTCAATGTTCGCCTGGTCGCCCACGCGCTTCACCACCAGCACGTGCTCCACGGTAGGGCAGTCCTTGACCGCCTCATCAGTATTCGACTTGAGCGGTACCTGGCCGCCACGGCGCCAGCCGGCGTCCTGGGTGATGACGAGTTTGGCCGCGCAGTCTTGAATGCGGCCCGCCAGCGAATCGGGGCTGAACCCGCCAAAGATCACCGTGTGTGGGGCGCCAATGCGGGTGCAGGCCAGCATGGCAATAGCCGCCTCGGGCACCATGCCCATATAGATGGCAATGCGATCGCCCTTGCTGATTCCGAGCTTCTTGAGCGCGGCGGCGCAGGCGTTGACCTCGCGGTAAAGGTCCGCGTAGGTCAGGGTGCGGACATCGCCCGGCTCCCCTTCCCAGATGATCGCGGCCTTCTGCGCCCGAGCTCCGAGGGCGTGGCGATCCACGCAGTTGTAGCTGATGTTCAACTCGCCATCGGCAAACCACTTCACCCACGGCGCGTCCCATTCCAGTACCTGCGTGAACGGCTTAAACCAGTCCAGGTTCTCGCGTGCCATCTGGGCCCAGAAACCTTGGAAGTCTTGGTCGGCGCGATTGTAGATTGAGGCATCGTTCCAGTGAGCCTGCGCGGTGAATGCGGCTGACGGCTCATAGCGGCGGGTCTCCTGGAGGAGCGCGTCAATGGTGCCGCTGTTCTCCATGGTCATGCTGATCATCCCTCCCCGGTGTGCCCTGATAATAGCGCCTCTTTGGAGTGGGGAGTGGCGAGCAGAGGTGCTGACCCTGCTCGCCGAGTTGAGGTGGGTCTCAGTAGAAGATGGATGGGCAGAACGCGCCCTCAGGATCCTGGTATATCCCGATCGACATCAGCGTCATCGTCTGGATCACGCGCATGCCCTGGTCCAGGCACCAGGGAAACAGCTCACTCCGCGCCGGTACGAGGACGCCCGGACCGCCGAACGACGTGGCAGCACCGAGAATCGCCTTGATGTCAGCAGTGGTCTCGCCCACGGCGTGACCGAAAAACGCGGTGGACGTGGCGTACCCGGTAATCTGGCCGTCGTGCTCCACCACCGTGGCTGTGCCGGCGGTGACGGCGTCTGCAAGATCGCCGGCGCGATCGTGTCCGTGTACCCTGACACAGAGCTCGTTACAGCGATTGAGATCCGCCTCGGTTGCGCTCCGTACGGCTCGCTCGGGGATCGTTACGCCGATGGGCGAGCCTTGAAGACACGCCAGGAGCTCGCGTGCTTGGAAGCCCAGTTTGGTGTAGAGCGCGAGGGATCGGGTGTGGTATGCGGCCTGGACAAGCCGTACTCCAGCAAACCCCTTGGATTCTGCTCGTGAGAGCACTTCTAGCATGAGCTGTCGTCCCGTGCCCAGATTCTGCACGCCGGGCTGGACGGTGATGGGCCCAACGCCGGCTATCGTTGATCGCTCATCCAGGAAGTTGCTGCCCACCACCTGCCCTCCGAGCTCCGCCACCACGCCATAGACCTGGGGATGAGTGATCAGGCTCGTCACCGCGCCTGTGGCTGCCTCCACTGATGGGAAGTCTTTTGGAAAGTTGTGTCTTGACGATATGTCCTGAAACGCCTCAAAGCAGATTCGTCCGCATATCCCCGCATCGTCTGGTCTGGCTGTGCGAAGTACAAGCTGGTCTGACATTGGCAAGTCTCCGGCGGTCCAATCGGTAGTGGCCACTTCGTGCAGGTTTGGCGTGGTCATCGGAGTGCCTCGCGATAGACAAAGTTCTCCATGGACACCGTGTAGGCACGTGCGTCGGCGTCATAGCGAACGCAGCGCTGGGTTGGATAGTAGCCCGCGGCGGCAACTGACGGCGTCCCTTTTATTGGCACGCACGAGTCTGGCTGGCTGCGCAGGTAGGCGAGCGACACCATCTCCTCGTAGAAGATGACACGGCCGCCATACGCTCCGTAGATCCAGCTCCGAGTGAACGGCTCCCCTTGGAACTCCTGCCCGGTCACGTCGATGAGGTGGTTGCCCATGGCTGCCACCACCGCGTCCACATCCTTGAAATCCTGGTGCATGAGCGACTCAGGCACCGGCTGCTTTCCAGTCTCGAAGTCGACGCAATCGACGAATTCCGGACCGCAGGGGCCATCCTTAATGGCAAAGATGTTTGCAATGGGCTCCATGTAAAAGTGGACGTCAAAGTGGGGGACATCATAGACCCCGGGCGGGATGTGACCGTGCGCGTTCCAATTGAGCAAGATCCATTTGAAAGGGACATCGGTCCGGTGGGTCACGATATCAGGGAGCGGGATGACGAACTCATGGGAGTGGGTGCACTCCGTGGCATTCTGGACGCGACCATCACCATTGCGGTCATAGCAATGGTGATAATCCGAGGGCTCGGTTGGAAGACTTGCCAACGCATCAGCGGAAATGTTGAGGCCAATGGCCTGGGGCAAGCCTTCTGGCGTGAGAATGGCGAAGCTGGTGGCGTCACCGCGGCCGAGTTGTGCGGACCAGCCCCGTGAGGGCTCGGCAGCGAATGCAAATTCGAGACTCACTGTGCCGGTCACGAGAACAAAGAGCGCGGTAAGCACGGCGCTCGTAACGGCCCAGCGTATGGAACGAACGCTCCAATCTGACTTCGGAAAACTGAATCGGCGATGCATGGTGACTCCTCCGTGCTTGATGTCACCAATGTACGGCGGGAATCAGGTAGCCCGCGTCTGACGAACGCTATATAAGGACGCTATATTTGGCGCAGACGGACGGAGGACGGAAGAGGCGGTATCCTCTCTTCCGTCTTCCGTCTTCCGTCTTCCGTCTTCCGTCTTCCGTCTTCCGTCTTCCGCCTTCCGTCCTACTCCTCCTGTGCGATGTTGATTCCGTGTTTAGCGACCCAGACAGCAAGCTCGGCACGGGCGTGGAGTCCCAGCTTGTTGAAGATTCGGGTGAGGTGCACGCCAACGGTGCCCTCCGTGATCACCAGCTCCTCCGCGATATGCCGATCGGTATACCCACGGGCCACGAGCGCGGCCACCTCTCGCTCACGCGCGGTGAGGGTGAATGCCGAGGATGTCGCCGAGCGGGATTTCACGTGGGCAGACTCAGCCGCGGCACGATCCACATTCTCGAGCCCGATCGATAGGACCTCAGTGGGCGCGATGAGTCGACCCTGAGACACGGAATACTGAAACCGCTCGCTCCCGAGGCGGGCGCGTGTCTCGGCAACCGCGGCGTCATAGGTTGCGCGCTCTGATGGAGAGACGGATAGGACCCGTGATTCCATCGTCTCTCGCAGTGCCTCACTGGCGCCGTGGAGCGTGGCTGCCTGCTCCCAATGCTCGCGTCGCTGCAGGCTTACCATCAGATTCCGCATCACCCAGGCTGAACCCATGGAATCACGGAGATCCTGAAAGAGCGCCAGACTCTCCGTGCACAGCGCGATCATGCTTGCCCAGCCACCGCGATTGCGCGCAACCCGAGCCAGGTTATTGAGGGCTGTGGCAATGCCCCAGGTATCCCCCAGTGCGCGGAAGTCCTGCAGACTCTGCTCAAAGAGCGAGTGCGCCAGCGCGTCGTCACCGCGATCGAGAGCGAGTACGCCAATGCTATTCAATGTGAGCGCAATCCCATGGTGATCGCCGTGCTCACGGCGGACTGCCAGACTTTCCTTATAAAGGGCATCGGCACGGTCGAAGTGTTCGCGATAGTGCTCCACGCGTCCAAGCTGGTGCAGGGAGAGCGCCAGACCACGCGCGTCCGCCAGGGTCCGTCGCAGGGTGAGACTCTGCTCCTGGAGTGCCGCGGCCCGCTCGAACTGGTTGACGCAATAGGCAATGTAGCCGGCGGCGCTGAGCGCCTCGGCACGCGATGCGACCGGGGCATTCGGCCAGCGTTCCAGGAGACGGTCGAGCAGTACCTGACCGTCCGCGAGATGATTCCGAACAGCCCAGAAGTGAGCCAGAGCCGCTGCGAGCCCCAGGCCCAGGGCTGGCTGGTTGCTTGCCAGCGCCCAGTTTATTGCGGCCCGCGGATTGTCAATCTCATGCTCTAGCTGCTCAAGCCAGAGACTCTGGCGTGGGCCGTTGAGCTCGGGTGCCGCTTGCTCAGCGAGCGCACGAAAATACTCGGCGTGCCGCTGGCGCCACACCTGCGCATCCTCGCAAGAATCCAGTCGCTCAACTGCATACTCGCGAATTGTTTCGAGCATGCTAAATCTTGGGTCACCACCTGGGCCATCCACTTGCCGCAGCAAGCTCTTGTCCACCAGCATGGTCAACCCATCCAGCGTGTCAAGTGCAAGGTCGGTCACGTTCCACATCGCTTCCACGGCCGGGAGGCTGAACCCGCCCACAAAGATAGCGAGACTGGCAAACAAGGCCTGTTCATCGGGACCGAGAAGAGCGTAGCTCCAGTCAAAGGTGGCTCGCAGTGTCTGCTGCCGTGCTGGCAGGTCCTGGGCGCCGCCCGAGAGGAGTGCTAAGCGGGGCCCCAACCGGTTCAACATCATCTGTCGCGAAAGAAGCTTGACGCGCGCGGCGGCCAGCTCAATTGCCAGTGGAAGTCCATCCAGCCGGGCGCAGAGCTCAGCGAGCGCGGGAGCAATTGAGGAGGTCACTTCAAACTCCGGCTTGGCGGCACGAGCTCGTTGGAGAAATAGCGATACCGCTTCTGTCCGAGTGAATGCGGCCAGGTCGTGCATCTGAGACGGTTCGGGTAACTGGAGCGGAGGCACAGGAAACTCATGCTCCGCGGAGATGCGTAGCGCGGCGCGGCTGGTCACGAGAATCTTGAGTGCCGGTGATGCCGCGAGGAGGGAGGCGACGAGCGGCGCGGACGAGAGAAGCTGCTCAAAATTGTCCAGGATGAGAAGCTCAGAGTGCGTCTCGAAATAGGCCGTCAAGCAATCCTTCAGTGACTCGCCCTCGCTGGCCCGAAGCTGGAGCGCTCCAGCAATGGCAGGGAGTACGAGTAGTGGATCTGCAATAGAGGCGAGGTCAATAAAGGTGATACCGCTGGGAAAGTCTGCCAGTAGACCTTGCGCCACCGCGAGTGCCAGGCGGGTCTTGCCTACTCCACCAGCCCCAAGGAGGGTGAGGAGCCGGACGTCCGAACGACGGAGCAGAGCGGAAACCAGAGCCCGCTCGCGTTCGCGTCCGACGAGCATGGTGGGCGGTGTCGGCAATCTCACAGTGCGGGCCGGGTTTCGGCTTAGAGCGTGCACGAGATCTTGTGGTTGTTAGCCTGCACTTCTCCCTCGCGCCCTCTCGTCACAACCTGCTCCGTCGGGCTTGCGGCTACAATTTCCAAGTGTACAAGCCGTACACGTGATGGGAAAGGGGAATGATTCAGCGGTAACTGTTCACGTCTCGAGGGATGGTCACCGCAGAGACTCGGAGACGCAGAGAGAACGACGACGGAACTCTGCGTCTTCGAGTCTCTGCGGTGACCATTTGTCCCGTGGAATCTGAACAATTACATTCAGCGGCTAACCAGGAGGCGTCCAGACTGCTTGCGGGCACCCGGCTATATCCAGCCCGTACGCAGGTGCAGCGATCTGTTTTGCGAGAGTCCCAGGGTGGGTCTATGATGCTGCCACAAGCTCCGGTGTGGGCGGGACGATGGGCTAGCCGTCAGTCCACCTCTGCCGCTAGAAGAGCTCGATGGCCACGAAAGCGTCCTCGACTTCGAAGGACGCCGGATAGGCGACCGGTTCAGCGAACATCAGCCGCGCTCGCTTCAGACTCAATACCCGTGCCTGCCAGGACCTGATTCTTGTGGAACGGAGGAGCCAGATGCTTGTAAAAGATAGTTGCTACCGATGTGCGGAGTAGCTCCACAGGTTGGATCGAGAGCGCCTTGCTCATCGCCTCGATGACCCAATAATTTAGACAGTGTACGGATGATTAAAGATCGTTCAATCAAGCGGGAAGCGCGCATGAGGATTCAAGCGTGGGTCTGGTGAGTGGCACTTCCCCGCGGCTGCGTGGTTGGATGGAGCCCAGTGCAGTCAGCGGATAGCGGCGCAGTTGGGCTGGTAGAGCACCACGTTGCGCATCGGCCAGGTGGCGACGTCGCATATGTGACGATACAAAACCCGCGCAGGCTGAACGTGCTCAACACCGCGGTCATGATTCAACTCGTTGAGGCGTTTTCTCGGGTCGTGACCAATCACGCCCTTCGTGCTGTCGTACTGACCGGCGCCGGGCCGAAGGCTTTTGTCGGTGGCGCCGACATTCACGAAATGGTCGCGATCCAGAGTAGCAGCCAGGCACGCGCATTTATTACGCGGGTCCATCATTGCTGCGATGCCATACGCAATTGTCCTGTGCCAGTCATAGCACGGATTCAGGGCTATACGTTCGGGGCGGGACTCGAACTGGCGGCAGCCTGTGATATTCGAATCGCCGCGGATTCAGCCACATTCGGCATGCCCGAAGTCAAACTCGGCATCCCTTCGGTGGTCGAGGCGGCGCTCCTACCGATGCTGGTGGGATGGGGACGAGCTCGCGAGATACTGCTGCTGGGCGAGAGCTTTTCGGCACGGGACGCCCTGGAATGGCGACTGGTGGAGCGCGTCGTTTCCGCGGCATCGCTTGATGATGCCGTGGAGACATGCGTGGAGCAATTGATGAGCTCGAAACCGCGGGCCGTTCATCTGCAGAAACAGCTCGTCCGTCAATGGGAGGATATGTCTCCTTCCGCGGCCATTCAACGCGGCATCGACGCGTTTGCCGCCGCGTTCGAGAGCGACGAGCCAACGGTAGCGATGCAGGAGTTTCTCCGTGCTCAAGCGGCTCGAAAGCAACAGCGCTGAACCAGCGCATGGGAGACGTTCATCCGGACGAGCATCGGACGTTCCCGACCCGTTGGTTTGATGACGTCTCTGTGGGAGAGCAGTTCGTTCTACCCAGCCGGACGATGACGGAAGCAATCTTCCTCGCATTCCAGGCAGCGAGCGGTGACAACCATCCCGTGCATGACGACGTCGAGTACTGCCGCAGGCACGGGATGCCGAACATGCTTGCGCACGGTTTTCAGGTGCTCATTCAAACTGTCGCGGGTGCAAGCACCTTCCCGTTTACGGTGGAGGGCGGCCTCATTGCGTTTCTCGATCAAACGTCGGAGTTTCTTCGCCCTCTATTTGTCGGCGATAAGCTCTATCCAAGTCTCACGATCGACGAACTGACGCCCAACCGCAGCACCGGCGTGGTGGGGATGCTGAGCGCAATATACAAGCAGGATTGAGCTCCGGTGCTGGAAGGCCACCAGCGCTATCTTCTCCGAAAGCGGCCGGTCTAAAGAGATCATCAGCAACATCACTGGCTCATTGCAGGACTGACCCGGCTAACACATTCTATCCCTGCTACTGTGCGCCTGGGGCTCATCGGGGCCCGTGGCGCTGGTTCACGGAGTCGCGCCACTCCCGCGAATTGACCAGCCGCCGGGCGGCGGTACCCCGCGCCAAAGGAAATCAGCGCCGGTGGGCGGCATTGCGCAGGCCACCCACCGGCGCTGGATCGGGAGCATCACAAGCCATCATGGCCCTCCGTGACGCAGGATACTGGATGGTCGTCAGGCGGTCGCATGTGATCATGCGCACGCGATCGTGTTCCTTCCCGGAGGAGGCCTCGGAACCGCGCCCGACTATCAGGAAGAGCTCACGTCTCGATGGGTGTTTATCGAAGAGACTCGGAGCCCCAGAGAGAACAACGAAGGAATTCTGCGTCTCCGCGCCTCCACGGTGAACATTCGTCCCATGGAATCTGAACACATACCACTATCGGTCAATTTTGACATAATTGCA
>JBJXFJ010000496.1:0-16345 GCA_046154735.1 Chloroflexota bacterium | reverse complement strand
CCAACCGGCCCACCGTGGCCGTGTCACGTCCCTGACCAAGCACAAATTCCACGGTGAGCTCAAATGCCCGCGCCGCGGGTACCGTGAGCGCAATGGCCTTGAGCGTGTTTTGCAGATTCTGGTAACTCATACGGTCCTCCTCCCGATGTGACATCAATCCGGCTAGCATGTAGCTGAGGGATCTAGGCCACTCGTACGCCGTGCTCCAGGGACCACTCCCCCAGTTTAATGATCGCAATCTCTGGCAAATCGTGGTAGTGATCCGCCCAGGATCGCTCATGGGTCGTGAGGATGAGCTGGTTGAAGTGCTGGGCCTGGCTCGTGAAGTGGCCAGAGTGGAAGCGCCTGGAAGGGACGGGGACTGAGCGGGTAGCGATTGCGAACTAATCGGAGCGGATCAGACTATCAACGATAGCAGCAAGGACCGGAAGATCGTTATCGAGAACGTCCCAGATGAGCTCCGGTTTGATCTCCGCATAGGCGTGAATCAGAATGTTTCTGAAAGAGATGATCTGAGACTTGTCAGGAATCTGAGCAGCCAGGTCAGGATCAATTTTTGTGAGCTGGCTGACTCCCTCACCGATGACCGCGAGGCGACGCTCCACTGAGCCTTGAAACATCTCGTCCGTTTGATAGTCAGCAAACGTACGTCCCATTCTGTACCGTGCGATGCGATCCAACGCGTCGCGTATATCCCACAGCAGCTTTCGACTTTCACGCTGCATAGAGAAGTTGCTTCGTTTCATCCAGCTGTTGGCGGAAGTACGGATTGCGAATCGAATCAAGGAAGACCAGGTCCACGAATCGACCAAAGAGCCGCTCAAGATCTTCCAGAAGGCCAAAGTACGCACCGGCCTATCAATGGATCGGATTTGTGGGGAACGCATAGATCCGGAACGAGGGAATCGGGCGAGACATCACTCGATTTGTTCCTCGCTGACCGAGAGATCGCGGCGGGCGACCGGCCAGTCGCCCCTACGGATGTCTGGATCCTCCAGCGCAGAGGTTGACCGGGGACGCCGATGGAGACGGCTGGGCGATTGCGAACGCCGTAGGGGCGACTGGCTGGTCGCCCGCGCCCCCACCCAGCACGAAGGAACCCGGTGCGACATCAGCCGGTTTGTTCATCGCCAGCCGGGATATCGCGACGGACGACTGCCAGTCGCCCCTACGGATGGCGCAATCCTCTAGAGCGAACACGGGTTGGGCGCACTGACGCACGCGGCAATCGCCCGCCTGGCGCCAGACAAGGCAGCGACCCTGCCCAGCTTCTGCCGCGGGCTTGACGCCTTCAAGGAATCGCCGCATGATGCTTGGGATGTAGCTGACGGAGGCGCGCTCATGGCAACCACAGCGCTGCGATACGATCCCACCGCTCACTTAGAATTTACCAGCACTGACGTGGTCTATCGGCGAGATGCGTCTGGTGACTTACAGGCCTTGGTCTATCAGCCGAAAGGCGCAGGCCCCTTCCCGGCGATTCTTGAAATCCACGGTGGAGCCTGGAACAGCGGCGATCGAACGAACAATCCTGCCATTGCGGAGGGCCTCGCGGCCAGCGGGGTGGTTGTGGCATCGATTGATTTTCGGATGGGTGGGGACCACCCCTATCCGTCGTCGCTGCAAGACATCAATTATGCCACCCGTTGGCTCAAGGCCCATGCTACGGAGCTCCGGGCCGATCCGGCGTCAGTAGGTGGATTGGGCGTTTCCAGCGGGGGTCACCTCATTCTCCTCAGCGGCATGCGCCCGGCTGACCCGCGCTATGCCGAATTGCCATTCAGTGATGGTCAGGACGCGACACTCAGCTATGTAATCTCCTGCTGGGGCGTGATCGACGCGCTCGGCAGGTACCGTCTTGCCCAGTCCGATGGGCGTGCAGAACTAGTGGGCAACCATGATCGCTATTTCCTCACCGAGGCGGCCATGGAGGATGGCAACCCACTGATGATGTTGCAGCGTGGTGAGCGTGCCGTGCTTCCGCCGCTGCTCCTTATCCAGGGGACCGCGGATGAGAGCTTGCCCAAGGGAATGGTGGAGGATGTCCACGCGCACTATTCGGCGGCGGGCGGTGAGTCAGAATTGGCGCTGTTTGACGGTCAGCCGCATGGCATTGCTGGCTGGTCGGCACCGGCCGTGGAAAAGATGCTGGAGCGGATGAAGGCATTCATTGCTCGCCGGGTCAGCGGAAGATTCGTCGCAGGCTAAGGTCCGCACGCTTCAGACTGACGTGTGCCCAGAACTTGGGATCGATGCGCGCCCACCCAGTTGGAGTGCGGCGTGCACTGGTCTTTGCCGGGCCGGCTTTGACTCTCGTGTCCCGCTCCGGTAGGCTGTGCACTACGGAGCCCGGTGACGCGTGTCACCCACCACCCGCGGGTAATTGCAAAGGAGCAGAGCCATCATGGCCGATGAGCAAAACTGGCAAAATAATCCTCACTACCAGATTCATAGCTACTTGAACTGGGTGCAAAAAGAAGGCGTGCCCATCATTGAGTCGTACGCCGTTGACTGCCTGACTCAACCGCTCGAGCCCTCACCACGACAGGGTGGGCTCGGTGCCTATATTCACCTGGTGGGACGAGGTGACAATGTCACCTGCTATCTTGCCGAGATTCCGGCGGGCGGCCAGCTCAACGCGGAGAAGCACCTTTTTGACAAGCTCGTTGTGGTGCTCACCGGCCGTGGCGCTACGAAGGTGGAAGCGCCCGATGGGCGGACGCACACGTTTGAGTGGGGCCCCGGTAGTCTCTTTGCGATTCCCATCAACGCGAGGCATCAGCACTTCAACGGTTCTGGCACTGAGCCGGCAAGGATCGCCTCGCTGAGCAACCTGCCGATCATCATGAATCTCTTCCACAATGAGAGCTTCATCTTTGAGAACGCGCATGCTTTCCAGGATCGGGTAGGGGATGATCGATACTTCCAGGGCGAGGGTGAGTTCCGTTCAGTCAAAGGTGGGCGTCATCAATGGGAGACGAATTTCGTCCCTGATCTGACCAGCTTCCAGCTTCCTGAATGGAAGGAGCGCGGCGCCGGCGGGCGGAATATTCAGTTCACGCTTGCAGATAGCACCATGCACGCCCACATCTCTGAGTTTGGCGTGGGAACGTACAAAAAGGCGCATCGACATGACGCGGGCGCTCACATCTTTTGCATGACCGGACACGGCTATAGTCTGCTCTGGCGAGATGGTGAGGATCCGCTGGATACGGTCCGCGTAGATTGGAAATATGGCAGTCTCTATGCTCCGCCTGATGGCCCAACGTTCCATCAGCACTTCAATACGGCTGATGTGTCAAGCCGTTACCTGGCCATCCTCTTTGGTGGCGCGCGGTACTTCATCTCCAGTGCCCGCAAGGCAGGCTATGAGAAGATGGATATGTCCGTCAAGGACGGTGGTAATCAGATTGAGTACCAGGATGAGGATCGTCGGATCCTCGAGTATTACCAGCGTGAGTGCGCCAAGAACGGTGTCACCTCGCGGATGGGCGAGTTTGTCGGAGCGCGCTAAGGCCTGCCGGCCAGTGAGGAGTGAAAAGTGAAGCGTGAAGAAGCGCTTCTATCAGCTCTTCACTCTTCACTCGTAACTCTTAACTCCCGAAGGGTTCCCTCATGTTAAGTCGAGAAGACAACGAGCTCTTGTGCCGCACCGCTCCTGGTACGCCCATGGGCGAGCTGTTTCGCCGCTACTGGTTGCCGGCCATGCTGGCGAGCGATTTGCCCGGGCCTGACACAGAGCCCTGGCGGCTCCAGATACTCGGGGAGCGGTTGGTGGCGTTCCGGGACACCAATGGCAAAGTGGGCATTCTGGATCGACACTGTCCGCACCGCCTGGCGGATCTCTGGTTTGGTCGAAACGAGGAAGCCGGCCTTACCTGTGCATATCACGGCTGGAAGTTTGATGTGGACGGCAACACCGTGAGCATGCCCACGGAGCCAGCGGAGAGTGATTTCAAGGAACGGCTCAAGGTCAAGAGTTACCCGGCGCAAGAGTTTGGCGGGGTAATCTGGATCTATATGGGGCCCAAAGAGCTCCAGCCCGAGCTACCGCAATTTGAGTGGGCGCGCGTGCCAGCCGACCAGCGCATTGTGCGAACATGGATCCAGGAATCCAACTACATGCAAGCCATTGAAGGCGATGTGGATTCCGCGCACATTAGTTTCAATCACAAGTGGTTTGGCGCTGATCGCCTACCCACGGCACTGCAGGCTCAGGTACGGACTACCACGGACCGCACGGCGACGCGCTGGGATGATGGTGCGCCACGATTGACGGTGAAGGAGACCGACTACGGGTTCATCTACGGCTCGCGTCGCAAGAGTCCAGATGGCATGTATTACTGGCGTTGCACGCAGTACCTCCAGCCAGTTTTTAGCATGATCCCCGCGCCCAACCATCCTGCCGTGGGCCATTGCTGGGTGCCGATCGATGACGAGCACTGTATGGCGTTCACCTATACGCATCACCCGGATCGGCCGCTCAACGACGAAGAGCGCACCCGACAGTTGAGCAACCCCAACAGTCTCGATAAGACGGTGTTCAAGCTGCCGGGCAGCCGCACGCTCATCGACTGCTGGCGGACCGGCTGGAATCGTGATAATGACTATGCGCTGAGCCGCGAGATGCAAAAGACCGTGAACTTTACGGGCATTGGTATGACGCGTGAGCAGGACATGGCGATGACGGATGGCATGGGCTCCATTGTGGAGCGTTGGCGGGAGCACCTCGGAACCACCGACATCGCCATCATCCGTCAGCGTCGCATGCTGATCAATTTGGCGAAGAGTTTGCAGCGCGGAATCGAGCCGTTCGCGCCACAACATCCGGAGCTGTACCACATCCGCCCTATTGACGTGGTCACTGAGATTGACGACTTCGAAACGCTGCTCCAGCAGCATGGAGAGCTTGGTTTAGCGAGGGTGTAAGGCTCGGCCGACTTCCTGCCGAAGGACTCACATAGAGCGCAATCCAGTGATGACGTGTCCGGGACCGCTTCAGTGCGGATGGCAGAACCGCGTCATCACTGGATGGTGACAATTGAAGTCGGGCGGATGTTTCTTTCCTCGGACATACAAGTGCGACCCAAGACCTCATCTGAACGTCACGGGCATTTCGCGCTCCGGCATCGTGTCAATGGGGCCGGGCTTTCAGCCAGAGTCATTTCAAAGTCGAGTTTTCGGTGGGACGATGTAGCCCTGTGCCTGGGAGGCATCAGCCGCTGATTGCAATCACGGGTTCGGGAGCTCCAGGCACAAGGCCCCGTGCTACATCGCGGACGACGCCGAGTAGGACAACGAAAAGTCCCTGGGCTTTCAGCCCGCCTCCATTGACCGAGACCTATTCTGCCCGTGCTCGTCTGTGACGTTGGCAGACAGCGCCAGTGAAAGTGCCAGGTTAGCTCAAGCGGACGTGTTCAATTGCAGGGCTCGTGGTGGTACCTGCCTCCTCCAGAGAATTGAGCTCGCTCGCGGATACGCCGACGGAGGCGAGCACTTCGCGGGAATGCTCGCCGAGTACCGGTCCCGCGCGCTCCAGGCGGACGGGTGTCTTTGAGAGCCGCACTGGAGAACCCGTGGCGCGCACTTTGCCCAACTTGGCATGATCAAACTCGCGAATGAAGCCGCGCGCTTTGATGTGCTCGTCGTTTTCCACCTGATCAAGTCGGTTGAGCACACCGCACGGCACCCCGGCATCCTCCAGGAGTCGGTACCAGTGATCGCTCGGCCGCGTCATGGTGACCGCTTCTATCAGCGTTGCCAGTTCTTCATAGCGGGCGCGACGAGCAGCGTTGGTGGAGAAGCGTTCGTCTTCCTCCAGATCATTCAGACCAACGGCGTGACAGAATGCTGTCCAATTCCGTGGGCTCGTGGCGCCAATGGTGACGTAGCCGTCAGCGGTTCGGAGCGCTTGATACGGTGCGCTGGTGCGATGGGCTGAGCCGAGCGGCTCGGGGACCTCGCCCGTGGCAAAGTAGCCGCTTGTTTCCCAGACCTGGAGCGCGATGCCTGACTCCAGCATGCTCACATCCACCTGCTGGCCCTCGCCGGTGATGTCCCGCGCCCGTAGGGCGCCCAGCACGGCATATGCGCCGAAGAGAGCCGCGGTCAGATCGGTCACGGGCACGCCCACTTTGACCGGCGGTCGATCAGGCTCACCGGTAATTGCCATGAGGCCGCTCATGCCCTGAACGATGAGATCCAACGCGGCACGATGACTATATGGTCCGGTCTGCCCGAATCCGGTTGTCGCACAGATGATGAGCCTGGGGTTGAGTGCTGAGAGCATCTCATAGTCCAGCCCGAGGTCAGACATGGTGCCCGGGCGGAAGTTCTCCACCATCACGTCAGCGGATTTGATCAGCTCCAGAAAGAGCTCCTTGCCGCGTTTGGATTTGAGGTCAAGGGTGAGGCTCTTCTTCCCGCGATTAATGGCCATAAAGCCCACACTCTCACCATCAATGAAGGGAGCCGTGCCTCGGCTAAAGTCGCCGCCATGGGGATTCTCAACCTTGATGACCTCGGCGCCCATGTCCGCTAGCAGCATTCCGCAATACGGTCCGGCCATGTAATTTGCAAGCTCGAGTACGCGGATCCCTTCGAGTGGGTGCTTGAGCGCCGCATGCGAGTTATTGGGCGTGGAGGCCATGAGCGTTTCCTTCGGGTGGTGAATTCTTTGGGTGTCTAGTAAGTCAGCGCTTTAGATAGCAGTGATCAGGGTTCGAGAATTTTGAGCACGCCACAGCTATCAAGTTTACCGAAGCCGCCTTCCACCGCTTGATCGTAAAGGCGTTCAGCAGGGATAACGAGATCCAGGCGCGCGCCGGCTTGTTCGGCGAGCTGCAGTGCCAGGCGCAGATCCTTTCGGGCGAGCTCAACGTGAAAGCCCGGTGCATAGTCATGCGCCACGATCGCGGCGCGTTTCCGATCCAGAATGAAGCTTCCTCCGGAGCTCTTACTGATCACTTCCGCCGCGGTCTCGCGCTCCACGCCAACTCGATCCGCCAGCGCCATTGCCTGACAGAGAATTGCCTGGCTGGAAAGGGCAACGAGATTATTCAACAGTTTCAGAATATTGCCCTTACCTACTTCGCCGAGACAGAAGATACTCGTACCAATGGACTCCACCGCTAAACGATACGGCGCTACGTCATCCTCAGTGGCCCCGATCATCACCGACAACGTCCCGGCTATCGCGCCACTGACGCTTCCGCTCACCGGCGCATCTATCAGCCGCACGCCGTGCTCCGCCGCGCGGGCCGCGTTGCGCCGCGTGCTATCGGGGCTGACCGTGCTGAGATCAAATACCACATGACCCTGCGACGCTCCATTGATGAGACCAGGCTGGCTGTCGCTGCCGAATAGGACGGATTCGACAATGGCATCATTAGGCAGGCTCAGGAATGTTACCGGCGCGTACCTGGCCACGCTGGGCAGGTCTGACGCACGCGTGGCGCCGAGCTGCTCGAGTGGCGTGGTCGCCGTTGGATTGAGATCAAAGACAGTGAGCTGATGACCGGCTTTGAGCATGTTGCTTGCCATGGGCCCACCCATGTTGCCCGTGCCCACGAATCCAATGTTCATCTTGACTCCTTGTTGATAGACCGAAGACGGAGAACGAGGACAGCCGTGTCCCGAAGGTCGCCGTTGTCAGCTAAAGCGGCAACCGAACTGTTTCGCCGGTGCGGGCCGCGCGTTCGATGGCAATGGTAGTCTCCAGATTCAGGCGCGCCTGGGCGGGGGTAGCAAGTGCACAGGGCTGACCCGTGGCAATGTGGTCAAGCCAGACGCGCGTTTCTGTAGCCAGAGGACCCCAGAAGCTTCCCAGCGCCCAATCGCCCGGTGTAGAGCTGCCGAGGAAGATCATGTTCACCGAGTGGCCGGGGACATAGACGTGAGGAAAACCCTTCTCCGTGTACATGATCTGATCCGTGTGGTCGTCGTCCAGCAGCATCACGCCCTCAGTTCCGAGTACCTCCACCCGGTCGGACTGGCCGAGCGATGGGTAGTCTCGCGGCAGTGCGTAGCTGATTCCGAAATTTACGACGGCACCATCCTCGTAGGTCACAATAGCCCAGGTGACATCATCAATGTCGTATCCCGCGTTCCGAAACACGCCCTGTTTCCGATAACCACGGGCAACCACCTCAACCGGACGATTGCCCTCTAGAAACCAGTTGATCAGATCGACATAGTAAGTCAACACATCGATCACGGGAGTGGCATGCGGATCGCGCTGCAGTATGGCGAAGGCCTGTGACTGTCCGTTGTAAACTCGGCCCAGTGCTCCCGTGACCTGGCCCAGCCGCCCCTGAACGATCTGCTCCTTCGCTCTGAGAAAGACCTCCTTGAAGCGACGGCTATAGCCAATCCGCAGGTTGCCGTTGGTCATGCTTAGTGTCTCGAGCGTATCGTCCGCGTCCTTCAGGGTGAGCGCAATTGGCTTTTCAACGAGGACCGGCTTGCCCAGCTCAAGCGCCAACCTGATCGGCAGGGTATGCTCGGCTTCGCTACTTGAGACGATAACGGCGTTGACCTCTGGGCGCGCAATGATCTCCGCGTTACTTCCTGAAGCGAGATCGGCGCCCACGGTGTCCTTAAGCGTGTCTGCCTTTGTAGGATCCAGGTCGGACACCGCCAGGAATCGCACGGATGGGTGCTGCTTAACGAGTCGCGCGCGCAGCGAGCCGATGCGGCCGGAGCCGATGATTGCGATACCAAGCTCATTCAATCCGCTCACTGCGCCCCCACATCAAGTATTTTGCCGGTCATGGGCGCTGACCCGGCTAGGTCATGCCTAGGCCAGCCCACGCCATACATTCATCGCCCATTGTCTACCCGCGTGAACGTTTTTCGCTAGTACCGCTTCGCCTCGAGATCCCCTGCATTCCAGGCAGCATCGGGAGGCCGTCGGCAAGACACCGAGACCTTGGCGCGTAGCCGTCATGTGCTCACGGGCGAGTGCTTGCTGTGGTGCGCCGAACTCCGCGATGTGGGCATCCACCGGATTTCGAAACGCGCAATCCGGAGCGTCCGCCTCGGTGTACTAGTGTTTGGAGCCGCTCCCTCAAGTGCCCGGCCTGCGAGGGTGACTGCTTCGATCACGCTTCCCGGAGGTAGTCATGTCCCGCATTGCCTCGATGTTCTGGTTCCCCAGAGCATTTGCCGCTCTCGCCATAGTGCTCGCGTTGCTCGGTTCAGTGACGTCCGTCCCGCGCGAGACCAGCGCGCAACCGCTCCCACTAAAGATTTACGTAGGTCTATTCAAAGATAATGCCGTCGCCGTGGTAAACGGGCAGACTAACGAGTTGATAAAGACCATCGCCGTGCCCACTGGTCCCCACGGGCTGGTGGCCACCCCTGATGGCCGGCGAGTGTATGTCAGTAGCGACGGTGCCACTACCGTCACCGCAATCGATTCGTCCAAGGACGAGGCAGTGGCAACCATTGATGTTGGTGCTGAGCCCCATGGTCTGGCGATGACCCCGGATGGGCGGTTCTTGCTCGTGGGCGGCTGGGGATCAGACGAGGTGCTCATGCTTGACACCGCCACAGACCAGGTAGTTGGTCGGGCACAGGCCGGCCGTCCTCACAATATTGCCGTGTCGCCAGACAATAGCCGAGCCTACATTGGCGTGCAGAAGGCCGATGCCCCGGCCATCATGGTCTTACAGTTGCCCTCCCTCTCACCGGTAGCAACGGTGCCAATGACGGGGAATCCGCGAGGGCTCAGCACGAGTCCGGACGGAAAATGGGTGTATGTTACGCAAGCGGGCTCAGACGACGTGCTGCTATTGGATGCTGAGACTCGTCAGTTTTCGGGGACCATACCCATTGGCCCATCGCCCCACTTTCCGCTGTTCGCATCGGAGAGTTTGGGACTCGTGGATAGTCAGGGCCTCGGCGTTCTGGCGCTCATCGATGTGGGAAGCAAGGCAGTGCAGCGTACTATTGCCGTGGGGCAGCGGCCGCACTGGACAGCCGTGGCTCCCGGCGGATTCGCGTATGTGACGAATGAAGCCTCGAATGATATGACCGTCATCGATCTCAATACGGGTGAAGCCATCACGACGGTGCCAGTGGGTAATGGGCCACGGAAGATCGCTCTCGCCGGAGCGCGTGTTGCGATCGGTACCACGCAGGCAGATGCTCGCATTGCGCGATTTACATTTCCAGCGTTGTCGCCCATCTCACCTGGGCAGACCCTCACCTTCCACAACGACGATAGTGTGCCGCACACGGTCACTAGCGTGAACCGAGCGTTTGACTCCGGTGAAATCGACACGAGCCGAAATTTCCGTTTGACAATTGATGCGCCGGGAACGTACGAGTACTTCTGCGTGCTCCATCCCTACATGCGGGGGTCCGTTGTCGTCCAGGGGTGATGCGTCGCCAGCATCTCCGTGGTCCGCTGATGCACCAGATGAGGCGCTGATGGCCGCGCTTGCCGAGGGCAATCATGACGCCCTCGGCCCACTGTACACTCGGCATGCCGCCACGCTGTTTCGAATCGCCGCGAATTCGCTGGAGTCCGCAACGGCTGAGGAGCTCGTTCAGGAGATCTTCCTGGCTGTTTGGCGGAAAGCTCATACCTATGATCCCGGAAAGGGACCATTTCGCCCCTGGCTGCTGCAGATCGCACACCTCCGCGTCGTAAATGAGCTGCGCGCTCAATCTCGTCGACCACGTGCCGCGCCTGAGAGTGACGCCGCGTTGATGGGGCTCACCGACCCCGCGGCCGACCCGTTTGAGATTGTCTCACTGGAAACGCGGCGGGCCGCCATCACAACCGCTCTGCAGGAGCTGCCATCACCCCAGCGACGGGCCGTTTCACTGGCCTTTCTTGAGAATCTCTCCCACTCCGAGGTCGCCCAGTCGCTTGCAGTGCCTCTTGGGACGGCCAAGACGCGCATTCGCGGAGGGCTCAAGCGACTTCGTCCACACCTGGTCTCACTTGTGGCATCGGGCCTGGCCATACTGGCGATCTCGGCCGGGGCGGTTCATGGACTGGCCGAACGAAGCGCGCGCGAACGAGCGGAGCGGGCACTCGCTACCGTGTCAAGTAGCGATCTACTCTCGCTGCGGATGGATCCGGTAGCGGGTCCGCTCGACGGGGCGCATGGCCGAGTGCGAATTCGGCCCGGTGCTGAGCTCTCGGTAGTGACGCTTACGGACATGCCAGCTCTTGAATCTGGATTCATCTACCGCGTTTGGAGTCGCGTGGGAGTTGAATGGACTCGACTTACTGACGCTTCCGTGGACTCAAGCGGGCGCGCGCTCATAGTTTTAGATCGCCCTGAGCCCTGGATTCTACCGAATGAGCTTGTTGTCTCACGCGAGCCCACTGAGCGCCAGGGAATCGCCCCGAGTGGTGAGATCATCGCGCGCTGGCTCGCGGCCGGCATGGGGCCGTGATGTCCCCATTGCCGATGTGCGGCATAACAGCGGGCGAGGAACTCCAGGACCAGGCCGTTCCAGGTCTGGGGCTGTTCCCAATCGGCCGTGTGGTCGGCTTCGGGGATTTTCGCGAGCTCGTGATTGGGATTCGGCGCCGCCAGTAAGTCCATTAGGCTGGTGGCGGAACCACGTCTGCGTCGCCGCAGACGTGGTGTGATGGCATCCGGAGCGTGACCAGGATCCCCAATGAACCATGATTCTGGCGCTTCTGTGCCGGTCCACCATGATCGCCCCAATGCGTGGCGGCGGCGATCTCGATCCAGCGTCGAGCGCCTTCAGGATTTGTTCCACGATAGCCAGCGCTCAGTTCACGCTATCTTCGATATGTGTCCAAGCCTGAATTATCAACCATAGCCGGAAGCGTCAGATGAATGCGGATCAGAGAGCCGGGTGAAACACTGCCTGTTCATGGGTTTTGAGCACGATGTCAAGCTCCCCCGCTGGGTCCACGGTGTCAAGTGATCGAACATGGAACATCTCACCTCCACGTGCCGCGAATGGCTCGCCACCTTGCTCGAGCTCTCTAGCAAGACGAAGGAGGATGCGGCGATACATGATGATGGCCATATCCGAGGTGCCTAGATGTTCACGGGTGCGGTCCATGATCGGACCCATGCTCTCGGTGGCCATGGTGTCCTGGGCGCGGAAGTCCCAGATTCCCGTGAACCACTTAGTGCGCTGCTTTTCACGGTCTATCTGGTAATCGTTATGCCTATTGGCGACAGGAAAGACGGAGCCCGGTTCACGTGTGGGCGGATTGCCCGCGCGGGCACGCGCCTCAATGGGAATTGGAGCTTCCGTGTTCCAGACAAAACGCCAGCCCGTGCTGTGATGATCGTCAATGGGGAACCAGGCGCCGCTGGCGTACTGGGAATTAAAGCTGGGAATAATGCTGTAGCCAGGAAGCAGGCACTGGGTGACGCGCCAATAGTAGCCATCTTCGGCATTACGGCGCGCCCCATAACAGAAGCCGTAATCTGTTTCCTTGGCGGTGAGCTTGGGTGATCCGTGCGCGATGAGCAGGGTGCCGTCACTGGACACGCGTCTGACGTTTGCGTCACTTCCATCAAGCACGCGGTGGAGGAAGGACACGTGCGAAGTGTCAAGATCTCCTTCCATGGCCTGAGCAAAATTGCATTCGTGATACCAGCGATTGACGACTCTCTGCTCAGGCGGAACGAGGCACCATTCAAACTGGGGGAGCTCGGGCTGGAGCCCGGCCGGGCCCATATAGATCCAGATGACCCCGCCCCATTCCGCGGACGGATAAGCTGTGATCTTGACCTTGTGCTTGAAGTTGCTCTCCGGTGGCTCATTGGGCATGTCCACGCAAGCACCCGAGGGATTGAACTTCCAGCCATGGTAGACGCAGCGCAAGCCCTGCTCCTCATTGCGGCCAAAGAACATCGAGGCGCCGCGATGCGGGCAGTTTTCGGCGACAAAGCCCACCGTGCCAGCGGTGTCACGAAACGCCACGAGCTTCTCGCTCAGCATCGTCAGGCGCACCGGTGCGCAGTCCGGTTCTGGCAGCTCATCTGGGAGTAAAGCGGGAAGCCAGAAGCGGCGGAACAGCGTGCCCATGGGCGTGCCCGGGCCGGTCTGACTCAGCAGTTGAATATCGCTGGTCTTCAGCATGCGTGGAATGCTCCTAGGGTTCCGACTGCTATCGAACGGAGTGAAAAATAGCCTCGTCGTGGTTCTTCAGGAGCTGATCTAGATCCTCGGCCGCGTCCACCACGTCCAGCGAACGGATGCGATAGCTCTCGCCGTGTGCCGCGGCGTAGGGCTCAGTGCCCTGCTGCAGCTCCCGGGCCATTCTAAGCAGTCGGCGACGATACATGATGATGGCCAGATCGGCTGTGCCCAGATGCTCTCGAGTGCGATCCATGATCCGGCCCATGCCTTCGGTGGCCATAGTGTCCTGAGCACGGAAATCCCAGATACCGGTGAATGACTGAGTGCGCTGCATCTCGCGATCAATCAGGTAGTCATTGGACTTATTGGCAAGCGGCTTGACGCTGCCCTCGATGAGCGTGGGAGGCGCACCAGCGCTGGCGCGCTGATCTTCAGGAATGGGCTTCTCCGAGTCCCACGAGAAGCGCCAGCCCCAGCTATTATGATCATCCATAGGAAACCAAGCGCCACTGCTGGTTTGCGTGGTCACGCTGGGGATGATGCTATAGCCCGGGAGCATGAGTTGAGTGACGCGCCAGTAGTAGGCATTGTCAGCGTTGCGCCGAGCCCCGTAGCAGAAGCCGTAATCGGTCTCCTTGGCGGTCAGCTTGGGAGCACCATGATTGATCAGGAGATCACCATTTGCAGCCGTGCGGCGCAATGTGGAATTGGTCGTTCCATCCAGAGTCTTGTGGAGAAATGAGACGTGGGTCGTATCCAGATCACCTTCCATGGCCTGGGCGTAATTGCACTCTTGAGACCAGCGGACGATGACTCGATGGCTCTCGGGCAGTAAGCCCCACTCAAACTGTGGGACCTCCGGCTGGAGCTCGGCCGGGCCCATATAGATCCAGATGACACCGCCCCATTCCGCGGACGGGTAGGCTGTGATCCTGACCTTGTGCTTGAAGTTGCTCTCCGGTGGCTCATTGGGCATGTCCACGCAAGCACCCGAGGTATTGAACTTCCAACCATGGTAGACGCAGCGCAGGCCCTGCTCCTCATTGCGGCCAAAGAACATCGAGGCGCCGCGATGCGGGCAGTTTTCGGCGACAAAGCCCACCGTGCCAGCGGCATCACGAAACGCCACGAGCTTCTCGCTCAGCATGGTCAGGCGCACCGGTGCGCAGTCCGGTTCTGGCAACTCATCTGGGAGTAATGCGGGAAGCCAGAAGCGGCGGAACAGCGTGCCCATGGGCGTGCCCGGGCCTGTTTGCGTCAATAGCTCAATGTCAGCTCGTCGTAACATGGTCCGCGGACTCCATCTTCTTGTTGTGGTCTGGAGGGGCGCTTGCTAGTGTACCTTGTTCACTGATTGGTGAGGGCAGGAATTCAAGCGGGATATGCCCGGAGCGCGTGCGGCCATTGGACTCCGTTGTGCCGCGATACGCCGTTCGAGCGGCGTGTGTCAGCCTGATTCATTGACCAGCGGCTCAGGCTCCCAGCCCCATGGATGTGGTCCCCATTCCGGCTCAAATATCTCACCACGCTTGACGGTGAGCACCGGCACGATCGCTGTTTCCAGGGGTAGGCTCTCGCCCAGAGTGTCGTAAACGGTCCAGCGCCCCTGGCGTAGCTCCAGCACGGAGATGTCGGCCTGGCGACCAACAGCCAGACTCCCGAGGCGATCCTGCTCGCCGAATACCCGCGCGGGATTCACGGTGACCATGGCGATGACCTGCTCAAGATCAAACCCTAGGGCAAGGAATCGGTCCATGATCTCAACCAGACTATGCACAGCGGTGAGCCGTCCGGGCACGGTGAGGTCTGTGCTGATGCAGTCTGGCAGCATGCCCTGATCCAGCACCCGCCGTCCCACATCAAAGCCAAAGTTCATGCGCCCATGGGCAGTATCTAACCAGATACCTCGATCCGCCACCTCGCGGAGCTCGGGCAGTAGACGGCCATTCGCGTCCAGGACACCCCCGGGGTTCGGCGTGAACAAGTGGGTGATGATATCCCCGGGCTCCAGAATTGGCAGGAGCTCGCGAATCACCGCCGGGTCGTAGCGCTTCTCCGTGTCGCCAATATGGACCATGAGCGGCAGGCCACTTTCCTTGGCGGCCCGCTTGGCCAGGCGCGGCATCTCCATGCCAAAGATCTCAAGCGCGGGGGAGACCATGCGTGCTTTGATCCCCCGCACCAGGCCACGATACTTCTCGGTGGCCCGAAGCGTGCCCTCAAGGTCAATGCTTGACTCGGCGATGATATCGGGCGTGGTGGCCAAGCCGGTCTGGCAAATGTGCATGAGGGGGATGATCTCGGTCTTCACATTGGGCATGATGTAATCCGGAAACGCCTGGAAGGTGGCGCACCCCGTGGTGCCCGCGTCAACCACCGTGGTCACCCCAGCTCGCACGCCGGCAAGGTCAGGGTGGACGCCGTTCTGGGTAATGCCCCCTGAGACGTGACAGTGCGCATCGATCAGTCCGGGAGTCACGGTCTTGCCAGTCACATCGATCACGCGAACGGCTTCAGTCCTTGCGATGCTTGGCTCCACCGCGGCGATCAGGCCGTTATGGACGGCCAGGTCGCGCCGGGCGTTGAGACCCTGTGATGCGTCGATGACCGTGCCACCCACAAGCAACAAATCGTACATGGAGCTCACTCCTTCGCGGATATTCATGGGTCAGGCGACACGCCGATGGCCATTCCCTACCGTGGGACCGGCGACTCTGCTCTCCCGTGTCATCAGTCTCTCGCACACGAACCAGGCATAGACGCCGGCTCCACCGCAGAAGGCCTGAGTATGACACTTGACCCACTTGTGCCATCGCCGCTCCGGGCGCGTGAGCTATCGCAAGTCATTCCTGCCCTGGCGCGACCCGGGCTCCGACGCAACGGGGAATCCACGCAAGAGCCGGGCGCCCTCCGTGGACTGGTTATGGCGTTGTGAGGAGGTCCTGCCAGCTTCCCACCTGCAGTAGGCGCCGGCCCAACCGCTCCAGCTCCTCCACGTCGACAATGCGCTCTAGCGTGGCTCGAGTCTCGGGATCCGGCGGGCCGAGCTTGTCGGTGGCGAAGAGGAGCAGGAACTCGCGGGCCTCGCTAGCCCGACCTCGCGCTTCGCCTCGAGCTTCGCCTCGAGCTTCGCCTCGCGCTTCGCCTTCAGCGCGGCCCTCGTCCAGGATGAGTTGATAGGTGCTTGATTCGCGCATACGGTGTATCCCCGGCATGAGTTGCTGGACGACCTCGGGCGAGAAGCGGAGTCCCA
>JBJXFJ010000492.1:0-8266 GCA_046154735.1 Chloroflexota bacterium | reverse complement strand
GTCTTCAATGGTCCTGAACGTGACAAGTGACCCACTAGTGGGTCACTTGACACGACGGTGACCATTGTCTCAAATTCACTCGGTGGGACAGGAGTCGATCGGAGATGCGTCCCGTCAAGGGGCGATAAGACCGCCCCCGGCGACTATTGCAGCCCGGCCACCACCGCGTCGCCCATCTGGCTCGTAGACACGGTCGCTGCACCGGGCTGGGCAATGTCCGGGGTACGCGCACCGTCAGTCAATGTGCGCTCAACAGCGGCCTCCACTGCCGCGGCCTCATCCTCGAGCTTCAGTGAGATGCGCAGCATGAGTGCCGTGGTCAGAATCATTGCCAGGGGATTCACGATACCCTTGCCGGCGATATCCGGAGCGGAGCCGTGGATCGGCTCGTACAGACCGAATTTCCCACCTTCCGCCAGAGTAGCCGATGGCATCATCCCGAGAGAACCGGCCAGCATGGACGCCTCGTCGGAGAGCACGTCGCCAAAGAGGTTATCAGTCACGATCACGTCGAAATCGCGCGGACGACGGGCCAGGTGCATAGCACAGGCGTCGGCATACATGTGCGCAAACTCGATGTCCGGGTAGTCTTTGGAGACTTCGGTGGCCACAGTCCGCCAGAGGCGGGAGCTGGCCATAACGTTGGCCTTATCCGCCGAGACAAGCTTTTTGCGCCGCCCTCGAGCAAGCTCAAAACCGAGCTTCACCGCACGCGCAATCTCGTGCTCATCGTACTGGGTGGTATCCACTCCAATACGCGTGCCATTCTCGGTCCAGACCTTTTTCGGCTCGGCAAAATAGGTTCCGCCCGTGGCCTCGCGAACGAAGATGAGATCCACGCCGCGAATGACGTCCTCCTTGAATGTGGAGGAGCCGAGCAATGCATCGAACAGTTTCACCGGGCGAAGGTTGGCAAACAGCTCGAGCTGTTTGCGCAAGCCAAGGATGGCATCTTCCGGCCGCGTGGCGGCGGTGGGATCGTCCCACTTGGGACCGCCCACCGCACCCATGAGCACGGCGTCGCTTTCGCGACACATCTGCACGGTCTGGGGTCGCAGGGGCGTACCAAACTCGTCAATTCCGGCGCCGCCCACCAGATCGTCCCGGATGGAAAATGTGTGGCCATACTTCAGGGTGATGGCTTTGAGCACCTTGAGTGCCTCAGCCATGACCTCCGGGCCAACGCCGTCACCGGGGAGAACGGCAATATTGAACGCGGTCATCCACGCGCCTCAAGCTTCTTGCGGGTATAAGGCACAAGTCCGCCGGCGGCGATGATCTCTTTCAAAAACTCAGGATACTGGCTGGCCTTGTGGACCTTCTCGGTGCGCTGATGCAGGATGGTACCTTCATCCATGTCTACCTCAATAACGTCGCCCTGCTGCACATCTTCCCAGAGCGTGTCACACTCCAGTACGGGCATGCCCACGTTAATGGAGTTGCGCTGGAAGATCCGCGCGAAGCTGGGGGCAATGACCGCTCGCACGCCGCAACCCTTGATCGCAATCGGCGCATGCTCGCGCGATGAGCCCATGCCAAAAAGCGGCCCCGCAACGATGAAATCGCCTTCCTGAACGTTCTTCGCGAAGTCAGGGTCAGCGGTCTCCATGCAGTGCTGCGCCAGCTCCTTCTCGTTGTTGCTTGTCAAATACCGCGCCGGAATAATTACGTCCGTGTCGATGTGCTCACCGAACCACCAGACTTTGCCTACGTGCTTCACGACCCTCTCCTTGCGGAGAGTTAAGCATTAAGGGTCAAGAGTGAAGTGTGAAGAGTGAAGACTGAAGGTTGAGGACACCGATGGCCACCAACCTCATTCTTAACTCTTAATTCTTAACTCTTAATTCTTAACTCTATCCCTGAATGCTTTCTGGTGGAACGATCTCGCCGGCTACCGCGGCGGCTGCCGCTACGGCCGGATTTGCCAGGTAGACGCGCGCGTCCTTATGGCCCATGCGACCGGGGAAGTTGCGGTTGCTCGTGGAGATACACACATCGTTGGGCCCCATAACACCCATGTAGCCACCGAGGCATGGACCACAGGTGCCCGCCGCCACCACCGCGCCGGCCTCCGCGAAGATCTCAATCAGGCCTTCTTTCAGTGCCTGTTTGTAAATCGCCTGCGTGGCGGGGATGATGATGCATTGCACATCACGATGAACCTGCTTGCCCTTCATGATCGAAGCCACCACCCGCATGTCGCTGATGCGGGCATTCGTGCAGGAGCCAATGAACACCTGCGCCGGCTTGACACCCAGAGCATCGCGCAGGGGGTGCACGTTATCCGGTGAGTACGGGAAGGCTACCTGAGGCTCCATCCCTGTGACGTCAATCGTCACCTCGCGAATGTACTTCACGTCCGGATCGCTCTCGAAGATCTCCACCGGGAACTTGGCTCGATCCTTGATGTACTCACGCGTGATATCGTCCACGTGGAAGAACGCACCCTTGGCCTGCGCCTCCGCCGCCATGTTGGCAATGGTCAAGCGGTCATCCACCGAGATCTGCTGCAGGACTTCTCCGTGGTACTCGAGTATCTGGTAGTTAGCGCCTTCAACGCCAATCTCGCCGATGACTTTCAGGACGAGATCCTTCCCCACCACCCAGGGATGCTTGGTGCCGACAAGATTCACCTTGATTGTCTCGGGCACGCGCAGCCACACCTCACCCGTGGCCATGGCGATGCCGGCATCGGTGGATCCGAAGCCAGCGGCGAAATTGCCCAGGGCGCCATAGGTGGGCGTGTGCGAATCAGCGCCAACGATCAGCTGGCCCGGCACCACTACACCTTCTTCAGGCAGGAGCGAATGCTCAATGCCACCTCGGGAATTCGGGAAGAACCAGGTGATGTCCTGCTCTTTGACGAACTCGCGCAGCTCCTGCACATTGATCGCCGAGGCAATGTCCTTGGCAGGCACATAGTGCGATTCAACGAAGGTGATCTTGTCCTTGTCGAACACCTTCTTGACGCCCAGATCCTTCACGGTCTGCACCGCCAGCGGCGCGGTGATGTCATTACACATCACCAGGTCCACCTTAGCAGACACAAACTGCCCGGGCTCTACCTCACTCAGGCCAGCCCTGGCAGCAATAATCTTTGAGACGGCGGTCATCGCCATACTGTTCGTTCCCCTTATCCCCAATTGAAAGCATGAAACCCGGACGAGTTAAGAGTTAAGAGATAAGAACGAGTGTCACTCGCTTTAAGAATCTTAACTCTTAACTCTTCACTCTTGAGTCTCAGCCCACGTTCACCGTCATCTTGCCCATGATCGCCCTCAGGTCGTCGTCGTCCACCTCTTTCTTGTAGTCGGCAACGTCTTTGAACAGGGCGAAGCACGCTTTGAGCTGGTCAGGTGTGAGTGTGTAGCCTAACTCAGCCAGGCGAACACGGAGCGCGTGACGACCAGAATGCTTGCCCAGGACGAGTTTGGTCAGGCCATAGCCAATGGCTTCGGCCTGCATGATCTCATACGTGTCGCGATCCTTCAGCATGCCATCCTGATGGATGCCTGCCTCGTGCGAAAAGGCGTTCTCACCCACTACCGCCTTATTGCGCTGAACAACGAGTCCGGTCAGTTCGCGCACCATCTGGCTGGTGGGGTGAAGCTGAGTGAGGTCAATGCTGTGCTCCACGCCACCGAAGGTATCGCGGCGGATGGTTAGCCCCATCACCACTTCTTCTAGCGCGGCGTTGCCGGCACGCTCGCCGATCCCATTGATGCAACACTCAATTTGCCGAGCTCCGGCGCGGACCGCGGCCAGCGAGTTCGCCACGGCCAGACCAAGGTCGTTATGACAATGAACGGACACTGTCACTCGGTCCGCACCACGAACGTGACCGTAGATCCCGGCGATGAGCTCGCCAAACTCATCCGGCACGGCATAGCCCACCGTATCCGCGATATTAATGGTGGTAGCGCCCGCTTCCACCACGGAATCAAGCACGGAATAGAGATAGTCCCACTCCGAGCGCGTGGCATCCATCGGGCTAAATTCCACATCGTTGGTGTACGACTTAGCTCGCTTGACCATCTCAACGGCCTGCAAGCGCGCCTCTTCGCGCGACATCCGGAACTGGCGCTCCAGGTGAATATCCGAGGTGGAGAGGAACGTGTGAATACGCGGCCGCTCAGCATCCTTGATGGCTTCCCAGCAACGGTCAATATCCTCGGGCACAGCGCGCGCCAGGCCCGCGATGATCGGCCCCTTGACCTCGCGAGCAATCCGCTGGACCGCCGCGAAATCATCGGGCGAGGCGGCCGGGAAGCCCGCCTCAATGATGTCCACACCCAGCCGGGCGAGCTGATGGGCAATCTCAAGCTTCTGTTCGGAGGTCAGTGACGCGCCCGGCGATTGCTCCCCGTCGCGCAGCGTGGTATCGAATATCAGGACGCGGTCCATCTGAAGCCTCCTTCTCTATTTGTTAATCCAGGGCATCATGGCCCGGAGCTCAGCGCCTACCTGCTCCGAAGAATGCTCCTTGGCTCGCCGTCGCATCGCGTTGAAGCTGGGCCGCCCTGCCTGATTTTCCAGTATCCACTTCTTGGCGAACTCGCCATTCTGGATCTCGGTCAGGAGCTGGCGCATATTGGCCTTCACGTGATCGTCAATAACGCGAGGACCGGCCGTGTAATCGCCGAACTCCGCGGTATCTGAGATGGAGTACCGCATCATGCCCATGCCACCCTTGAAGATCAGGTCAACAATGAGCTTCATCTCGTTGATGCACTCAAAGTAGGCCATCTCAGGCTGATAGCCCGCTTCTACGAGGATTTCGTAGCCCGCCTGCATGAGCGCGGTCACCCCGCCACAGAGCACGGCCTGCTCACCAAAGAGATCTGTCTCGGCCTCTTCCTTGAATGTCGTCTCCACAATGCCCGCCCGGGCACAGCCAATGCCGGCACCATAGGCCAAAGCTAACGCTTTGCCCTGCCCCGTGGCATCGTGCTGCACGGCCAGCAGGCCGGGAACGCCGACACCGTCCTTGAACATGTCACGCATCACATGACCGGGGCTCTTGGGCGCAATCATTGTCACGTCTACATTGGTGGGCGGGAGAACCTGATCAAAGAGGATGCTGAAACCATGGGCAAACATGAGCATGTTCCCGGGCTCAAGATTGTCCTTGATGTCCGAATCGTAGATGGCTTTCTGATACTGATCGGGCGCCAGAATCATGACTATGTCGGCCCAAGCCGCGGCGCGATCAGTGGTGGCGACTTCCAGGCCGTCTTTGCCAGCCTGCGCCCAGGACTTGCTACCTTCATACAGCCCCACCATCACCGTACAGCCGTTATCACGCAGGTTAAGTGCGTGGGCATGTCCCTGGCTACCATAGCCAATGATGGCGATCTTCTTGCCCTTGATCAGCGAAAGATCACAGTCTTTCTCGTAATACACCGTTGCCAATTGAGGTCCTCCCCTATCTCCAATACACGTGATGAGCCATGAGCGGGGTATTTCTCCGCTCATGACTCATCACGCCACCACTTGCAGCTTATTCGAGTCGCTTGAAGCCGAGCCCGCGCCGCGGCTCATGGCCACCACTCCGGTGCGCACCATCTCCTTGATTCCATAGCCCCGCAGGAGCCCAATGACCGAATCAATCTTGTCGGTTGGCCCGGTGACTTCCACGGTGAGCGATCCAATCGCCACATCTACCACACGCGCGTGGTAGATGTCCACGATCTGCATGATCTCCGCGCGAATGGCCGCCGACTTGTTAGAGACCTTGAGCAGGGCCAGCTCGCGCTCCACGCGTTTGTCATCGGTGATATCCGAGACCTTGCGGATCTCGATGATCTTATAGAGCTGCTTCACCACTTGCTCAATGCCGGTCTTGGAGCCATCCACCACCATGGTGATGCGCGAGATGTGCGCCTCGTGGGTGCGCCCGATGGCTAAACTATCAATGGCGAAGCCCCGCTGACGGAACAAGCTCACTACGCGATTCAGCATGGACGGACTGTTCTCCGCTGTCGCCACCAACGTATGCTTCATCTGGAATGACCTCCGCGAGGGACGTGCCGGGCACGACCATCGGCATAACATTTTCTTCACGCGAGACTCGGAAATCAATGAGCGCCGGCCCCGCGTAGGCCATGGCCGCTCCAATCGCCTGGGCCATTTCTTGCGGCCGTTTCACGCGCCACGCCGGAATTCCATAGGCTTCCGCCAGCTTCACAAAATCGGGCGGACCCTCCAGATTAACCTGCGAGTAGTTGTGATCAAAGAACCGCTCTTGCCACTGACGCACCATGCCAAGGTAGCCATTGTTAATGAGCGCCACCTTGACCGGCACCTTCTCAATTGCCATCACCGCGAGCTCTTGCGAGACCATCTGGAAGCAACCATCACCAATCACGCACCAGACTGTCTTATCCGGCCGCGCAAACTGCGCGCCAATCGCAGCCGGCAGGCTGAACCCCATGGTCCCGAGACCACCTGAGGTCATCCAGCTATACGGCTCCGTGTAGGTGTAATGCTGGGCCGCGAACATCTGATGCTGGCCCACGTCCGCCACAATGATGGCATCGCCGAGCGTTGCCTCATAGAGCGCGCGGATGACCTGTGGCTGATACAGCACCGGGGTGTCGCTCGGGTAGCGTTTGGGTGGGTAGGTTCGGCGCCACTCGTCAATCTGGGCAATCCATTCGCTCTTGTCCGCGCACACGCCAATCTCAGGGCGCAGCTTCTTAAGCACCCGCTTCACATCGCCAACGATGGGCACATCCACCTTGACATTTTTGCCAATCTCAGCCGGGTCAATATCAATGTGAACAATCTTCGCATGCGGCGCAAACCGTTCGAAATCGCCACAGGCGCGATCATCGAATCGATTCCCAACGCCAATGATGAGATCGGAGTTGTGGACGGCGTAGTTGCAGTGCACCCAGCCATGCATACCCAGCATCTCGAGTGCCAGCGGATGCGTCTCCGGGAATGAGCTAATGCCCAGCAGCGTGGTGATCACCGGAATGCCTGTGGCTTCCGCCAAATCTTTCAGCTCGGCACAGGCGTCAGACAGCAGCACGCCGTGACCTGAGATGATGACCGGCCGCTTCGCCTGTTCAATGAGTCGCACGGCCTTGCGAATCTGGGCGATGTTCCCTTCCAATGATGGTTGAAACCCAGGCAGATTCACGGAGTCTGGGTACTTGAACTCCGTTGTTGCCACCAGGATGTCTTTGGGAATGTCCACATGCACCGGCCCGGGCCGCCCAGTCCGGGCAATATGGAACGCTTCCTTCATGACGCGGGCCAGGTCCTCAACCCGACGCACCAGATAGTTCTGCTTCGTCACGGGAATGGTGATGCCCGTGATATCCGCTTCCTGAAACGCATCTGAGCCGATGAACTTGCTGGCCACGTTTGCCGTGATGGCCACAATGGGAGCGGAGTCCATGTGCGCATTCAGGATGCCGGTCACCAGATTTGTGGCTCCGGGTCCGCTGGTACCCAGGCATACGCCCACGGTGTTCTTAGCTCGGGCATACCCATCCGCCATGTGCGCGGCGCCCTGCTCATGCCGAACGAGGACGTGCTTGATCTGGGGATACTGAGGCCAAACGTCATAAAGCGGCATGATGGCGCCACCGGGCAGGCCAAAGATGACCTCCACGCCCTCGCGCAGCAGGCTCTCAGCAACAATCTGTGATCCGTTGAGCCGCATATGGATGCTCCTCCCTCTCAAAGGTGAGTCATGCTGAACGGGTCCGCCCTGACCCACCGGAAGCCCCGCGGCAACACTGGCGCCGAGCCTGTTTACTGGTACGCTGTACTCCGACAACTGCCGCAAGCGACAAAAAACCCCCATCCCACACAGGGACGAGGGTTCAGCCTCGCGGTACCACCCTGGTTAGCGCATTGAGCCGACGATTGGCATCAAACTTCGCTCACTCATAACGGTCTCTCGCCCGTCACCCCGTCTGTAACTACTACTGATACCAGTATGTTCGCCACAGCCGCTCAAGGGCGAGTTCCGTGCTTCTGGTGCACCGGGCTCTCACCATGTCCCCGGTTCTCTGTGCACCGCCAGTCACGTACTGCTCCCCGTCACCGCGTTCACTATTCAGCTTTCAGAGTGAAGAAACTCTACCATGTCCTATGAGAATGGTCAACATTCGGACGGAGGACTGTTACAGGTCTGAAACTTTGTCAGGGTGGAGCTGTTCTGAAATTCTGTCAGTCCGATGGGCGGAAGTGATCTGAAGAAATGTCAGGAACATCGATGAAGTGATCTGAAGAAATGTCAGTCATGGTC
>JBJXFJ010000471.1:0-2790 GCA_046154735.1 Chloroflexota bacterium | reverse complement strand
CGTGACGTGCTGCGCGGCCATCTGAACGGCATCTTCATGGCGGATCACGGCCTGGGCCCAGCCTTCTCACTGGTAGCTGGAGCCCTCACGATGGTCATCGGCGCCCAGGCCACCCTGGCGATCTTTGGCGGAACCATTTTGTTGGCGGCAGCGGTTGCTGGCCTGGAGATCATCACGGCTGTTATCGGCGAGAATCTAGATAGCGCACTGACGAAGTCCTTTGGCAGTGCCCGGTTGGGGCTGGCATTTCGGCAATCCTGCCTCTCCCAACCAATCCCAAGCCCAATCCCCGACGAAGCGGATAATCTTCGCTAAAAGTGTCATCCCGAACACCGAATGCGCGGTTCTCCTTCCCAATACTCAGACCGTCGTAGCTCGGAGGCTGCGCACCATACTCTGGAGGTCCCTTACGTTATGACCAGATCGTCCTTCCGTCCGGCCTTTGTGGCGGTCAGTGCCGTGATCGCGCTGCTCTTCCTTGCGGAGCCAAGCACCGCGTCCGCGGACACCTACACTGTTGACATGTTTGCTGACACGTCCCCTAGTGTCCAGTGCACCGCGGCACCCAATGACTGCTCACTTCGTGGCGCGATCCGCAAAGCCAACACAGCCCCCGGAGGCCCGCACACCGTCTACGTCCCCAACGGGACCTATACTCTCTCGAGCGTCTCTGGTGAGCTGATCGTGCTCAAGTCGATGACCATCCGCGGCGCCGGTGGCACCGTCATCATTCAGGCCGCCCTCTTTCCCGGAGTCGCAACGAACCGCGTTCTGCGCGTCGACTCCGGCACCCTAACGCTAGCAAACGTTGAGATTCGCCATGGCGCCGCTTCATTTGCTGGCGGAGGTATCAACGTGCAGCCGGGAGCAACGTTGGTCGGCCTGCGTATTCTGGTCAAGGCCAATAGGGCGGTATTGCCCGGCCACGATGGTCAGGGGGGAGGCATCAGCAACTATGGCACGGTCACCCTCAGCCGCTCGGCGATCATCGACAATACCGCTGATTACGGAGGTGGTCTTTTGGTATGGCCTGGCGGGAACGCCACGCTCACCAACACGACCGTGAGCGGTAACCGTGGACTGCAGTATGGCGGGAGCGGCGTTTTCGCGCGGCACAATAGCACGGTCACGCTCGACAGCGTCACTGTTTACCAGAATCAAGTGTCTAGTCCCACAGCTCTCACTCATGCGGGCGGCGTTTATTCGTATTCGGAGCAAAACGCGTCGCCAGTGGCTAACGTCACCATCAAAAACTCTGTCATCGCCGCCAACACCTACTCGGGCGGCATTTGGAACTGCGCTGGCACCACTATCACATCCCAGGGGAACAACCTCTCGGACAGCACAGAGTGCCCCTTTACCACCGGCGTAAATGGCGATGAGGAGGGCGTACCGGTCAGCCTCGGTGCGCTGCAGAACTTCAGCCCGCAAGTAGTGGGCCATTTACCCTCGGTTGGATCCAAGGCAATTGACACCGCAACCTACGCCGGTGCCGCCTGCCAGGCATTGGATCAGCGGAATAGCGCGCGACCGCAGGATGGCAACGGCGACGGCCAGGCGATCTGCGACAAAGGCGCGATCGAACGCAAGTCCACCGACTAAGGCCGAGGCGCATGGCACGCTCGGTCTCAGCCCTCCGCCACGAGTCATGGCGGAGGGCTGAGACCGAGCGGATGAATCAGAGGAGACGAAGGGGACTGAGGGGACAGCAGGGAGGGGTTTGCGTCGCTCGGCCAGGCGCTGATCGGCCATCTGAACGCCATCTTCATGGCGGATCACGGCCTGGGCCCCGCCGGCTCAATGGTAGCCGGAGCCCTCACCATGGTCATTGGCGCCCAGGCCACCGTGGCCATCTTTGGCGGAATCATTCTACTGGCGGCCGCGCTGCTGGCCTGGCGATCTCCAAGGCTGTTGTCCGCGGGGATTTAAGGGACCTCAGGGACGGCCCCGCCCACGCTGAGCAAGACGCGCGCGGGTCATACGCTCCCTTAATCCGCCATCTTCAAGAAAACGCCGCTCCAGTTGGCGAATCTGACGGTCTAACAGGTAGCTTGTCACGCGGATAAGACCAATCACCACGTTTGCCGCAATTGCGGGATCAGGATGTTCAATACCGCGCTTGAAAGTTCCGTAGTCTGCCGATCGCACCCGGTTGAGCTCACGGAGGCGAACGGCATACGGATGGTGCCCCGGCCATTCCTCGAAGCCGCGCACACGAAGGAAATCACGGTCATCTTCAAGAAGCTCTTCAAGGCTCGCCCGTGCAACATTTGTCAGCTTCAACTCCATTTCCCTGGAGGTTCCTGACGCCATGCTGCCCTCAACGATATTCTGCTTTCCCGAACGCGCCGCCTGAATCATTTGATCGTGGGTGCGGCTACGCTTGCCTATGAAACGATCGCAGAAGTGGACGGTGGCATCGTAGACGATTTGCGCCTTCTGATAGGACAGCAGGCTTTGATAGCCCCCGTGCTTCGGGATAATGCGCTCAGCCATAGACAAACAGACTAGCAAAGGACCTAAGAGACAGCAAGGACAACAATGACGCACGCCGATCCCTGCCGTCGTTGCTGTCCTTTCGGTCATCTTCGCCTCACTCCCGCTATCATTGACCCCACCCATCACTGAACTGAAAGGCCACCACGCATATGCCCACCATCGTTGGCCAGCGAGTGCCCAAAATTGAAGGAGCGGAGAAAGTTACGGGCGGCACGCCGTATACCGCGGACGTGCAGCTTCCCGGGCTGCTCTGGGGCAAAGTGCTGCGGAGCCCGCATCCGTATGCCCGGA
>JBJXFJ010000468.1:0-5149 GCA_046154735.1 Chloroflexota bacterium | reverse complement strand
GGAAATTAGCGACATTGCGTATGAAAAGGCCGGTATCATGCGGCCCGGCCATCCTGTGATCATCGGTCGGCAGCCTGATGACGCGGCGCCAGTCTTGCGGGCGGAGTCATCACGTCTTCAGGCTCACGCTGAGTGGGTAGGAAGTGACTGGACCTGGTCAGCGACGGCCAGTGATGGTCCGAGCGTCCACGGGTCAGAATTCTCGATTCAGGGACCTGAGATCGCCCTCGCCGGTGTCCAGATTCCCTTGATCGGCGACTTTCAGCGTGAGAATGCCACGGCCGCGCTTGCCGCGGTGGTGCGCAGTGGATTGGTTGCTAAAGATTCCTTGCCACAGGCAGCGCGCACGGGGTTGAATGAGCTTCGATGGCCCGGTCGTGTCCATGTGGTGCGTGATCGACCATTGCTCATTTTTGACGGGGCTCACAATGCGGAATCTGCCCGCCAACTCGCAGACACGCTGAAGCGGAGCTTTGGGCCGCGACAGCGACACTGGGTCATTGGAATGTCACGTGGAAAGGACGTGCGCGGATTTCTTGAGGCGATTCGCGGGGCGGCCTGCGCGGTAACGGTCACCACAACCAGCCATGACCGTTCATTGACAGCGCAGGAGCTTGCGGAACTGGCGAAGACTCAGTTTAAGGAGTCCAGTCCGCCAATCACGGTGGCAGAAGCGGCCAGCCCAGTGGCCGCGTTGAGTGCTGCGTTGGCGCAATCAGCCCCGAACGACGTGGTCTGCGCGGCCGGATCGTTCTTCTTGCTGGGTGACCTGTACTCAGAATTGCCGTGATGCGATCTCCAGACTTCACCTCACGGTGATGCGAGCGGCCTGTTCAAATAGGGCGCCTTCGTCATTCCAGACCCGCGTTAGCAGTACACGCTCGCCCGGAGCAGAGCCCCGTGGGTCCAGTCGTACCGTCGTTCCTTGCGCGCCACCGAGATCCTGAGAGACCAATCGCAGACTGTCTAGCCAGACTTCAAACTTGCCGACAGAGAATGCCGCGCTTACGGTGAGATCGACGGTGCCCGGAGGTGCTGATTCTGAGAGCGTGACGCTCCAAACCTGCGGAGCGCTATAGCTGAATGCTCCGTAGTCTACATAACGACGCGCAATCGGATTCAGGTTTACGTCGGTTCGGCGCTGAAGCAGGTCGATAAACGATCTCGGTGTGGCCAGACGATGGCTATGGATTCTGACATATTCTCGGATTACCTGGTCAAAGACTTGTGCCCCCATCGATTCACGCAGCTCGTGTAGTAGGTGCGCGCCCGGACGGTAAATAGCGACAAAGTACGGATTGTCACTGGAAAAGGTGTAGATAGGCGTACTGATCGGCATGACGGGGCGCGACGACTCAATCTGCCGGAGCTGTGACTGTCCGGTGCTGGGAGCGACGTCAAGGTAGTAGAGCAGGGCAGCGTACGTTGCAAGTCCTTCGTCGAGCCAGGCACTTTCAATCTGGTCGTTACCAACCAGGGAGTAGAACCACTGATGCGCGATCTCGTGGGCAATCAGACCCTCGTACGCTGACCCGCGCTGAAGTGGACCATACTGAGATGAGAGCATGACGAGACCCGGATACTCCATGCCTCCAAATGATGCTGGCAGGTCAGCTTCCACGGCTCGAAACTCGGAGTAGGGATAGTGGCCGAAGCGCGCCGAGAACCACTCGAGCATTTCTACAGCAGTGGCTGCTAGTCGTTCAGGAGGCGTTGTGAGTGCGTACGCGGTGACAGTCGTCAGGCCGCTCGTTGCCCGCGCGACGTTGAAGCTCGATGAGCCCACAATGGCGAGATCGCGCACGTTTTCAGCCTGGATGGACCAGCGAGTGCCCTCCCGTCGCTTGAGCACGCCGGTGAATGCGAGCTCCATTGGCTGAAGCGTTTCGATCTCCAGTTGATAGTCGGCGACCTCGGTGTAGAACGCATCGCCAACATCGATGAAGGGACGGCGATCCCAGTCACCCCGGTGCACGCTCAATGATGCATACCAGTTGCCCAGCGTGATCGCCTTGGCGGTTAGGCCGAGCCGGCCCGGCCGCCGAGGGACATTCACGCTGTAGCTCATTTCAACGCGCGTGGTTTCTCCTTCCTTAATGGCTGGCTGAACTGGGATCTCGAGGACCCCTCCGCTGATCTGTGCTTCGTCCGCCTGATTTGTCGTGGTCACGCTGTGCAGGGTGATGCCGCCAATCTCGGCCGCCGGCACGCGCAGGACGATTGAGTTCAGCGATGATCCGGTCCAGTTGGTAAAGGTGACAATTTGCCTCACGTCAACGTTGGCCCTGACAGTGTCAATGGTTGCTGTGATGTGATAGCTTGGCCGTGATTCTGTTTGACCATGCGCGGGAGTCGCGCACGCACTGCCGAGGAGTATCCAGGCAACGAGCAGAGAGCACAGGGCTCTCGCGCGCATGTGGTCGGGAAGCCGCGTCCACCTGAGCGGTATACTTCGCGTCGCTTCCATCATGTACTCCAAAGCATTAGGCTGACCGTGGCAGAACGAATTGACCTATCGGTTGTCATTCCCGCCTATAACGAGCAGGGGCGGTTACCGGCTACGTTAGCCGAGATCAGTCAGCATCTCGCGGCCACCTCAAGCTCGTACGAAATCATTGTCGTGGACGATGGTAGCACCGACGCAACTGGCGAGGTGACCGCCAGTCAGGCCCAAAGCGATCCACATGTGCAGTTGCTGATGACGCGGCACGCGGGGAAAGGGGCCGCGGTGCGCAGTGGTGCCCTCGCCGCGCGAGGGACGCGCGTCCTCTTCTGTGATGCTGATCTTCCTATGGCCCCCGCGGAGCTCACGCGACTCGCGGCCATGCTGGCTGACCATGACATCGTCATCGCATCCCGAGAGGGCAGTGGGGCAAGCCGACTCGGGGAGCCCTACTACCGCCATCTGATGGGGCGTGTCTTTAACTTGATCGTTCAGGTGTTGGCAATTCCCGGAGTTCAGGATACCCAGTGCGGACTCAAATGCTTCACTGCCGAGAGTGCTGCGAAGATTTTTCGATTGCAGACGGTGGAGGGTTTTGGATTCGATGTCGAGATCCTCTACATTGCTCGTAAGCTCGGATACCATCTGCTCGAGGTGCCCATCATCTGGAGTCATCGCGAGTCCAGCCGGGTGGACCCGGTTCGCGACACGCTGCGCATGCTGGGCGATATCTTACGCGTGCGATGGAATGACCTCCGTGGCGTGTACGGGCGTACGGAGTGATGAGTGCGGAGGCAGATAGACTCCTTGTCGTCCGTCGTCCGTCGTCCGTCGTCCGTCGTCCGTCGTCCGTCGTCCGTCGTCCGTCGTCCGTCGTCCGTCGTCCGTCGTCCGTCACTCTTCACTCTTCACTCTTAACTCCTGACTTGTGGAGCCCTTGGTATAATCCCGCATCCACAGTCGCCCCGGAAGTGGGATAGCTATGCCTGATACCATTCTCGTCTGTACTGCCTGGCCGTATGCCAATGGCTCCTTGCATGTGGGGCATCTTGCTGGCGTCTATGTGCCAGGAGATGTTTTTGCTCGTTTCCAGCGGCTCCGTGGGAACGATGTGCTCATGGTGTCAGGCTCGGATGCGCACGGCACGCCAATTACCGTCCGTGCTGAGCAGGAAGGCATCACCCCGCGTGAGGTCGTAGACCGCTACCACAATGAGTTCCTAGGCTACTGGCGTGACCTCGGAATCACCTTCGATCTCTTTACCCATACGATGACTGACAATCATCGTGACGTTACTCAGGCCGAGTTTCTGGACCTTCTGAACAACGGCTACCTGTTTACCGAGTCAGTTGAAGCGCTCTACGACGAACAGGCCGGGCGTTACCTCCCTGACCGGTATGTGGAGGGCACCTGCCCGCACTGTGGCTATACGGAAGCGCGAGGTGATCAGTGTGAAAGCTGCGGTCGGCTGCTTGATGCCACCCAGCTCATTGACCCGCGCAGTCGCTTTAGTGGTGCCACACCGGTGCTGCGCACCACTGAGCATTTCTTTCTGGATCTACCCAAGCTCAATCAGCAGCTCATCGATTGGGTGCGTCCAAAGACGCACTGGCGGCCGAACGTCCACAAATTCACGATGAATTTTCTGGAGGGCGGACTTCAGGCCAGGGCTATTACTCGGGACCTCGATTGGGGGGTGCCCATTCCCCTGGACGGCTATGATGACAAGCGCATTTACGTCTGGTTTGAGGCTTGCACCGGATATCTCTCCGCGAGTATTGAGTGGGCCAAGCTGCAAGGCCAGCCGGATGCCTGGGAGCCGTGGTGGAAGCGCCCTGAAACCCGCCAGTACTACTTCATCGGTAAGGACAATATCCCGTTCCACACGGTGATCTGGCCGGCAATCTTGATGGCCCGTGCTGACACTATCTTGCCCTATGATGTGCCCGCGAACGAGTACATGAATTTCGGAGGTCAGAAGGCCTCCAAGAGCGCGGGCATTGGTACCACCGTGCCGGACATGCTGGCTGCGTTTCAGCCTGATGCCATCCGCTATTACCTGGTTGCAAACGGCCCAGAGTCCGCGGATACAAACTTTGCCCTGGACGATTTCGTGCGTCGCATCAATGACGAGCTGGTAGCGACCTGGGGGAATCTGGCGCATCGCACGCTCACCTTTACGCAGCGATTCTTTGACGGGCAGGTTCCGAATGCGGAGCCTGATCCGGACCTATTAGGTGTCGTTGATACCGCCCTGGAGCGGGTGGCGCAGAGTCTTGACGCCGTGCACCTCAAAGAAGCCCTGCGAGAGGCGATGACCGTGGCCCAGGCCGGAAACCGGTACTTCGATGAGCGCGCTCCGTGGATTCAGGTGAAGCAAGACCGTGAGGCGGCGGCGGTAACCATTGCCACGCTGCTCAATGCCCTGGATGGGATGAAGGTGCTTTTCAGCCCTTTTGTGCCGTTCAGTTCTGAAAAGCTTCACGGCCTATTGGGCTGGGCTGATGCGCCCTCAGACCAGGGCTGGCAGCGTCGACGATTACCGGCTGGACAGGCCCTTCCAAAGCCAACCCCGTTGTTTGTGAAGCTCGAGGTTGCTGTCGAGGAGTGATGCGACCTGAGCGGGTCGGGCTCGCGCTCGTTCTGCTGGTTTATCTGGCGCTCTCCAGCGCCTACGCCTGGTTTACGCCTCCCTGGAACAATCCG
>JBJXFJ010000465.1:0-4790 GCA_046154735.1 Chloroflexota bacterium | reverse complement strand
TGATGGGACTGCGGTACCCACCCGGTCTCGTGCACCAATTGGTCCCGGGGGTACGGAACATGCGCGAATCCAGCACGTATCAGCTCATTCTCAACGAAGGCCGGGCTGAAGGCCGCGACCAGGGCCGCGCGGAAGGCCGTGACGAGGGCCGCGCCACGGAAGCGCGCAGCCTGCTACTGTTAATGGGCGCCACCAAATTCGGAGCACCGGCCCCTGCCGCACGATCGGCGCTCGAAAGCATCACGGACATCGCTCGACTAGAGCGGATGGGCCCACGCTTACTCAGCGCCACGAGCTGGGACGAGCTGCTCGCAACTCCCTGATCCAGTTCAGATCACCCTTCAGACTCCCGCTTGGAGAGATCCTGATCCTGCTCATTGGACCCCTTCCGCGGCTTGGCCGAGGACCGATGGTGAAATTGTGATGCCAAGCGCTTGGGCTGTCCTCAGATTCATAACCAGGTCAAACGCGGTAGGCTGCTCAATGGGCATCTCGGCAGGGCTGGCGCCCTTGAGAATTCTATCCACATAACCGGCGGCTCGACGGCATATACCCGCGCGGTTGGCGGCATAGATCATCAAACCACCGCGACCGGCCGCTGCCAGATTGATGGCACCAGTAGGTGAGGGCCAATTCAGCCAGGCGTGTCTCGTTGGTGGCACTCATGGGTCCAGTCAACACGAGGAGTCCATCCACGTGATCTCGGGCCAGGATCTCGAACATCGAGATGGGATCGTCCGCACTCCGAAAACTCGTCATCTGCCATTGGATATCCAACGGTCGTGTGGCCGCCATGATAATTTCTTCAGGGAAGGAAGTACCGCTGGCGTCGTAGACAACCCCAAAGCGGGACAGGGTCTGGATGGCCTCATGCAGAATCTGGATCTGCTTTCGGGCCAGTGAGGTGGGTGCGGTCGTCCCTGTCACATTGTCTCCGGGCCGCCCCAGCGTGGCGGCAAGTTCCAGAGCAACGGGGGCACCGGTGATGCCAATTGTGATGGGAATGCGAGTCGTCAATCTGTGAAGGGCCGTGGCGACCGTTGCTGACGGAGCGACGATGACCTCCCGATCGAGACGGATGAGCTCAGCCGCGGGCTCGGCCAATTGGTCATTGCCATCTATGAATCTGCCCTCTGACCCCATTCAGTAGATCCGTGCCGGTGCTCCCCGAGAGGAAGGCGATCTTGCAAACCCGCGCGGCAGCGGGCATTGGCGCCGGAACTGTGCATTCGCTCAACAGCCGCGGACCTGATACCCCCGCCCATTCAGGAACTGTCGCCGACAGTTCGGACTCATGGCCGCGTACATAGAGACGGCGTTACCGGCCCTGCATTAGCGCGACGAGATTCCCGGTCCGGCTTGCTCCACCCAGGCCGGAGTGCAGCCGGATTGTCACCGTCCTCGGCGGCCCGGCCGTCAGGGACGCTCCGGGCTCTCATCGGCCCTTGCGTCGGAATCCCCGGAGTGGCCCGGTGGGCCGGGTCGCTGGGGACGGCGGCGCTCAGGAGGCGGTGTTCGGCCATCATTGAATCAACTCCGTGGCCTGGACCAACACGGAATGTGGGATGGTGAGGCCAAAGGCCTGTGCCGTAGTGAGGTTGATGAGAAAGTCAAGCTCCGTTGGCTGCTGGATGGGCAGGTCTGCCGGACTCTCGCCCTTGAGAATGCGGGCGATGAATGATGCGCATTGTCGCGCTTGACCAGCAGCGCTCGGGCCGTAGCTCAGCAAGCCGCCGGCGCGGGCCCAGCCGCCGGCCTCGACGATGGAGGGAAGCCAACGACGGCGCGCGTCATCGACAATGCGCTGACGTAGCGGAAGGGTGAGGGCATCCTGAAAAATCACCAACCCGTCCACCCCGTTACGGATGGCAGTGTCCAGCACACGCTCGAGGTCGTCGGGATCGCGTAAGGCCAGGTCTGAGATCTGAGATCTGAATTCCCAGGTCCGCGCCAGCCCGCCTGGTCTCGCTGAGCTGATTGCCTCGCGTGGAGCTACTCTCATCTGGAAAGCGCTGCGACGTGCCGCAGCCCCGGCACGGTCGCCTTTAGCAGCTCCAAACGCTTTCCGCTCAGCAGGGAGGTGGCCGAGGACAAGCCCGTCACGTTTCCTCCGGGATGCGCCATCGACTCAGCCAGGCCAGACTCGACCGGGTCGCCGGCCCACAAGACGATCGGCATGCTGCGTGATAGATTGCGCAGCGCAACGGCCGCGGCGTTACCGACAGCAACGATCACATCCGGATTCATTGCCAGTAGCTCCGCCGCCAGCGCGCTGATCTCTTCACTCGATCCGGCGGCGAAATTCCGATTTTCGAAGGTGAGATTTTCCCCCTCGATGAAACTGAGCTCCCTCAGGGCAGCACGGAGCGCGTCGAGCGGAATGCCTGAGGGCGGGGCGAGTACGCCCACGCGCGCGCGCCTACGAGGCGTAGGAGATCCGGGCAGTAGGCTGCACCCCGCCAGCAGACCAACTCCGCCAAGGCCGAGTGCACCCAGAGAGACCAGGAACGTCCGACGGTTCACTCCACCGCCTCCAGGGCCGTCACCGGCTAACCCCCGTGGTCTGGTCGAGGATGGCGAAGGGAATCGGAATCTCCAGCAGCGGCACCGCCGTGCGCCGGTGGGCGAATCTGCTACTGTAGGTGGCGCCATGCCGAATGATTGGGACACGGTTGCCAAGTACTTGCTGGAGGGCGATCCTCGGGCCTGGCTGTGGCTTCTCGGTCAGGGCGACGCCACTGGGGTTGAGGTGATCGATGCCGATCTCGCCACGGTTGTCGCGGAGGCGGACAAGGTCATTCGCGTCCAGACACCAATTCCCCACCTGGTCCATCTGGAGTTCTAAACCCGGGCTGATCGCCAGATGGGCCGGCGACTGGCCCGCTACAACCTGCTGCTGGCCCATCGGCACGACGTGCCCGTGGTCAGTGTCCTGGTCTTGTTGCGGCGCGAGGCAGACGGGCCGAGCATGCGTGGACTCTGGGAATCCATCGGTCCCGCGGGACCGGGGCGCCATCGATTCGAGTTCCCGGTAATTCGGCTGTGGGACGAACCGGTGGAGCGACTCTTGCACGGTCCGCTCGGTCTGTTGCCCCTGGCGCCGGTGGCGGCCGTCGAGCCGGCAGCGCTGGAAGACGTAGTACAGACGGTGCAACAGCGGATCCACGCGGAGGCAGAACCGAGCCGTAGACGGGAACTGGAAGTGGTAACCTTTAGCCTGATGGGGCTGCGGTATCCTGCGGAGCTGGTGAGCCAACTCTTCCCTGGAGTACGAGACATGGGCATATGAGACATGCGCGATTCCACAACCTACCAAATGATTCTCGATGAGGGGCGTGCTGAGGGGCGTGCCGAGGGACGCATCGAAGGGCGTGCCGCAGGAGAGCGGGACTTCTTGCTTCGCATTGGGACGCGAAAATTTGGCGCCCCCGATGCGGAAGTGCGAAAGGCGCTGGAGCGCATCACCGAGATCGATCGATTCGAACGCCTGGGCGATCGCATACTCAACGCCAGGAGCTGGGCCGAGCTGCTCGAAACGCCCTGACCCACACTCCTGTCGGCTCACTCCATCACCTCGGTGGCCTGGGCTAAAGTTGAGTTGGACCAGCTCCGCTGCTCAAGCCTGAAGCTGCACGTCGCCAGTGCCCTCGGAGCGGATCTCAGGCCTGCACCGTTGCCTCTCAGGGTAACCCAGCTCCCGCATGCCGTCCCGAAAGCCCTCGAGGCTTCCCGCCGCCGACGCTTGGAGCCATCCAGCCAGAGCGCCATTTGGCCGGACTCGTGCAGGTGAGGCCGGTGTGAGCGGGGTGCCGCAACCCGCTAGTGTCGCCAGAGTTGAGCGTCCTGGTGCACCTGCGTCGACGCGCCGACGGTCCGTCCATGCACAGCCCCTGGGAATCGGTGGCGGCGGCCGGCCAAGGGCGGATTAGGTTCGAGTTTCCGGTGGTGCGCTTGTGGTCCGAGGCGGTGCAGCGGTTTCTCAATGGACCCCTGGGCTTGCTGTCACGGGCTCCGCCGGCGAATGTCTCCCGCGAGGCGCTACCCAGCGTGACCCGCACCGTCGCCCGGCGGATCGAGACCGAGGCGGCTCCACTTCAAGCGCGCGATCTGGACGTCGTAACCTACAACTTGATGGGGCTGATTTACCATCCAGATCTTGTGGAAAGGCTGCTGCCGGGAGTCCGAACTATGCGCGATTCAAGCACGTACCAGCTCATTCTGGACGAGGGCCGGCAAGAAGGCCGCTCCGACGGCCGTGCGGTGGGCCTGCAGGAGAGCCGGGCGGTCGAAGCGCATAACTTGCTGATGCTGATGGGAACAACCAAATTTGGTCCGCTAGATGACGCGACGCGGACTATCCTTGAAGGCATCGTAGATATCGAACGCCTGGGGCGCATGGGCCCCCGTCTGCTGACCGCCACGAGCTGGGCGGATTTGCTCACCATGCCGTGACCGGCTTCGCCGCCGGTTCACTGGATCACCTCCGTGGCCTGAGCCAACACGGATGGCGGAATTGTCAGCCCAATGGCCCAGGCGACCTTCAGATTTGCAGCAAGCTCAAAAACCGTTGGTTGCTCAATCGGCATATCGGCAGGCTTGGCGCCCTTGAGGATCCGATCGACATGGACTGCGGCGCGTCGGAAGTTCTGGGCGCACCCGGCGCGACCGAAACTTGTGCGCGCCGAGGGTCTTTTCGTTGTCCCAATTCGGAGTAGTCCACGACGTAGCGCGGGGCCTTGTGCCCTGTGCCTGGGACGCGGGAGCCGCCGATCGCGATCACGGGTTCGGGA
>JBJXFJ010000454.1:0-10321 GCA_046154735.1 Chloroflexota bacterium | reverse complement strand
CTCTTCCATCAGGCGGACATCTTTGTACTGCCGAGCTTGGGGGAATGCTTTGGTATCGCGGCCATTGAGGCCATGGCTGCTGGTATTCCCGTGGTGATGACGCGAGTTGGGGGTGCGGCCGACATTGTCGATCACGGAGTGAATGGGCTGCTCGTTCCTCCCGGGGATGTGATGGAGCTGGGCCGGGCGCTGAATCACCTGGTGCTCTCCCCGGGTCTGCGCGAATCCATGGGCAGTCGGGCGCGAATGACGGCGGAGCGCAAATTTGACGCGGTGCGGAATGCAGAACAGCTCATCACGTGCATTCAGGATGCGATAACGCGACACCGCTGGCGTCGACCGTGGACTACTGAAGCCGCTCTAACGAGATGAAGCCCCAGTTCATTCGGGGCGTCGGACTAATCGTCGCCATGACCGTTTTCGCCATTACGTCATCACCCTGGACGCATGAGTCAGGCACGGCACTATACGCGGAGACTCGTGCCATCGTGGCTCCCCCCGCGGGGTGGGGTGAAACTCTTCGTCTTGGTATCAGCGATGGGCTAGGCGGAGCTGCCAGTTTCAAAACGTCGGTGCCCACGAACCTGCGCTATCAATATCTCGCTGGTGGCGCGGCAACTGGGCAAGGCTGGCGCACCTGGAATGATGATGGCGCGTTCGTCGCGCATTACGTCGCTGAGTCGCGAGCGCAAGACACAATTCCCGTGTTTTCCTATTACATGCTGCTCCAATCGAAGAAGACGGAGGGCCTGAATGAACGGGCGCAAGTGCTGAACAATCTCGCTGATCGCAACACGATGTCCGTGTACTTTGACGATCTGGAGCAGGTCTTTCGCCAGGCGGCACTGGACGAACAGATCGTTGTGCTCCATGTTGAGCCAGATCTCTGGGGCTTCATTCAGCAACACGAACTGCAATCTCGCGGACTGCGTGCACGCGTCGATATGACCGCGGTCAGCCAGCCCGAGCAACCTCGATTTTCAAACGATAGCACTGGCTTTGCCCAGGCAATTGTGGCCCTGCGCAATACGATCGCGCCCAATGTGCTACTGGGCTATCACCTCAGTACCTGGGGCACCGGGGAAGATCTGCTTCGGGCCAAGCCATCGGAACAGCGGGTGCAGGAGCTGGCGAATTCAAGCGCTGCATTTTATGACCAACTGGGCGCACCTTTTGACCTCTTGGTCAGCGAATTCAGTGACCGCGACGCAGGATTCAAAGAGCATGTTTATGGCGACCGCGGCGGGTCGTGGTGGCGGGATGCCGACCACCGACGCTTTGCCCAGTTCCTTGCTCAGGTGTCTGGCAGCACGCGACTCCCCATTGTCCTCTGGCAAATCCCGGTGGGCAATACGCGCATGCGCGCGATGAATAACACCTGGGGTCACTACCAGGATAATCTAGTGGAAACGCTCCTAGATGAAACGGGGAACGCCACGCTCCAGCAGTATCTCGATGCCGGCGTCATTGGACTACTCTTCGGCGCTGGCGCTGCCGGGGCGACGTGTTACTGTGACGCGACTTTTGATGGCACAACGAATCCAGCGCCCATCAATGGAAACACTCTCGAGTCAATAAATCCCGACGATGACGGTGGCTTTTTCCGGTCCGCGGCAAAGGCGCACTTCGCACGTGGTGGAATGCGCTTGCCCGTACGCACTTGAGTGCTGGCCGACCAGTACGGTAGAGCGCATGTGGCGAGGGAGTGTTCCGGTGGAGTCGGGCTTTTTCCCTAACAGTCTGGGCCATCGAGCCGGACACTTTCGGGCTCGAAGCCCGGCACCACCGATCTATACCCGCGCCACATGCGCCCTTTCGCACTACGCCCAGAGCGTCTTCGACGCGATCCTGGCGCCTTCAACCATCGCCGCGTACTTGCTCCAGGCGATGTTTGGATGACCAACCCGGCTACCCAGGCCGCAATCTGTGCCAGCCATGAGATTCTCCGGTCCGACGATCTTGCCGTACTGCACCAGCCGGTTTGCCACGAGCTGAGGATGCTCAATGTGATCGGTGCAGTGTCCCACCACGCCAGGAATGAGCTGCTTGCCCGCGGGGAGCTTGACCTCGTTCCAGACCTGCCATTCCCAATCGTGCATTGGATTGGATGCCTCGATGGAGTAGGCGTCAGCATTGACCTTGAGTATCAAATGCACAATGTCGCGCAGCGGCAGATCGTACTTGTGTGGGCCGTGGTAGCTGCCCCAGCAGGTGTGAAACCGAACGCGATCGGTGGGAATGCCGCGCAGTGCGTGGTTCAGCGCTTCCACACGCAAGTCAGCAAACTTCAGATATTCGGGCAGATCCATTTCTGTATGAATGTGCCAGCCATCTGGCAGGTCCGGATCGTCTACCTGCAAGAGGAAACCCGCGTCCACGATAGCCTGGTATTCCTCGTGCATCGCATCCGCGCAAGCCATCAGGAACTCTTCATCAGTCGCGTAGTACTTGTTCCGTAGCCAGTGCTCCATGGTGCCCGGTGTGACCGCCGGGAGGTAGGCCTCTGTCACGTTCTGGCCCGCCATGGCGGCCTTGAGGTTGGCAATGTCCGCCTGAATGTCGGCCTGGCCCCGGTAGGTGATCGGGCCCGTGGCCAGCAGTCGCGGCGCGTTTAACGCGGCTTCCATGCGATCCTTGAAGTACTCACCGTACTCCGGCAGGTCGCGGGAGAACATCATCTGTTGCTCCAGACCATCGCCGGGCTGCGCTGGAACCACCTCAATGCCGCCGAGACGCTCACGCACGTAGTTGGAGAAGCTGGACTTGCCCAGCTCGCCATCATTGATACTATCGATCCCAATCTCCAACTGACGCTTCACGACATCGCGGGTTGCCTCCGCAATACGCGCGTCAAGCGTGGCCTTGTCATATGATTGGCCGGCAGCCCGGGCCATCACCATCTGGCGTAGGTCGGCGGGCCGAGGTAGCGTGCCCTGGTGAGTCACCAGGATACGATCGGTACTACGAATCATCTGTCCTCCCGTGGGTCGTGCGTTGTCGGGCAGCGCGACCAGCATGGTACGAGAACCGGCGATCCACTGGCGAGGCTCTCACACATCGCGTGGGGCATCGAGGATGCCCGGCAGCCACAGGGAGCGCTGCCATCCCTGGCGGCCCGGCCCCTGAGGGCCGCAATGCGATATCCCAATCCGCCATCGGGAGTCCGGAGAGCGGCCTCGACGGCCGGGCCGCCAGGGATGGCGGCGCTCCCAGTGGCGGCAGCACGGTGACGGAGCTGATTGTCTCCAGCAGAGACGCTGGAGAGCCCCTCCGCCTGTTCGCGATCGTGGTGCAGAATGAGCTCTAGATAACACACGCGAACGGAGTCTGAACTTCTCAACCGATTCCCAACCGTGCGGGAAAGCCCCTGCTCCCGTGAAGTCTCAGACTACTCCCGTGAGCACATCATTCGCACAGTTTCAACGTGCGTCGTGGCGAGAGTATGCCGAGCGGTGCATAGACCGGATCCGGGACTACGGCGTGCTGAGCCACCTCCTGGGCCTGGCGCTACGCCCACGGCTGGACGGGCGAGGGCTTATTGTCGTCCGAGGCCTCCTGCTACCGGAGATCGACAATCGCGGCGGCCGCATCACAGTGGGCGCCTGTGGCTTTTTTCCCGGCGTGCGCCTGGAATGCTGGGCCGGTGCGGAGATCACCATTGGGGATGGCACGTATCTCAATCGCAACTGCGAGATCGTGGCCGCGTCATCGGTAACCATCGGCCGCGATTGCAAGATCGCCCGCGACGTCATCATCATGGATACAGACCAGCATGCGCTCCACGGTGAGCATCTGGTCACCCGTCCAGTTCACATTGGCGACAGAGTGTGGATTGGTGCGCGAGCACTGATCCTCAAAGGCGTGACCATTGGCAATGATGCCATCATCGGCGCGGGCGCCATTGTGACCCGCGATGTTCCGGCCGGGATGATCGCGACAAGCCCCGCGGCGCGGCCCCATTTCCGCGAATAATGCCTTGGTCATTGGCGGACTCACGCTCGCGACTGATCAGCACCGGCACACATTGGATCCCGCTTCACCTCAGGCGTGGTGAGAACGCTTAATTCACTGGACTCACGGCGTCCAGATTAATCGCAATCGCACATATTGCGCGAGCGGCCGCGTCCCCCCGATGGCGATGATCCCACCTGGCGCTCGACTCAGGCTTTCGAGCTGGAAGCAGTAGACGGCTTTTCTGGCAGGAATCTCATAGACCGATGGTTGAGGTCCAACCTCCGCCCGCATCCGCTGATCATCCACGTTCTCACTGACGCCAAGCCGAAATGCCACGCGGCCATTCTCCACCGCCCCTACGGCCTGAACGTGGGCGGTAAGCGTGCCAGCGTCAGCCAGAAAGCAGTGTCCCGCCTCGCCCGGCTCCACGTCACTAGTGGGAAGCACTTCAATGACCTGGTTGATGAGCGTCACTTCTTCCCCCGCTGCCTGTGCCGAGGCCGGCCGCGGGCTCCAGCACAGAGCGAGCATAGCAACAGCAAAGATCAGACTTGACCATCGCATGAAATGTCCCCCTTTGATTGGGACGCGGCTCCTGCTCACGGCTCCCAATGACCAGATTTACACGCAATCGTGAGAACGCCCTAAATCCGCTGCGCCATCCAACGCCTCCGACTCGCTCAGCGGGCTTTAATCGAATCAGCTAACCGGCGGGAAACTCCGCCTCGAATCATGCGGGGATAACACTGAGCATTCGGTCAAGAATTTGATCGAGTATCGCCGTCGATGTGCCGAAATTGAGTCGAACACACGTCTCCCCGTTTGTCCCGAAATCCGCCCCATCGTTGAGTCCAACTCGGGCCCTGTCCAGGAAGAAGCGGTACGGGGAGGGCTCCAGATTGAGCTCGCGACAGTCCAGCCAGGCGAGAAACGTTCCTTCCGGCGAGTGATGCCTCACGGTGGGCAGCTCCGCGGCGATAAATTGCGCCACGCGTGCGCGATTCCGGGCGAGCTGCTCCATTACCTGGTCTAGCCACGGCTGCCCCTCGCGCCAGGCCGCCACCGTAGCATCCACACCCAGCACATTGACCTGGCCCAGTAACCGCTCCGGAATCACCTCGTGAAATCGCTGCTTCAACCCGGCCGAACCGAAGTACATCACCCCGCATTTGAGCCCGGGGATGTTGAACCCCTTGGTTGCTGACGTGATCGTGATCGTCCGTTCGGCGATGTCTCGGGGAAGCGTGGCAAATGGAACGAATTCCCGACCCGGGTAGACGAGATCGGCATGGATCTCATCACAGACCACCACCAGGTCACGCTTCACAGCCAGCTCACCAAGCGCGAGTAGCTCCGCGCGCGTGAAGACCCGACCCGTGGGGTTGTGCGGATTGCAGACCAGCAGAATTCGCGTTCGCTCGTCCACCTGGGCCTGCAGCCCATCCAGGTCAAGGACGAAGCCGGACCCATCATCGAGCAGTGGGTTGTCATTCAGCCGACGTCCAGTCTGGGCAATCGTCGTCAAGAACGGCGGATAGATGGGTGTCTGCACAACAACACCGTCACCGTGCGCGGTAAACGCCTGAATCACCGCGAAGAGCGCCTGGATCAGATCGGATACGGGCTGGACCAAGGCCGGATCCGCCTGCCAGCCAAAGTGCGTGCGCATGCGATGCTCGAACGCGGCGGCCAGTCCTTGTTCACCCAACCGGGCCGCGTAACCATAATCACCCTCGCGCACTACCCGTGCGATAGCTTCACGCACGGGTGCAGCAACGGTGAAGTCCATATCAGCGACCCAGGCGCCCAATACATCGTCCGGATAACGATGCCACTTTGTGCCGCGACGCGCGCGCAGCGCTTCGACGCTCAACTCCAGTGCTTGTGCTGCCACGCTTCCCCTCCATTCGCCGCGTCGCCCCAGCGCCGCGCCGGCCAAGACTGACTATCAGGCTCCTATGCGACTACCGTCAAGCCTCGGCTGTGCTCCTGACGCGTGCGGCCACCCAATTGGCTTTCCGGATCCATTAGCTCGGGGGAACTTGGGTCGGTGATTGCCCGGACGGATCCCCTTCATCACGAACACGGCTCAACGCACCGCGCGCTATCGTGCTCATTGATTAGGGACAACCGCGTCGTATCGGCTACCGTCCTTTGCCCGATCTTTATCCCAGGTCTCTCGCGCATCGTCGCGAATGCGCTCCCAGGCGTTGCCATCGAATCACTCACCGGTTCATGGGAAGAACGGTCACCGGGCTCATTGCCTTCTCAGCAACTACCCGAGGAACGGGTGCACTGGCGGCATCTGTGACGCTACCACGGCATCACTTCATCCCAGTAGCCAACGCAGCTCCATTTTCCGACGGACGCGGCTCCTAAAATGAAAGAAGTGGCGGAGCAGATGAAAGAGCCATCTTACTCCGATACGAGCCGCACACCGGTTCCACCCGCCTACATCACACGATTGAGCATGCTCGAGGCAGTGGGCGAGCGTTGCAGAGGGGGGCTCATTTGCCCCTTTCTTTCTTGTTTGGGTAAAGAGCTAGCACATATGAGACGACAAGATCGACGGATCCCATCGGAACACCCATATCAATCTACCCACCTTTCCACGTGTCAATGGGCTCAGCAACTGTGAAATCTATGGCCGCCACATCGGTGCCCAGGGGAGCTTCCGAGCAACAATGCCACTTCTTATACCGGCGCGCGCACATCTGTACTCAGGCCCAATGCCAGCAATGACACGCGGCATCTCCCGTACCCCGGCCACCCACGGAGCCTCGTCACATGCGCGAACTGCATCAAGTGGAATCGCTTTGACTCCGCTCGGCAATCGTCCCTGAGCCAAATTGGCTGTGGATCACCTCGTTCAACTCTAACCCCACTAACAGGATGAACGCGGTCATATAGAACCAGATAAGTAGTACCACCACACCACCTGTGGTTCCATAGGTAAAGCCGTATGAAGCGAAGTTTGAGACGTAGTATCCAAAAAGATAGGTCCCGCTCAACCAGCCGCCCACAAACAGAATAGCGCCGGGGAGCACCCAGCGAAGCGGCAGCGTAAAACTCGGGGCAAAACGGTAGAGGACAACCGCGGCTCCAAACACCAGCAGCACGGTGATAGGCCAGCGTGCCAGTTGATACACCCTCCAGAACGTTGGCTCAATGCCAAGTGTTCGCGCAACTTGCGAGCCCACGATCTGGCCGGTGAGGAACAACATGAGCGCCAACATGATGGCGCCGCCAGCCAGCAATGTCAGGCCCAACGCTAGCAAATATCGACGCCACCAGCTCCGTGACTCATCGAGATCATAAGCTCGATTTGACGCCTTCATGAACGCCTTGACACCGCTGGCCGCTACGACCAGCGCACCAACGATGCCGGTCGAAAGCAGCTCAGGGTTCCGTGTTCCAATCTGTGTCCAGAGCTCCTCAGTCACCAGGTCAGCCGCGGAGGGAGGCAAGCGCTCTTGCGACACCTCGGCCACCTCCGATGCTGGGTTCTCAATCCCCAGGTAGTAGGCAACGAATCCCCCCAAGGCCACGAGAAAGAGAAGAAACGGAAAGAGCGCCAGGAACGACCGATAGGCCAGCTCCGCGGCCAGCCCAGGTACGTCGTCACGGAGGGTCTGCCGAACGACTCGCTGAATCACGTTCACAATAGTCCGCGCGTTCAGTGCTTCCAGCGTATTCTCCCTTGAGAGGTCAGGGACCATGAAATCTTCTGAAGACCGGACCCAGCGGCTGGCGCAGGTGAACCGGTCACGATGTGACGGCCGTGACTTCTCGTGTGTCCTCGCCATCAGGCGCACGCCACATGCCAATCCCCTGAAATTCGGCACGCATTCTGCCTTTTCGCTGACCATCCATGAGCCCGAGGGATCATATGGCGATGCGCAGCTCCATTCTCACACCACGGATCTCGCCCAGGGATGACGGCGAGCCGGGTCCCTGGGCGAAGGAACTGGACGACTTTGTCAGGGCGTTCTCCGGTGCATTCCTGTTTGGCATGCCGCTGCTCTACACCCAGGAGATGTGGTCACTTGGTGCCAGCATTGACACACCACGCCTCATTGCGCTGGTGGTTGTGGCATTCATGGTGAACCTGGGCCTAACGTTCGTGTCTGGCTTCAAGCAGGAAACCACGATTCGGAATCACATCGATCAAGCAACGGATGCGGTGGCCGTGGGCATCGTAGGCTCCGCTGTGGTCCTCGTCACGCTCAATCAGATCTCGTTCAACGATCCGCTGGACAGCGTACTAGGTAAGCTCGTTGTGGAAGCGGTGCCGTTGAGCATCGGCGCCTCGGTGGCAAATGCCATCTTCGGTCGGGGCGATCGCAGCGGCTCGTCGAGCAATGGCCAAGAACAATCAATGTTCCGATCTGTGCTAAAGGATCTGGGCGCAACGGCCGTCGGCGCGCTATTTGTTAGCTTTAGCGTCGCGCCCACCGATGAGATCTCGTCACTGGCCGCTGGCTTGGGGCAGGCGCACCTGGTTGCATTAATGGTGCTCTCACTGCTGGTGAGCTACATCATCGTGTTTGCCAGCGGATTCGACCCTCAGAAACGGAACCAGCAACATCTGAGTGTGTTCCAGCAGCCCGCCAGCGAGACCACTCTGGCGTATCTTGTCTCACTCGTCGTTGCATTTTGCGGATTAGCGCTCCTGCAAGGGATCGGCCCGGAAGACTCCTTGAGTTTCGTGATCGCGCAGACTCTGGTGCTCGGCTTGCCCGCTTCCGTTGGCGGAGCCGCTGGTCGAGTGGCTCTGTGACGCCCTCCGAGCTTCGACGGACAAGCCCGGCCGGGTCGTGGTGGACCGTGGACCGTGGCTCCGCGCTGGGGCAGGGTCGTGTCCCGCCTGTTCACACTGATAAGGAAAGCGGAAGCTCTCGTCCGAGCACGGACCATGGCCGAAAAGTCGCCGAGTGGACCAGCTTCACCATCAGCGCCGTCATCATCCTGGGATTACTGGCACTGGTGATCGCGGTGAGCTCCTCTGCTGAAGAAAGTCAGGCAGCTATCAGCGTGACCCCACAGACGGACTCAAGCTGGCAGGTGGACAACCAGCATTATCTACCCCTTGAGGTGGCCAACCACGGCTCTCAATCCGCCCACGACCTCCGCATTCGCATGCGACAAGAGGCGGGTGAAATCAGCGAGATACGAATCGACATCTTACCGGGTGGCGCCAGCGAGACGGCCGTGATCAGCTTTCCCAGTGCGCCCAACTCAGGCCAGATATCGATACAGTCCATCAGTTATATGAAGCCATGAGGCAAGTATTGGCTGAGTGGCGCATAGTACGCTGAGATTCACAGAACCTTGGCGAAGGCTCCCGTATGCCAGTGATCACCGGTCATATCACGATTATCCAGGAACAGCGATTGCGACTCGCGACTGAAACCGGACAGAGTTTCATACTCACGCTCTCGCACCAATCAGCGAGGGGTGAGGCCAAGTTGCGGCAGATTCGGGACGAGCGTCTCAAGGTCGCGTTGGATTATGGCGGCGCCCCCGGGCTCTCCTCAGGCACGGCCCACAGAATTCGCTGCGCCTAAACTCAACCCACTCGGAAGTCCCACTCTGCCCGGAGCGAGAGCAGGGTCAAGCTCCAGAGCAAACGCTAGCTGGGCTCACCCGGGGGTGGGCGGCTGTGACATGTGGGACCCAGGCGCGACATCAGTGGGCTCAATCATCCGGTGCTGATCTTCCCTACCGCTGGGCTCCAGCCCCCATCCTTGGCGTTACTATCTTCATCCCTCATCAGCGGCGCCAGCACTGCCAGGGCGGCAGCGAGATAGACGAATCCCCCGGGGATCCACATGATGAGCCCGGCAAGCTGCTGATCCTGTAACGCGCCCGCTGAATGATCGGTCAGATACCAGGTGTACCAGGGTGTGGGCGTGAACGTTATGAGTGCGCCCAGGAGACCGCTCTGGAGCGAGAAGGTGAAGAGGAGCAGAATAACCAACCCCGTCTGGGCACGATTCGATCGGTACATTGGAAACAGTGACTGCCAGAATACCCCGGCAGTGAAGAAGAACATCGCGTGCTCTAAGAGATGTAGCGGCTCAGAACGAAGCGCAGCCTCATAGAATCGTGGCGCGTGCCAGACCCACAGTGCCAGCGCGTGCGCCACCCAGGCCACCAGCGGCGATAGAAACAACCCAATCCAGCGCCACCGACGAGCTCGCAACGCCCACTTTCGGAGGGTGACGGGCAGCAACACCAGCCCCACAATCCACGGGCGGCTGATCACCAACAACGGCGCGGCCACCAGCATGAGCAGCATATGCTGCGCCATGTGCGCCGTGAGCCAATGCGCGCTCCAGCTCTCCAGAGGGGAGGCAAGCGCCAT
>JBJXFJ010000437.1:0-5922 GCA_046154735.1 Chloroflexota bacterium | reverse complement strand
GCCAAGCATATCCGAGAACGACCGCTCATGGATATACCGGGGCGTTCGCGTCGGCCGTGCCGGGGCATGGGCATGGAGGGTAGCGGCGATGGCGGCTGCAGGTTGGCTCCGGCGCCTATAGCTCGCTGGTCTATCCCCGGCCGGACGGATTCGCTCATCCGGTTCGAGCCAGCTCGCTCGAAGCACGAGCGCTTGATGGAGCTCGCTGATGCACAGAATGCTTCGATTTGATGGAGCCGTGGAACGGGATTCCGTGATCGACGCTTGGCTTGAACACCAGCCGGGCGAGCTCAGTGCGATTGCGCGATGGTGGTATGCGCAGTTCCGCGATTGTAGTGACGATGTGCGCGAGCTGATGCACGATGCGTCTCCAGCCGCGTGTATCGAGGATGTGGCATTCGGCGATGTCAGCGTGTTCAAGGCCAGGTGAATGTCGGCTTCTTCTTTGTTGCGGAGTTGCCAGACCCGACCGGGTTGATGGACGGCAACGGGAGATTCATGCGACGCGTGAAGCTCAAACCTGGCGCCACTCTCGATTCCGCCGCCTTGATTGGGTTGATTGATGCCGCCTATCGAAACGTGAAGGAACGATTGGAAAGACTGGCGGTTTCCCGCGGAACCTAGGCTATGACCGCACGAGGATACGGAAGCAGGTGAAGGCCATCTCCCTGGAGTAGATTCCATCTATTCAGCGAGGCGCCCGCGGCCCCTGTCAATTTGGTGCTCCCGGACCTGGAGCAATCGCCGCCGATGGACCAGCAGGTTAACCAGGATCCCAAGACTGCTGACCCCCAGCATCATGGGCACGCCGATCAGGCTGCCGATGGCTCCCAGTGCAAAGCCGCCGAACGCCATGAAGCCGATTGCCAGGCTGTATAAGCTCACAATTCGCCCGCGCATCCGCGCCGGTGACACGATTTGCAGGAGTGAGCTAAGTGCGATGTCGTAGGCAGTCAGCAGACCGGTAGTCAGTAGAGCGCACAGCATCGTAAGCGCCAGGTTTCGGGAGAGCGAAAAGGCCAGCAGAGCCAGCCCGGCGCCCACGGCACACCAGAAGAGCAGCCGCGGCTTGTTGCGAACGTTGCCAAGCGCGGCCACGCTGAGAATGGCCAGGCCAGCGCCAACCCCGCTCGCCGCTGAAATCTGCCCCAGCCCTATCGCCCCAACGTGCAGCACGTCCTTGGCCATCACTGCCACCATCGTCTGGTACGAGAACCCAAAGGTCTCCATCCCAACAGAGACAAGCAGCAGCGTGCGGATTTGCCAGTCCGTTGCGCCGAAGCGCATCCCTTCACCGGCCAGAACGAAGAAATTCGTCCGTGGCGCCGATTCTCTCCGTGTCGGCGGCAGGCGCAGCAGCACCCACGGGGCCAGGAACAGGACCACGCTCACCACCGCGTAGGCCGCCCATGTTCCCACCTCTGCCAGCAAGAACCCCATCACCAGCGAGCCCGAGATCATCATGGGCACAGTGGCGATGCGGCGCAACGACATGGCATTGAGCAGTCGCTCTCGTCCAGCCACGTCGTACACCAGGGCGTTCGTCACGGTCATATCCACCGTCAGCGCTGCGCCGAGGAGTAGCGACGTGGCGAGTGCAAGCGGTAACGTCGCAACCTGGAAGTAGCAGGCTATTCCCAGTACCCCAGCAATTAGAGCAGTCGTAAGCTGCGCGGAGAAGACAACAATCCGCCGATCGAGCTGATCGCTGATGACTCCCGCGACAATTGCGAAGACCACCCGGCCAACCCCATTGAGTGCCACGGAGATGCCCACCCAGAGTGCTGAGTCATCGGAGAGGGAGAGCACCAGCCAACTGTGAACCAGGTTGGTCGCAGTCATCCCAATTGATGACAGCAGTCCATCCGCAAATACCAGTCGGAATTCGGGAATACGCAGGGCATCAAACGGCTTGCCGCGACTTGCCGGGGTGATCAATGGCGGCGGTTGAGTCGCACCGTTCAGCATGTTGGCCGGCTGCCCTCCAATGTCACCGACACCCACCCGACCAAGTCAATCGTGTGCCCTTCGCTAATGACCTGTCGAAAGCCTTAATCCAGCACGCCGGCGTTGGCAGACAAAATACCGCTGAATGGTAGTCAACATACTTCACCGCGGCCTCAGCCCCGCTCAAGAATCTGGGGTGGTTTCATTCCCGGGGATACACTTCTGGGACAGCGCTCACGGCGTATCCTAACGGTTTTGTGGACGGCGCCGAGCTGACGAGCTTGGTGCCCGCCTGCACGGGGGAGAAGAGCAACCTCATTCGTCGCCGTTCGTTTCGAGTTGAAGAACGTTCCCCGCGCACGTACGCTCCAAACAAACTTGTAGACGTTCAGGTGGGACCAGCGAGGTGCCGCAATCTGGGCGGAACCTTCGCCAACTGAGGCGTCTGCCCTGATGGACCTCCGTCCGGTTCAAGCATCTGTCCCTTCATCTGCACGGATCGCGTTTCGATTCACTGGAGCTCCCAGTCGCAAGGGATCCAGCTACTCAGCACCTGATGGACAGGTTCATACACAATTGTGATATCAACCGAAGTCACTGGCATAACCTCTGCGCTGATAATGACGGCGGTATGTGGCGAGAAAACCACTCATGCAGACGTGGGTCACTTGCCCCGGGGGCATTGATTCAGTACTTGCTCGTCAGCCGATTCCCTTCTGAAGAAACCAAGAGCCACGTTTCATCCATGACGAATAGTGGACAGAGAGTGCTAGCAACCCTCGATCAAGCATTCTCATTGGGCATCACAGCGCTCCGGATAAACCCTGGCGGCGAGATTGCTGAACAAGAGCAACATACAATTGAAAGTCAATATCGGCAATGACACCTGAGTTCGTGATCATCGTTCTCATCGCAGGTCTGCTCCTGGCCTTCACCATTTACGCGACGCGCGTGGAACCATACCGTCCGGTACTCCGAAAGATGACGCTGTCCATGCCGGCGGGCTGGCCAAAGCTCACCATTCTTCATCTGAGTGATCTGCATGTTCGCGAGGAAGCCCCAGGGCTCTACCGGGCTCAAGAGCGATTTCTTCGATCGATCAACGCGCGCCCAGACCTGGTCTGCGTCACCGGCGACGTCTGTGAAACACTCCCAGACGCACCACTCGCCGCGGCGCTGATCAAGCAAATTCAGCCCCGCCATGGAATTATGGTGATCCACGGCAATCATGAGCATGACGCGCCAGTCCCGGTCTGGCGTCGTGAACGGGCCTGGAGCGCAATGCGTCAGATCGAAAAACTCGCCTGGCGATGGTTCGGGCCGCGCAGCCGCAGCTCCGGCACTCTGGAGTCTCGGGAGATTGCCGCCTCATTGAATCGAGCCGGATTGCGTGTTCTCGTGAACGAGGGGCTGCGGCTCAATATTGATGGACGCACGCTGTGGGTGGCCGGGGTTGATTCAGCGTGGGCAGGCCTCTCACGCACAGCCCATGCAGTCAATGGACGGCGACACAATGAGCCGTGCCTGGCGCTCATTCATGAGCCGGAGGGTGTTTTTCCGTTCACGGCGCGGGGCGCGGCCCTGGTGCTCGCTGGACATACCCACGGAGGTCAGGTCAGAATTCCTTTCCTGGGGGCTCCGTATAGCCATCGGATGGATCGTCGAATTCAAATCAGCGCGGGGCTCCAGCAGCTCAACCAGACGTTTCTGCACATCTCTAGAGGGCTCGGCCATAGCATCTCGCTTCGATTCAACTGCCCACCGGAGGCAACCTGGATTGAGTGCGTCCCAGCTCAGCATGGACCCAATGCTCAGCACACAACGGCATACCTTCCATCAGAGCACTTGATTAGCGCGGCGACCTCCTCCGGCTCAGGACGCGAAGATAGAATCTGAGACCGCTGAGTGAGACCCACAATGAAATGAGCTGACTCCTGGAGGAGTCAGCTCATGGCCTGAAGTAAAGACGAGTTTGGGGCCGATCAAACCGCGCGGTGGGTACCGTAACACTGGTCCCCAGCCGCGCGGCGAGAGTTTGACTTCAGTCAAGCCTATCCAGGGCAGCCGGCTTGTTGTCCCAGCCCATGGTGTCAGCGGCGTCTTTGGTTACATTGAGCATGACGCGGTCACCCACAATGTCGCTCACGTACTCAGCGGGGATGTAGTAATCCTTACCAAGGCCAAGGAAGCCGGTATCCGCCTTAATATAGTTGCCACTCGCAGAATCGCCGGATCCAGCCATTGACGTCCCCACCGCTGCTCCGGTGAATACTTCACCCACTGAACCAATCTTGTCACCATTGAGATCTACCACGTCCATACCCTTAGTGACCGCGGACCACTGGTATTGCATTGCTCTTCCTCCTGCGTCTCGCTAATGTAGAGCCATCGGCCCTCTAGGGCTTGAGAAGAGCAGGAGCCATGCCAAACCTTCGCCTCCACGCCACCATTGACTGCCCAAACTGCTCTGGCACAGAACTTGCTTCTACGCAGGACGCGCTGCCATCGGGATTCTTACATGCAGCGTGTGAAGCGATTATCGCGGAGGGCGATCATGGCTGAGCTCGAGCTCGAGTTCCAACTAGACGCCGGTCTGGATTTCCAGCAGACTCAACGCGTGTCGGCGCGGCTTGTGGCAGCAAACTCCATCCTGGCACTTTCATCACAGGAGCTCCAGCGCAAAATCGAGGACGAGCTCGCTGATAATCCAGCGCTTGAACGCGTGGATGTGGCCACGTGCGCCACCTGCGGATCGGAGCTTCAGGGGAGCATTTGCCCCGTCTGTATTCAGCGTCAGAAAGGCGCAGAAGTTCTGGTGGACGGTGAGGAATGGTTTGACCGCGACTATATGTCCGGCGGCGTCTACACCACAGATGACGATACCGACCCAATGCTCCGAGTTGCCACGGAGCAGACGCTCGGGGAGCGACTCTTGAATGAGCTCGCGTCATTGATTGCACCGGCCGATATTGAAATTGCCGAAGCTCTCGTAGGCAGCCTGGATGAGCGTGGCTATCTCACCTGGTCCGTCCGGGACATTGCTGATGAGATTGGCGTCACCGAGGAACGGGTGCGTAGCGTGCTGGATGTGCTCCAGTCCATGGAGCCAATCGGTGTGGGTGCACGGAATCTACGCGAGTGCCTGCTCATTCAACTTCGATTCTTGGCTGAGCGAGGCGTGAGCGTCCCGCACGCCGAAGACGTGGTGAGTGATTTCTTACCGGAGCTCGGTCTTCGAAAATTCCCGGTAATCGCCCATGCACTGGGCATCAAGATTCCGCAGGTCAATCATGTGGCCGAGTTCGTCAAGGCCAAACTGAACCCAAACCCCGCACACGGCTTCTCGTCTACGAATTCTCGCGATAGCGATACGCGAGCCATGTACGTGATTCCGGATGTCCTGATTCACCGCGATGAAGATAACTTCGCCGTTGAGATTGTTGAGTCTCGCCGACACGTCCTCCGTCTGAATCCAATGTATCGCCAACTGAGCGACCGGCTCGCCGCCGGACGCGAGCTTTCAAGCACGGACCAGGATCACGTGAAGCACTGCGTGCAACGTGCCCGCCTGTTTATGACCTACGTAGGGCAACGCCGGCAGACACTCTATAAGGTGACCTGTGCCATTGTTGAAGCGCAACGCGATTTTCTCAACTCTGGCATTCGTTCGCTCCGGCCACTCAATCGCAGTGAAATTGCGCAAACGATCGGCGTTCATGAGTCCACCGTGAGCCGGGCCACCGCCGCCAAACACGTGATGTTGCCGGATGGATCGATCATCCCGTTCAGTCATTTTTTCAAAGCATCCTTGAGTGTCAAAGACGTCATGAAAGAAGTCATCGATCGATCTCCAAAACGGCTGACCGACTCTGATATCGTCACCGAGCTGGCAAAGCGCGATATTCACATCGCGCGGCGGACCGTTTCAAAGTACCGCGCGCAGCTCGATATCCTTTCATCTCGGCTCCGATAACC
>JBJXFJ010000419.1:0-3962 GCA_046154735.1 Chloroflexota bacterium | reverse complement strand
GGGCAAAGGGCAAAGGGCAAAGGGCAAAGGGCAAAGGGCAAAGGGCAAAGGGCAAAGGGCAAAGGGCAAAGGGCAAAGGGCAAAGGGCAAAGGGCAAAGGGCAAAGGGCAAAAACAGTGTCCCGGCTGCCGGCGTCCGCATCCTCCCCCGGCTTCCCTATCATCCCGAGGGACGAGGGATCTCCCGGACATGACAATCGCCGGCGTCAGAGACTGCCGGACTCATCCGATATCGGTGGCTGTCATGTCGGGGAGATCCCTCGTGCCCCGGGATGAACAGAGGTCATGGGGGTGGACACGGAGGCCAGACATCGGGCGCTCCGGAGCGTCCGACTGGTGGCTGGACACCGAGACCGGCCACCAGGACACTGCTTTTGCCTTTTGCCTTTTGCCTTTTGCCTTTTGCCATGAGCGAACATCGACGTGCCCCGGGACGTCACTCATCGCTGGCGTTAGCTCTTCAGGCTCAGCACCGCCATGAAAGCTTCCTGCGGGATTTCAACGCTGCCCACGCGCTTCATTCGCTTCTTGCCTTCAGCCTGCTTCTCCAACAGCTTCCGCTTACGGCTGATATCGCCACCGTAGCACTTAGCAAGCACGTTCTTGCGCATGGCCCGGATCGTTTCGCGGGCAATGACTTTGCTGCCGACGGCCGCCTGGAGTGGCACATCGAAGAGCTGCCGTGGGATGAGCCCGCGCAATTTCTCCACGAGCTCTCGCCCAGCGCTCTGGGCTTTGTCCTCGTGCACAATCATTGAGAGCGCGTCCACCGGCGCGGTATTGACCAGGATGTCCAGCTTCACCAGCTCCGAGGCGCGGTAGCCCACAAAGGAGTAATCCATGGAGGCGTAGCCCTGGGTGCGCGACTTGAGCTGATCGTGCAGATCAATGATCAGCTCCGCCAGCGGCATATCGTAATCAATGAGCACGCGCAATTCGTCCAGGTAGTCCATCTTCTTGTAGGTGCCGCGACGCGTGGTGACCAGGTCCATGACCGCGCCAATGGACCGACTGGGCACAATGACGGAGAGTGAGACCCACGGCTCTTCCACGCGCTGAATGTGATTCGGTGCGGGGAGCTGGGACGGGTTATCCACCTCGAGGAGATTTCCGTCCGTGGTATAGACGTGATATTCCACACTGGGCGCGGTGATCAGCAGCTCCAGGTTGTACTCTCGCTCCAGTCGCTCGCGGATGATCTCCATGTGCAGCATGCCCAGAAATCCGCAGCGGAAGCCAAAGCCCAGCGCGGCCGAGCTTTCAGGCTCGTACACAAGGGACGCGTCATTCAGCTTGAGCTTGATGAGCGCCTCGCGCAAGAGCGGGTAGTCGTCACTCTGGGTCGGGTAGAGCCCGGCGAACACCATGGGCTTCGCCGGACGATAGCCCGCCAGCGGTTCCTCGGCCGGGCGATCGGTCATGGTGATGGTGTCACCCACGGCCATATCGCCCACGTCCTTCAGCCCCGTGGCAATGTAGCCCACCTCACCGGTGCACAGCTCGTTGCGCGCTTCCATTCCGGGGCGGAACACGCCCACCTCGAGCACGTCAGCATGCCGTCCGGTAACCATCATGGTCACGCGCTTATTGGGCGGGAGCCGACCATCCCTGAGTCGCACGTAGGCAATCACGCCCTTATACGCATCGTAATGGGAGTCAAACACCAGCGCGCGCAGCGGCGCGTCAGGGTTCCCCTTGGGCGGCGGTACAAGCTCCACAATGGCTTCCAGTACTTCAGCCACACCGGTACCCAGCTTGGCTGAGATGGGCAGGGCCTCATCGCCGGGCAAGCCCACAACGCGCTCAATCTCCCGGCGCGCGGCGTCCACATCGGCATTGGGCAGATCGATCTTATTGATGACGGGGATAATCGTCAGATCGTGGTCGATGGCCAGATAGGCATTGGCCAACGTCTGGGCTTCCACACCCTGGGCGGCATCCACCACCAGAAGCGCACCCTCACACGCGGCGAGACTGCGTGATACCTCATAACCAAAGTCCACATGCCCGGGGGTATCGATCAGGTTTAGCTCAAAAACCTCACCGTTGGGACGGATGTACTCCATCCGCACGGACTTGGCCTTAATGGTAATGCCCTTTTCGCGCTCCAGGTCCATGGCGTCCAGCACCTGGGCTGACATGTCACGCTTGGCCAGCGTGCCGGTCATTTCGAGCAGCCGGTCGGCAAGCGTAGACTTACCGTGATCGATATGGGCGATAATGCAAAAATTGCGGATGTGCGCCTGGTCCATGGAAGCCATTCGTGCGAGCGCGGTGGTCATCAAAAAACCCGTCCCGAAGCTGGACGGGCCGCTCGTTCAGACTGCAAGTATACCATCGGCAGCAGCCTGCCTCCGATAGCGTCCGGGGCACCCCAGCGTCATTTCAAAGTCGAGTTGACGGCAGGACGGGTAGCACGGGGCCTTGTGCCCTGTGCCTGGAGCTCCCGGACCCGTGATCGCGATCCACAGCTCACGCGTCCAGGGCACAGTGGACAGGCCCCTTCGCCCCGCTGAGGACTGGTCCGGGAAGGACAATGAAATGGCCCCGCGGGTCACCCCAATTCACGCACTGGAGGCCTGGTATTGTCGAGCAGATCCAATTACAGCGCGCTCACCCACTCACGCCACGTCAGCTCGCGAGGTGGGTTGGGAGCCCAATTGTCTTGAACACCATCATGAACCGCCTCGTCTGTCACTTTACTTCGCCTGCGCGCGGCCATTTTTTGGCCATTCTGGCCGGCGTCCTGATCGCCACGGCCTGCGCGCCCGCCCAGCCCGCGCCTTCGCCCACCGTGGCGCCTTCGCCGGCTCCATCACCGGCCGCGGTGGCCTCTCCGCTCGCCCTCCCGGACTGGCCCGGCACGCTCGAGCGTGCCGCTGAGACCATTGTAGGGCTGCTGAACGCCAGTCCCGCCAACCGCGCCATCCTGCCTCAGCTTCTCCAGCAATGGGACACCGCGGCCGCTGGGGAGCATCGGAGCTCGCTGACCGAGGCAGACCTCACTGGTGACGGCCAGCCTGAGATCGTTCTAGGTTTGATTGATCCGGTTGCGCCGCCAAACCCGGCGGGCCGGCACGGCCTTGTAGTGGCCATCCATAATGAAGGTGGGCGCTACCAATCCATTCTCATCCCATCCGGTACAACCCAAGGCTTGGCCGCGGGGCCGTATGTCCAACAGGTCGTGGATGTGAATGCCGATCGCGCCGCGGAGGTGCTCACTATCAGCCAGGTCTGCGGCGCCAGTACTTGCATCATCGCTCCGGCCGTGGCAACCTGGGCGGGCGGCAGTTATCGATTGCTCACCGCGCCCGACTTAAGCATGCCTACTGCCACCGTAACGTTGGAAGATCGTGACAACGATGGCCGCCTGGAGCTGATCCTCAGCGGCGGTCAATCTGGCTCCATTGGCGCCGGCCCCCAACGCGGCCGCACCGAGATCTACCGTTTCGTTGGCGGGCGGTACGAGCTCGCAGAAACCCAGACCGAGGCCACCACCTCACGCTATCTGATGATCATGGATGCGAACGCCGCGTTCGATCGCAAAGACTTCCGCACGGCTGAGTCGCTCTACCAACGCGCTGCGACCGATGACAGTCTGGCTGACCAGCGGCCGAGTGGTGGGCCTCACCCCGGCCCCGGCTTGCGTGCCTTTGCTCGCTTCCGTCTGCTCCTGTTGAACGTCATCGTTGGCCGTGATGATGATGCCACTGCTGTTTTGGAGCAGATGGAATCACTGGATGCTGCCACCCCGTACCCAGCCGCCGCCCAGGTTTTCTGGCATACCTACGGCCAGACCGGCTCGCCCGAAGCCGGCTGCATCCAGTTCACCGAATCCGCCCGCCGCCAACCGGCCATGCTTGAGCCATTACTTGGCTGGGGCGCTGCGAATACAGACTTGAAAGCGGATGAGCTCTGCGTGGTACCCCGTCGTACTGACCAGATATAGGCGCGAGTCTCTAT
>JBJXFJ010000415.1:0-4666 GCA_046154735.1 Chloroflexota bacterium | reverse complement strand
AGACGGCAAGCTCAGTACGACGGCCAATGGTGCAACGCTGATGCACTTCAAACTGCTGGCCGACTCGAACCGCGTCTGAGCCCGAGCTCGTGACGATGAGTCGCAGGGCCACGTCCTCCCTGCTGGCATTCTGATTCCAGTTGCGGTGGATATCGCGAAGCACCATGGCGAGAAATGCGTACAGCGCGAGTACGAGTAGGAGCCTGAGTCCGAGTACCGCAAGTTCAATAGGGATCTCCAGAACCGCGGGCACGTTAGCCTAGGCGGGCTTGAAGCTGGATCTCGGTATTGCCCAGGGTCACTTGCAGGGCGCGTGTGATCGGGGCGACAGCGATCCGTCTGCCAGTCACCCACGTGCCATTGGTACTCTCCAAATCACGGAGCTCGGCAGAGCCATTCTCAATGCGAAGCTCGGCGTGGCAGCGGCTCACCTGCGGGTCAAGAATCACGACGTCATTTTCAACCCCTCGGCCGAAGCGGATGAGCTGCTGGGAATACGATACCGGATCACTGCCAGGCAGCGTGACGTCGATGACCGTCGGCCTGGCTCGGGCTGCCGCAAGTGGAGCCGTGGCCGCGATTGGATCCTCATACACCGATAGATTGCTGGGGAGACGAGTGACGTCCGCTTGGACCTGGCCCTGTCGAACCATCGAGTCCGATTTGATCTGCAGCGTGATTGGTCCGAGTAGTGTGTGTCTACGCCGCCGGATCGCGCGCTCGAGCTGTCGGCTTAATACTTCCGGGAGCTGGTGTCCCGCCGCGGTCAGACGTGCTGCATCCGTGGGATGCAGCCGGAGAACTAGCTCATGCGGAACCACGGTTCCCCGCGAACACACCAGCGCATGCTGCTCGAGGATCCGCTCAAGCTTCCGCACGATGTGCACAGGCTCAAGGCGCGCCCGAAAGAGACGGAGCGGACCACTCTCAATTGTGGAGCTCAGCGCGCGCTCAACTGCATCAAGAATCGGAAGTCTCATTAATTCTGATTATAGAGATGTGCGGAAGTATCTCTTGATGATTTGGAACATTGGGAATCCCCGTCATTCCTTATCGTCGTGCTTGCGAAGCTCAAGTGCAGATGAGCAGCACGCCTAATCGCAAGCCGAGACGGTCGTCAATAGCCACGGCGCCTATCATTCGCGGTGTGTCCCCGTTGGCAGCTATTCCGGTGTAAGCCAGCGCGAAGACACCGCGCGAATGAGCTGCCTGAACTCTTCACGGTCCTCATTCGTAAGTGTCTTGTTCGCCAACACCTGAGCAACCAGGTCAAGAGTTTCGTCCCAGGTGCCAACTCGGGCAACTACGTCTGGGCAGTAGCCCGCGGCAACGAGTAGTCGCTCGCTCTCAAATTCACTGAGCTGCAGTGCGGAGATGAGCGAATTGAGCAAATCTCGTCTCGGCACCTGCCCGCCAGGGCGCTGCATCCGATAGATGTACGCTGAATTAACGTTGGAGAGTTGGGCAAGCCGGTGCCCTGTGATCCCGGATCGCTCGCGGAGCTCGCGAAAAACGTTGTGGAATCCAGACATGGGCGAATCCTAGCGAGATTGTGACAAATTGTCAACGCATGGTCATCCATCCATCCATCATCCATCGGTCTTTTTCATCGGAGCATTGTGACTGTCTGTCATAGGTAGCATACTTCTTGTCATAAGCCGCGAGATGACGCGAAGCGCGTAGTAGATGCCGCTTCGAGACCTATAATCGAACTATGATCGACCGCATCGAGGTTGGGCTGGATCTGGTGGAGATTGACCGGATTGCAAAGATTCTGGAGCGCCACGGTGCACGCTTTCTCGGACGGGTTTTCACTCAGCGCGAGATCCAGGACAGTCAGGGCCGAGCGGAGTCGCTCGCGGCGCGGTTTGCGGCGAAGGAAGCTGTGATGAAGGCGCTCGGGACCGGCGCAATGGACTTTCGCGAGATTGAGGTTGACCGTGACCCGGGTGAGAGGCCGCAAGTGCGGCTACAGGGGCGGGCCTTGGCGCGGGCCCAGCGGATGGGGGTTACGGGGATTGCCTTAAGTTTGACGCACTCGAGATCGACGGCGGCTGCCTCAGTTACGCTTTGGTGCGCATCGAAACACTCTCTTGACGCCGAGTGACCAAGAAGCCCAGCCAGCAGGCACCGGCGACGGCGAGACTGTGACAGTCACCGATTGCCAGGATTGCTGGGATATTGAAGGTCGAGGCGAGGAACTGTCCGGTGATTCCCGCCACGGAAGCCAGGGTGATGTAGAACAACAGATGGCGTCCGCGCGATCCTCCAAGCAAAAAGAAGAGCGAGCCGTGGAACCAGGCGATGAGTAGCGTCAGTATCAACGAGGGAGGCAGAGCGGAGAGTGCGGTTTCGATAGGTCGGTTTCCTCCCGGTGTGGCTAGAAACATCGCGGCCGAGCACCTCGGCAGGGCGAGGTGAGTGGTGACTGATTCACCACTGAGTGCCCTGCAGACTGAGCCAGGTGGTGCATATCAATGGTATCGCCATCCGCGTTCATCCGCGGAGATCCTGGCGCAGCTGGACTGTCGGCCTCCTCTGCTCGCGCAGCTCCTCCACAATCGAGGTATCACCAACGCGGCTGATGCCCGCGGATTTCTGGCGCCGGATCTCGGCACTCTGCGCGATCCTACCTTGCTCGCCGGAATGGAGCAAGCGGTGGATCGGTTACTCCGGGCCATCCGGGACTGTGAGCAGATTGCTATCTACGGTGACTATGACGTGGATGGACTCACCGCCTGCAGCGTGCTCTATTCATTTCTTCGTGGTGTGGGTGCAGCTCCGCACGTATTCATTCCGCATCGATTCCGTGACGGCTACGGACTGAATCATAGGGCGCTGGATGAGTTAGCGGATGCGGGTGCAGCCGTGATTGTGACGGTGGATTGCGGGATCACCGCGATCGACGAGGTGGCGCGAGTTCGTGCTCGAGGGGTCGATATCATCGTTACGGACCACCATCCTGCGCTGCCTGACATTCCCGCGGCAACTGCCGTGGTGAATCCCAACCAGCCGGGCTGCAGCTACCCGTTCAAGCCTCTCGCGGGTGCCGGCGTGGCTTTTAAGCTTGCCCAGGCTCTGGCGGATCGTCTTGGTACGGCGCGCGCGCACAATGCGGTACTGGACGTGGCTGACCTGACCGCGCTGGGAACTATGGCGGATATTGTTCCACTTGTGGGTGAGAACCGCGTGCTCGTTTCGGCAGGGTTGGCGCGTATGCGGCGGGGCCCAAACCGCCCCGGCATTACCAGCCTGGCTCGGGCCGCTGGCGTTGATCTTCAAGCAGTAACAGCGGAGTCGCTCGCATTCTATCTGGCACCTCGCCTGAATGCTGCCGGACGACTTGGCGATGCGCGTCAGGCGTTTGATCTTCTCTGCACGGAGAGCGAGGCGGAAGCGAGCGAGCTTGCCAACTCCCTCAACGAGCTGAATCGCGATAGACAGGGTCTGACGGAGACGTTCGTAGCACAGGCTCAAGCGGCACTTCTTCGCAGACCGCCTGAGAGTGTTGTCCTGGTGTCAGGGGACTATCCGCTGGGTATAGCCGGCATCATCGCGGCGCGGCTGGTGGATGAATATCAGCTCCCGGCGCTTGTGCTGGCTGAGGTAGACGGGCAGCTCAAGGGCTCCGCGCGTGCGCCGGAGCCGTTCAACATCGCCGCGGGCCTACACGCCGCGGCGCCGCTTCTCGGTCGATTTGGTGGTCACGCGAGAGCCGCCGGACTTTCCCTGGCTCCGGAGCGTTTTGAGGAGCTACGCGTTGCGCTGGAGGCGCATTTTGAACCCCTGGTGCCGACTGGCGAGCGGAAGCCGCCGCTGATCATTGATGCCCAGGTGCGTCCGGAGACGATCTCTTTTGACACCGCCGGGATGCTGGAAGCGCTGGATCCGTGTGGCGAGGGAAATCCCAGTCCGGTGCTACTGTGGCAGGGCGCAGAGGTGATGGGGCACCGCTTAGTGGGAAAGGGCCACCTTTCAATGACGCTGCGCGGTGCCAGCAAGGTGATTTCAACGATCACCTTTCGCCCGAAACTGGACCCACCAAGTGTCGGCAGCTTCATTGACGCTGCGTTTGAAGCGCGCCGGGAGGTCTGGAATGACTCCCCGCGGCTCAGCCTGCGGGTGCGGGACTGGCGTGCACCCGCTGCGCGATGAGGCCTCACTTGCCCTGTGCTTTTCCGGTCCGCTCGCGGATTCAGGTACGTACGGCGGAGTGCAGCATCCGACTTCGAATGGATATGAGTTGACCTATTGCCATTGGGTCTTCACGGCGGGGCAAGCGTTGCCACAGTTTGAGAATGCAGTCTTGGGAATGGGCAGTTCACGCAGCTCAGACCCGGCCAAAAGCGAGAGTGCGCCAATGAGCCTGGGTCGGCGAGTTTACAGAGGACAAAGTGAATAGCAACAATGCACCACTGGAGGGCAGTTCATGCGACGGTATCTATGCCCCAATGCCGTTCGGTCACGTGTGATGTACCAGTGACACGGGGCACGCCGGGCCACCGGAGGAGGATGCCACGGGTGGGGATGGCGCCGCGTGTTTGACCGGGTAGGTGCTCATTTTCCGTTTCACGACCCGCGGATAATGCCGATGCCGTCGGGGCGGGCAGCGACTGTCGGCCAGTTCGCGTAAAAGGGCCGGGAGCAAAGGGGGGACAGGTCGGGC
>JBJXFJ010000395.1:0-5719 GCA_046154735.1 Chloroflexota bacterium | reverse complement strand
GTGCGGGAGCGCCGCTTTGGATGTTCCCCCAGCCCAGTCCGGGGGAGAAGGAGAGCGGCGCTCCCGCACGCCGCACTCCAAATGACGGGTGCAGAGTGTCCCAAGTTCTGGGCGCACCCCTTAAGATCGATGGCTGCACGCAGTCAGGGCCGGCAATGCTGGAGCATGAAGTTAGCGCTGGCCCGCCAGTGCGCGGACCTCGGTCGATGCATCGGTGGAGGAATTGGCTGTCACCGTGGTGCCGCTTCGCACGGTTCCGTTGTTGTCGATCACCGCAGCGAAGTCTGCCTCGCTGACATCGGCATCCACGCGCACATTGCGCTCTAGCGTGAGTCCCGCGGGAATGCGCGCGCCTTTTCCCACCACGGTGATTCCACTGCTGAGATTCATCGGCTCGTCCCGATTCGGAGTGAGGTCATCACCCCAGCCAATGCGGCTGCCATTTCCAATGATGGCTGCCTTGTCCACAATCGCCCGGTCAAGTACGCAGTCTGCTCCGATCACGGCGTCCGTCATGACAATAGAGTCACGAATGATCGCCCCCTCAGCCACAAATACGCCCGGTGAGAGCACCGATCGCTCCACCGTGCCGCACACTGTGCAGCCATGGGATATCAGGCTGCAGGTGACTTGCGCATCCTCCGTAAGCTTGGCTGGCGGGCGCTCTTCCGATCGCGTGTGGACCACCCATTCACGATCGTAGAGATCAAAGTCCGGCGGCTCTCGGAGGAGGCCCATATTTGCATCCCAGTAGGACGTGATCGTTCCCACATCCTTCCAGTATCCACGGAACGAGAATGCAAAGACGCTGCCAGCGTTCACCATGCGCGGAATAATGTCCTTGCCAAAGTCGTGCATGGAGCCGGGCTGCTGTGCGTCCTCGGTCAAATACCGGGAGAGTGCCTCAGGATTAAAGACGTATACGCCCATGGAAGCCAGATTGCTCGTGGGATGGGCCGGCTTCTCTTCAAAACGGACGACACGGCCGGTCTCATCCGTCACCATGGTGCCGAAACGATGGGCTTCTTCAAAAGGGACTTCAAGCACGGCCACCGTGGCATCGGCGCCTGATTCGTCGTGGAACGCAATCATACGCGCGTAATCCATCTTGTAAATGTGGTCCCCAGAGAGGACCAAGATGAGACGGGCGCGCCAATCCGCGATGAATGGGAGATTCTGAAACACCGCGTCTGCCGTGCCGCGATACCAATCCGAGCCGCCGTGCCCAAGGTACGGCTGAAGCATTCGGATGCCGCCCTGATTCCTATCCAGGTCCCATGGGCGGCCAATGCCAATATGATCATTCAAGGAATGCGGACGATATTGGGTGAGGACCGCGACGTTGAATATGCTGGAGTTGACGCAATTTGAAAGTGTGAAGTCAATGATGCGGTACTTGCCGGCAAAGAGCACCGCGGGTTTTGCCCGGCGAGCGGAGAGTACCGACAAACGCTCACCTTGGCCTCCCGCGAGAACAATTGCCGCAACGTTCTGACCCGGCATCAAAGAAGCTCCAACCCTGGCGGAATCCATATTCTCATTCGATTATACGTGGGCCGGAATGGCCGTGGGCGCAAGCCCGAGTGATCTGATGACGAAGTACGGCCGATTTCCGCGAATCATCCGGTCAGATGTTTCATGAGCCAGTGAACCACTTCCCAGTCATCCTCGCGCGGGCATTGGTGATGCGAGGTTCCCAGAGCGAAATCCAGTTCACCTCGTGGGCGTCACAGCATCTCCAGAAACGTCACATAGACATGCCGCGAGAGCTCGGCCAGCTCGCGCACAAAGGTGAGGTGATCCGTGGCGCGACCGGGCATGACATGATCAAAGAGCTCCAGCTCAGTCCAGGCGCGCAGGCGCTTATCTGGCAACGCCGCCACCAGGTGACGAGACTCCGTGTATGGAATGTACTGATCGTGGATGTCATGCATAACCAGAATGTTCGCCTGGAGCCGATGCACGATGTAGCGGGGTGAGATGGCCTCCAGTTGATTCTTCCCTGGTTCCGCTAGCAAGTTCACGAGGCGCCGGGCTTCACTGGGCTCGGGCTCTGAGAGGAGCTGGACCGCAACCTGGGCAGATGGTGATAGTGACGCGATCTCTGTCTCTAAGGTTTGACCTGGGAAGTTGACGGCGTGGCGGATGGCGTCGCGCTCGGTATCGATGGGTACGCTGTCCAGGAGATTCTCCAGGAGGACCTCGCGGGTCAATGGCGCCGGCTCCCAACGAGCGGATTCGCCGGCGTATGCCAACGAGTGCGAAGCCAGCGCCACAAAGAGATCTTGCGCGTCGAAATATCCTCCAAAGGCGTTCACGAAGGCCACGTTGGCCGCGATCCGTGCATCTGCCGCGGCCACGAGTGAGAGGGATGCGCCCACTGACAGTCCAATGTACCCCACCCGCTGTGGATCCACGTCAGGACGATTCCGGAGGATTTGGAATTCCTGGACCAGGAGGTCCACCTCGGCGGGCGCAATGCGCCCCGCGGCGAGCCCATCAGAGGCCGGAACCAGGACCACCACGCCCAACCTGCTGAGTCCATCGGCAAAGCGGGTGACCACCGGATCGTCTTGATCAATGGGGCGCGCGCCGAGCATAAGAATGACTGCGCCGTGCGGACCGGGCTGGGCCGGCACATAGGTCTCTAGATGGGCCAGGCCGCCCGCGTAACTCAGGGTAGTGCGCTCGACGTTGGAGGCGCTGGTGAGCCAGCGTAACGGCTTCACGGGCGCGTCCGGGAAGATTTCCGGAATAAACAGCGCGGTTTTCACGGCAACGACACTGCCCCGGGGCCCCAGGAGCGTAAGCGGAACCGCGAGTAGCAGAACGAATACTATGCTGGCCCAGCGCATGCGGGGAGTATAGTGCGCGTCTCTCACTGCCCACACTCCGTAAGAAATGTGTGCCGCGGAGATGCAGGGTACGTGATGAAACACAGAGACGCAGAGACACAGATAGAAGTGGAACAGGAGCCACCTGCCATTGCTCCTCTCTGTGTCTCCGTGTTTCCTCCTGGGCTGCTAGCTTGAGGCGCTCGTGTAACGACGAAGGGAGAAGTGCCAGAACCAGTGCGAGAAGCTGGTAGTGGCCACCGTTGCGCAGATGGCATACAGCAGCGAGATGGGCTCTACGATGCCAAGGAGGGCTTTTGCGGGAACGGTTGAGATCAGCGTGACCGGAATGATGAAGGTGAAGATCACCCGAGAGATGCCGCGATAGATATCGGACGGCATGCGGGCCAGGTCCGCAATGGGCAGAATGAGGTAGGCGATGTTGTTGATGCGCCCGCTCCACAACGCCAGCGTGACCGTGGAAAACCAGAGTCCGTAAAAGGTGGCGACGGCACAGATCACAAACAGGACATACACGCCGACATCCAAGAGTGATGGGACCGTCCCCAGTCTTGCCAGGCCCGTGGAAATTGTGCAGATGGAGATCACCACCGTGGGCAGCTCATTTAAGTTGACGTAACGTGTCGACACATAGAACTGGCTGTTGATGGGTTTCATGAGCACATAGTCCAGTTCGCCGCGGTTCACCTGCTCTGAAAGTCGCGACATGTTGGTTTCAAATAGCCCGTCCAGAAGGCCCAACACCAGGCTGAATGTGCCAGTAAGCACGATCATGCGGTCAAGGTCCCAGCCGGCCACGGACCGGACGTTGGTGAAGAGGAAGCCGGCAAATGCGACGGAAAGCACGGTCCAGGCGGCATTGCTGAAGGCGAGCAGGAAAAAGTGACCGCGGAAGCCCATCTCCCGGATCATGCAGCTTCGGAAAAATGCGAGGTACAGGCGCGCGTAGCGCGGCAGCAAGGTCATCCGCCCACGGCCTCATAGTGTCGCAGTCCGGCGCGCCACATGAGTGTAGCCAGGCCAGACAGAATGACCGCCCAGACAACCTGACCAAATAAGCCGTGGATCATCTCAAGCCCCTGCGCACGGCCCAGCATGACACTCAGAGGGAATGCGAAGATTGATTGGAGCGGCAGGAAGAGAGCCATGGATTGGAGCGTTTCCGGCAGCAACTCTAGCGGGATGAGGATCCCGCCAAACAGATAGACAATCACGTCCGAAAGGCTGATGACGGCTTGAATATTCGTCAACCAGAAGGCGGTGAATCCTAGAACTAGCTTAAACAGGAAGCACACGATGTACGCAAGAACGAGGCTAGTGACGAACCCCACCAGTTCAACCGGGCCGAGCGCGGGGACCTCCAGAGACGGTGCGAGCACGATCACCGCTACGATCAAGATTGGACTCACCAGCACGGTGCGCCAGATGCGCCAGCCGAGCTGGTTAAAGAACCAGATGGTCCAGGGGCTTATGGGTCGCACCAGGTAGTTGGAAAGTGTCCCCTGGCGCACCTCATAGTCAATCTCCCACTCCACGTGGACCGTAATGAGATTTCGCAGAACGAGGACACCGAGCGTATAGGCCAGCATCTCCGGCAGGCGATAGCCGGCGACGACATCCGAGCTTTCATAGGCCACATCCCAGAAGAAGAGCATCATGATGGGTGGGACCACGTCAAAGAGGAACCAGATGATTCCCTCGATGCGATACTGGATCGCGTCCTGGATGCCTATGCGCCAGAGGGTTGCGTAGAGCTTCATGCGGTTGGCAGGGGCCCATGGGCGATACCTTGACAGTCGCCGTCTCTGGCATCTCCGGTGGGCATTACTCGCTGAACACCTTGCGAATGACCTCTTCTACATCGGGCTCAGCCACGGAGAGATCATTCACGGGGAAGCGTGCCAGCAGCGCGGATGTGCGCTCCGCAAGTTGGGCTCGGGGTACTCGCAAGGTGACGCGCTCACCACGATACTCCACTACCTCGCCCAATGTGGCGAGATCAGACTCTGCCACCGGCGCGTGGAAGGTAGCCGTCACATCTCGTTCGTCCGTATACCGCTCGACGATGGCGTCGAGCCGTCCGTCGTAGATGAGCTTACCTTGGGAGATGATAATCACGCGGTCACACAGCTCTTTCACGTCGGCCATGTAGTGGCTGGTCAGGATGATGGTGGATTGACGACGCTGGTTATAAGCGCGGATGAAGTCGCGCAGGGCGTGCTGCATGAGCACGTCCAGGCCAATGGTTGGCTCATCCAGAAAGAGGACATCCGGCTGATGGATCAGCGCCGCCGCGAGCTCGCATTTCATGCGCTCGCCCAGTGACAGCCGCCGCACCTGAATCTGGAGCAGCGAATCCAGCCCAAGGAGCGCCACCAGCTCATCCAGCGTTGCACGGAACTCCGCATCCGGTACGCCGTAAATTTCCTTGTTGAGCAGGAACGATTCAATGGCCGGGAGATCCCACCAGAGCTGATTCTTCTGCCCCATCACGAGGGAGAAGCGCCGCTGAAAGCGCGGCTCGCGCCGCCATGGCTCGTGGCCGAGTACCGAGGCGGTGCCCGCTGAGGGATGGAGTAGTCCTGAGAGCATCTTGAGCGTGGTGGTCTTGCCCGCGCCATTGGGTCCGAGGAACCCGACAAGCTCGCCTTGATCCAGGGAGAAGCTCACGTCCGAAACAGCCTGGACCTCCTGATACTCGCGCTGAAAGAGGCTCCGCAGCGATGCGACGAGCCCGGGCGGCTTCTTGTGGACGCGGTACTGCTTGGAGAGATGCTCGACAACGATGGCAGGTGGCAAGGGCAGGTCCCTGACTTGAGTCTTTCGGTCGCATGTATGAATTGCCGGGCGGAAACGTCTCGGGT
>JBJXFJ010000197.1:0-15425 GCA_046154735.1 Chloroflexota bacterium | reverse complement strand
AGGAACGCCGGGAGCAGGCGGCCACCCGGCGCATGGTGCGCGATTTGGAACGCCAGGGCTACCAGATCCAGGCCCCAGAAACCGCGGCAAGTTGACCGGAATACGTTATTTACAGGAGAGACCCTGGCACTTTGGAGCGCGGCCAGGATTCCCGAAACGCAGAGCGCTGCCGCGCCCGTTTTCGGGCGCGCCCAACGGGAGTACCATTCACTTCGCGGAGGTTTTAGAAGACTCATGAATGTAAATGATGTACTCATTGACGGCTATAGTCGCATCAGCCAGATCCTGAATCGCTCACTGCCCGGGCTCACAGCCGAGCAGCTCATCTATCGGCCGGCCGAGGAGGCCAACTCCATCGCCTGGCTCGCCTGGCATCTCACTCGAATTCAGGATAAGCATCTTTCAGATCTCGCCGCGCGCCCGCAGGAATGGATCACGGGCGGCTGGCACACGAAGTTTGAGAAGCCCGCGGAACCAGCCGACACCGGTCAGCGCTACACCAGCGAGCAAGTCGCGACAATCAAACCAACTGATCCGCAACTTCTGCTTGACTACCATGACGCCGTTTTCCAGCGGTCCGTGGCCTTCATCAAGCCCCTGACACCAGAAGATCTGGACCGCGAGATCAATGAGCCGCAATACGATCCGCTGCCAACAGTGGGCGTTCGCCTCGTCAGCGTAATCGTCGACAATATCCAGCACGCCGGCCAGGTCGCCTATCTTCGCGGACTCATCGAGGCCCGCCGCTGGTATCCGGCTTAACGAGTGATGGGTGATGGGTGATGAGTGTGATGGGTGATGAGTGATGAGACCCGTCCATTCACTCTTCACTCTTCACTCTTCACTCGTCAGGGTCGGAACGCCGCGAAGACCTTGTCGGAGTTTGTGATCCAGGACTCCAGGAAGACGGAGTAATCCGGCTTGCGGTGGAGCTCAGCCATGGCGCCGGCCAGGCAGAACCAGTTGAGCAGCTCGTGATGCCCGCGGTCCTCGGCTTCCTCAATGCTGACGTTTCGCCAGGTGTCCCAATCACCCTCCTTCAGTGCCTCGTAGAATCGGCGGTCGCTTTCCACATCTGGATACATCAGCGCGTGCTTGGCTACCAGGAACGAGTGCGACCAGCTTGAAGATGCGATAAGGGCTACCTTCCAGGGGCTCTTCTCCGCCGCGCGAGCCACAGCCGCGCCAAGCTGGAAGCAGCGCCAAGGCTGCGGACCCTGCGGATCAAACTGAGCTTCCAGCGCCTGCGCCTGAGAAGGAGTCTGCGGCCGGCCTCGGGCCGAAATCAGCGCCCGACCATAACTGTTCACCGTGATTGGCAATACCGGGTAATGAAAGCCACGTCGATCCCAGTCCAGGTACAGCACAGAGTTCACCACGGAATGGCCCAGCCCCGGACCGTGCAACGGCTTGTACGCATACGCGATATCAAACCCGTCATGGAGCAGTGAACCGGCAATATATTTACCAGCTTCCTGATGGCCGCGAATGGTAAGGCTGGTATCCACTGGCTCATTCCATGAGTTCGCTACCTGGGTGCTACCCGGCGTGCCGGGACCTGAAGCGGGTCGCGGCTCATGGTGCCAGGGCTGAATCTCAGCCGATTCATAGGCCAGCACGGCGAATGCCGGGACGCAGTCTTCCTTGAAATTCTCATATTGATCATCACCCCAGATGACCACTAGATCCGGCTCGAAAGCGTCAAGCTCGGCGCGGATGATTCGGAATTGATCAATCATCTCCTGGCGGTGAGCTTGCTGATGCAATTGCCCATCATCATCCGCCCATTGTGCACGCATCGCCTCCGGCCAGTTTTCAGGCGATCGCAAATGCTCCGGGAGAGCCGGGTCGGAACGCAGTAAATTAATGCGCCCGGCAAGGTTACTCTGGTACGCGAGACCAGGATAGTGCGTGATACCAAGCCCCAGGATCTGGCCCATTGGGATACCTCCTCAGATGACCGCGCTGGCACTTCTCATATTAGGCCCAGGCCACCCCAGCCGACACAAGGATTTCCACCGTGCGTAGCACAAGGTGCCGCTCGCGTCACGATGGTCCGTCCCGAATGTGTAGCGTGGAGATGAGCGGCGGCGCGTTCAAGCAAGAAACCCGTCGTCACTTCGCCCGGGAGCTCAAACGGAGTGCGAGAAAACCTAGACCGAAGAGGAAACCCTAGCTCGGATTATTGACCGGAGTTTGGGGTAGGCGGATGGGCCAGCCTGAAGCATTCTGTAACTGCGCTCCAGCAACCACCGCCGGCCCAGAAATCCACCCGTGCGCACGGACCCCATGACCGGGGCATCAGCCGATCACGCGGCGTCCCCCGGTAGCGCGGCCGTCCTGTGCCCCGCGCCCACGATATCCCATCGTCAGGATGGTGACACGGTGGCAGGGATCCCTGGTCGCGCGGGGCACAAGACCCATAGGAGTACGCCGGTTTCATCACAGACGCGTCACAGCGCATATTTCAGGTGTTCTTGGGCCATATTGATTCTCCTGAGACTCAACAGCGGCGGGTAGCAGGCCTCATTCGAGCCTCGGACTTGACCATAATGCCCAATTATTGGAATCCAAAAGCGCCCGCTAGCACCTTGGTTGCACGTCGAGCAAGGTGAAAATGGGCCTGTGACGACTTTGTAATGAAACCGGCGTACTCCTATGGCACAAGACCGCCGCGCTACCGGTCTGTCCGTCGCCCTCACGGATCTTCCGTCCCTACCCATCCGAAGGCTGCAACTATACTGAGCAGCCTTCCGAGGCACGTTCGCAATCGTGCCTCATGCCCGGTGAATAATCCGGGGTAGACGAACGGCGAGGCCAAGGTGAAAATCCCGCTCTCGTTCGTCTTCCAGCCGCGTGTGGAACATTGATCCGTATCTGTTCGTCTAACGTACGGGAATATGGTGAGGCAGTGTCGCGTTGAATGTCGCAAGACGGAGGTATTGCGATAGGAGACGGCACAGTCCATGTCCACCGTCTCGGGGAGAACACTTCAATGACCACCACGGCTCTACGCACCTTTATTGAAGCAGATGTCAAGTGCTTCCACTGCGGTCAGATGGTGGGAGTCACGCGACAGAACAAGGAGCCGGCACCGGCGCGGTCCACATTCATTGCTGCCGGCTCCACGGTTGAGGTCACGCTTAAGCGGCTAGCAAGCCTTCATTGCCCCCGCTGCGGCGGGCCCAGTTATGTGGATGAATTTCAGACACGCTATGAGTTTCCGCCGATTGAGTTCAATGACGAGGCACCTCGACGCGGGCGTCCCCCCAAGCGACTGCTTGAGATGCGGCAGGGCGCGGCATAGCCCGGCGAGGGACCACACAGGAAGAAATTTGGAGGCCGTCCAGGGGTTCCGCTGGACGGCTTCTTGCGTTGCACCGTATCTTCACTGTATTCAGGGCTCGGGTATGCGAGAATTGACGGTCGCCCGCTGAAGGGCATTGAGGATATTGAATGCAGGATGTTGATCAAGAAGTCGGTACAACGGGCGTTGAAGACGTGCCCGTGTCCGAGACAGTTGAGGTGCTCGAGGAGTTACCGGTGCTCCCCTTGCGGGAGATGGTGGTGTACCCGCTCACAACGGTGCCACTCACGGTAGGTCGGCCGCGTTCCGTGCGGGCCATCGAGCAGGCCAATCAAACGGGGGGCGCCATTATCCTGGCCTCGCAGCGTGACCCTGACGCTCGGCCGCAGACGCTGGACGACTTTTTCCCGATTGGTATCCGTGCTCAGGTGCGCCGGGCGTTCCGCGGCCAGGATGGCACGCAGCAGGTGCTTATTGAGGCACTGGAGAGGGTGGATATCACCGGGATCATCCGAGCCCAGCCGTATCTCGTTGCTACAGTTCAGCCAAGATTGGATGTGGACGAGCCCGGTGAAGATACTGAAGCGCTGGCTCGGGTGGCATTGCACCGATTCGAGCGTCTCATCTCGCTCTCGCCGTTTCTGCCGGATGAACTGGCCAGCCGCGCGCTAAATCTTGGCTCAGGTCGAGCACTGGCCTATCTGATTGCCTATAACATGGGACTCACCGTGGAGCAGCGCGTGGAGCAGCTTCAGGTTGACTCGCTTCAGGGTCTGTTTCGCAATCTCGGTGAAGGACTCGATCAAGAGTCCAACCTCTTGGAGATTGGGCAACAGCTCCAGACTGAGGTTCGCGAACGGATTGACCAGAATCAACGAGAGTATCTGCTCCGTGAGCAGATGAAGGCGATTCAGCGCGAGCTTGGTGAGGACGATCCGGCCACCATCGAGCTGCGTGAGCTGAAGGAAAAGATTGAATCCGCGGACATGCCCGAGGAGGTTGAGAAGGAGGCTGTTCGCGAGCTCGCTCGTCTGGAACGAATCCCCACGGCTTCCCCTGAGCACTCAGTCATTCGCACCTATCTGGACTGGCTCACCAGCATGCCCTGGAATAAGAATAGCGGTGCGCTGATCGACATCGCGCGGGCGCGCGAGGTATTGAACGAAGATCACTACGATCTGGAAAAGATCAAAGAACGCATCCTCGAATATCTCTCAGTTCGCAAACTGCGCATTGAGCGAAACGTTGCCACGGAGGGCAACGCGGACATGCGCGAGCCGATTCTGTGCTTTGTGGGTCCTCCGGGCGTTGGCAAGACGAGCCTGGGCCAGAGCATCGCCCGCGCGCTCAATCGGAAGTTCGTGCGGCTCTCCCTTGGCGGCGTGCGCGATGAGTCGGAGATCCGCGGGCATCGGCGTACGTATATCGGCGCCATGCCGGGGCGCGTGGTGCAGGCGATTCGGCGTGCTGAGGCGAATGATCCGGTCATTCTTCTTGACGAGATCGAGAAGCTGGGCATGGATTGGCGTGGTGATCCATCCTCCGCGCTGCTGGAGGTGCTCGATCCGGAGCAGAATAAAGACTTCCGTGATCACTATCTGGATGTCCCCTTTGATCTCTCCAAGGTGATGTTCATTACCACGGCCAATCAGATTGAAACCGTGGCTCCGGCACTGCAAGATCGAATGGAAGTGATTCGCCTCCCCGGGTACACCGAGGAAGAGAAGCTGCACATTGCGCAGCGGTATCTGGTCCCCAAACAGCTCAGGGCGCACGGATTGACCGCGGAAGAGCTGGAGTTCACTGATGACGGACTGAAATCAGTCATCCGCGATCACACCCGCGAGGCCGGGGTACGCAATCTGGAACGTGAGATTGGTGCACTCTGCCGCAAGGCCGCCACAAAGATCGCCGACACGGGCGCTGAAAACAACCTGGTGACGCCTGAGTTCGTTCAGACTCAGCTCGGCCGTCCACGCTTCTACGCGGAGGCGGCCGAGCGCATTGATCGCCCCGGGGTGGCCACGGGGCTGGTGGTGACCTCTACCGGCGGAGACATCGTCTTTGTTGAGGCCAGCGTGATTCCGGGAAAGAAGGAGCTCCGAATCACCGGTCAGCTCGGGGATGTGATGCGCGAGTCAGCGGAGGCTGCACTCTCCTATGTTCGGACCCGTGCGACGGATCTCAACCTGGCTCCGGGATTCTTTGAGAATCATGATGTGCATATTCACGTGCCTGGGGGCGCCGTCCCAAAGGATGGACCGTCTGCCGGCGTGACCATCGCAACGGCGCTCGCATCGGCACTGTCCGGACGCACCGTGCGCGATGATGTGGCCATGACTGGTGAGATCACACTGCGCGGTAAGGTGCTACCAATCGGCGGGCTGAAGGAGAAAGCTCTGGGCGCTCACCGGGCGGGCATTCGGCGCATCATCTTTCCGAAGCGCAATGAGATTGAGCTTGACGAGGTGCCGCAGCAGCTTCGAGATGAGATGACCTTCATTCCCGTGGAGCATGTTGACGAGGTGTTGCGTGAGGCACTTCAGCCACTGATTGATCCAGTTGCGGAGCCGAGCGGTGGGGCTCAATCGGGCACGAAGCGGGTGCCTGGCGCGCGGAATCGAAAAGCCGCTGCCTCCGCGTAGCGCCCTGACTGCCAATGGTGAAGTCGGATGACCGCGCCATTGGCAGTCCTATAAGAGTGCGGGTAATCTAGACTATCGCTGGCTCAAGGTCGAAATTGCGATCGTAGAGCGCGGTCACCGATTGAATGTCCTCCAGACTCAAATCTGGCAAGTCTGACGCCGCACTGAATTCTTCGAGCTGCTCCAAATTGTAGATATTGGGCAGGATGGAAGGGATCGCGGGCTCTGCCAGCAGCCATTTCAGTGAGGCCTGGGCCAGGGTCATACCGCGATCTTCGGTGAGGAACTTCAATCGATCGACCTTCTGAAGACCATTCACAAGCCACTCGCGTGAACGATGACTACGGTGGTCGTTCTCGCTGAATGTGGTCTCCAGTGTGTAGGTTCCCTCAAGCATCCCGGACGAGTGTGGGACACGCACCAGAAGCCCAATGCCGTGATCGCGCGCGGGCTGAATGAAGCGTCGCCCTGGATCCTGCTCGAGCATGTTGTAAATGATCTGGATGCAGGACATCCCTGGGCGGGCGTGTATGGCTTCGTCACCATGCTCCGTGCCGCCGATAGCCGGCCCGAGCGCGGCGCCATAGGCTCGGATTTTCCCCTCATCCCGCAGGCGGTCAAGTTCTGCAAAGAGATCGTCCCGAAGGATGGCGTCCATGCGCGGATTGTGAAGCTGATAGACATCGATGTAGTCAGTATCGAGCCGCTTCAGGCTCTGCTCAATCGCGAATCTCAGGAATTCAGGCGTGTAGTTCTGGGAGCGCTCCCGATGGCCGGGGCGATCGGTGCGATCGTGGTACCAGTCGTACCCAAATTTTGTACCGATGATCACCCGGTCTCGCTTACCCTGAAACGCCTTGGCCAGAACAGTCTCGCCCGCGCCGTCGCCATAGGTATCGCCGGTGTCGAAGAATGTGATGCCGAGATCCGCGGCACGGCGAAGCATCTTGATGGCTTCATCTTCCGTGAACTCCCCCCACCAGCCCGCCGTAATAGTCCAGACGCCAAAACCGATTTCGGACACCTGAATGCCCGAATGCCCCAGTTCTCGATACTTCATGATCGCTGCTCCGCAAGCGCGCCAACTTGATTGAGCGCCGTGCTTAGCTCCGTGACCTTCCGCTCATACGTGGCGTCATTCAGCACCGGCTGGGCCTGCATGAGGTTGATCTCCTGTCCAAGCGTAATCCAGGATGTGCAGCCCCGATATGACGAATGAAATGGGAGGTCGATGGTATCAGGGAGCTGATAGACACGGAGCGCCAGAGCGGCCAGCGGCTTCGTGGGTCGCCAATGGAGGCGATCCAGCGCGTAGGCCTCACTCCAGATGTGATACGGCCGAAGCGCCGCAAGCTGGGTTTCACTCAGGATGTCAAAACTCGCCGTGACCTTCGCGAAACTGCTGATCCTTACGGTGCCCGGGTCGGGGGCGTCCTCAAGCGTCCTTTTCAGGGCAGTCTCGAAGGCTGGAACGAGCGAGTCCGTTTTCTGGTGCTCATACGTCGGGTAAAAGAGAAACTCGGGGAACTCGATTCGAAACTCGTTCCCAGTTTCACTAATCCCGCCCTTACGAAGAATGACAAGCTGCTGTCCGGCTTCCAGAGCTCGAACGATGACAGCCCACTCTTTTAGTGCTCGACTTGTAGATGACGGGAGCATAGCGCCTCCTAGGGTCCGTTCAGAAGCACAAGGACCGCATGAAACGCGGAGACAATAGTCGAAGTGTAGTCAAGTGAGCCACACGTCGTGTCCCGGTGTCTGTGCGAGTCATATGCTTCCTCGGAGTGTGAACAGTTGGCTGGGTCGTTATTTCAGAGTATCGAGAAAGGTCACGAGATCGTCAGCATCTTTGTCCGAGAGTCCGAGCGGCGGCATCGCGGTTCCTGGCTTCACCGCCGGTGGATTAATGATCCACCGTTTCAAATTCTCCGGCGAGTACGGGAGAGTGTCCGCGATTCGTGGCTTTGATGCCATCCCGGTGAGTGTCGGTCCAATGGAGCCGGTAGCCTCCGGCACCCCCCGTGCCGTGTGACAGGCTCCGCAGCCTTTTTCTATCAGTAGTTTACGCCCTTGTTGCGCATCCCCGGCGCTCACTGACGCGGTGGTAGATTTTCCGGCGGGCGGGGCCTGGCCCCCTCCGCTCGGGCTTGAACATGCCCCAAGCACCAGGACGGCCAGACCGAGAAGTGAAATGATAGTTCGCGCTTGGCGCTTGCGTACGGTGGCAATCAATGCAATCGTGCTCCCCGCGTAACCCGCGGCGTTATGGAATCAGTGCCATCCTATGGCTGGGTCTCCGGAGCGTCAACAATTGGTGCCAGTGATGAATTGAGTGTGATGCCCGCGCCGTGATGGATCAGAGGGAGGCCACGCCCAATACGGCTTAGTTAAGAGTGAATAGTTAAGGGTTAAGAGTGCGAGCAGGCAGTGCGGACGAGTGTTTGACACGCTCCTCATCTGTCCGTCCTCACTCTCAATTCTTAACTAGACCGTATTGGCGGCCACGCCCACTGTGGTTGCGCCATCCAGCGCGTCTAGCATTTCCCGTAAAGGCATAGCGATGCAGCTAAATATGGGGGTATCCCGCTCCGTGTACGCGCTGGCGCCCGATTCTCGCAGCTCCATCACGAGATCAAGAAAGTCGCCGGGAGCATCGGTGTCAAAAGACACCACGAACTCCTGGTCGTCAAGGCCGAAAGAATAGGTCGTGTGAATGCGAACGCTCTGATACTTATGCCCAACGCGAATGTGCTCACTCATCAGTGCCTGGCGGGTGGCCATTGAGAGCTGATACCAGGGGCGAGTTTTGACAAATGGATAGACGAAGAGATATTTCGTGGACGGCGGACGGATCTCGGTCCGTGAGCCCTCCTGACCTTCATGCGCGTGGGTGTCCACATAGATCGATCGCTTGGTCATGGCGAGAAAGGAGTGTGGCGTATCCAGGTAGGAGCCCAGCCGAGTTGATGAAATAGCAGCCGCAAGATCATGCTGATCCTCAAGCCGTTCACTGACGCTCCAGAGGAGCAGGTCCACGTCGCCCCGCATACCGACGTTTGAGTAGCTGCGAATCATGAATCGGCTGGCGCAGGAGCTTATCGCGGCGACAAGCTCTCGCTTGTCCTCGGTACGCTCACCTTGAGAGAGTCGCTTCCACTCAGATTGAACTTTGTAAAACGCGTATCGAACGTATTGTCGCCGTTGCGGAACGCTCATGCGTGGGTCGCTCCAGAATCTTCTGACACTCAGACTCAGAGTATATCCTGCGTTGCCCGTTCAGACTGTCCACGCTGGTGGGAATGGCGAGCGGGTCGAATGCTCGCGCCAGGAGCTCGTCGTGTTCAGGTTGACGGTGGTTCAAGATCCGCGATTGCGGTAGAGAGTTGGATTGATCGCCTGGAGCATGGCCGATTCGTCGAGCGCACCATCCAAGAACGCACTCACTTCGGCCACCAGGGGAACCGGATCCCGCAGCATTGCGTTATAGCCCACCTGGAGCACGCGGATATTGGGCTGAGCTTCCAGCCAGGAGTCAACATCCTGCAGGTGCTTCTCAAACAGGCGCGTCATTTCAGCGTCATCCACCTGGTCCACAGGTCGATTGCGAGCAATAAGCATCTTACGTTGCGATGCCAAAATCTCGGGATAGGCTCGTCGCATGAAGAGGACTCGGTACTCCTCGCCGGCCGGTAGATGTTTGAGTAGTGCGGAGATAACCTTCACGGCCTTCTGCCGTGCATCCGGCACCCAGGCGGTATCCCCTTTAGGCATCTGTTTCACCCGCTCGAGCTCATAATAGCCCTCGGGATTGTCGTCATCCGGCGTTCGCTCATGATCGGTCACAATGGGCACCCCGCCGGCTTCAAGCATCTTCATCATCATCGAAGTGCCAGAGCGAGGAAGTCCTGAAACAACGATGATGGCGTTGGAGAGGTGCGAGGTCACGGATGCGTACTCCTTGTTCGAGCGCTGCGATTGCGCATACGCGCGAAGCGTACCATGATCGCGAATTCCGTAGCCGCCGGGCCAATGGCCGATGTTCCAAGGGATCGGCGGCTTCGCCCCATGGTAGGAGCGTAGCGACGGGAGTGTCAGCGGCTGTCAGCCTTGTGCTAAAGCGAATTTTGTAATTCATAGAACTGCCCAGTTGGGTCGGGTGACTACAGTGAGCAATTCCTAGGATGAAGAGCATGAAGTACCGATGCTTCAGGCCCGTACGGGCCTGGGCGCACTGAATGGTGGAGACAAGTCAGCCCCTGCACCTCGGGAGCGCGAGCTCACTCCGCTCATTGCCATATGCCCTGCGCGTGGTCCTCATACGCTGGCGCGAAGGGCTTGGAATGGTGGTCGGTGTGGGTCTGGCTATTGGGATCGGCATGACCATGCTCGCCGTGAGCCAGGCCTCAATTGACCTATTCACCGGGGATTACCGTGACTCTGGCGTGGATGTCTATCTGGCGGCGAGCGGAGGAAAGATCGTTCGGTTTTTACCCAGTGATTCGCCGGGGTCCATCAAGCACGCGCGCGAGAAGCTCAGCCAGGTGCGCGGGTTACCTGGCGTACATGCCGCGCTTGGGGTGCTCATGTGGCCGCTAGAACGTGAGGTGGCTGCCCGGAGTGCTCGCGGCGGTCCGGCGGAGCAAGTGATGACTGTGGGAATTGACGGGGATCCGACGCTGATTTCCAACAGCCTGGTGCTTACCGAGGGGCGGTGGTTCCGCCGCGCTGATGAGATCGTTGTGGGGCAGAAGGTTGCTCGAGAGAAACACCTGCGGCTGGGATCGCGCCTACGGTTAGCCGGGCGGGATTTCACGATCGTGGGCATTGGACGACTCCGCGGTGTCTCGTACACCGGTGACTCGTTTGCATACATCGATCTCGCGGCACTACGGCAACGCGCTCAACTGGGAGATGTGATCAACCTGATCCTTGTGGACTCCAACTCTGAGACAGCGTCGAATCGTCGATTCGAGGAGCTTGGTTCATTGACCGCCCTTGACCGAGCCGGGCTCATCCGAGAGGTGAATCGCGCCAATGACGCGGCAATCGTGCTCCGCTGGATCATCGTTGGCCTCACCCTGGCCATTGCCGGGCTTTTTGTGGCGAGCATGCTGAGCAGCTCGGTTGCGGCGCGGCGAGTGGAATTCGCCACGCTGCGCGCCATCGGTATCCCGGCGCGTACGGTGGTTCAGGTTGTCGCGGGTGAGGCGGTGCTTGTCTGCGTGCTCGCGGGACTCGTGGGAGTCGTGTTCAGTGGCGCACTCGGGGAGTTGATCAATCGTCAGCTTGCGCCGAGCATTGGCGTTGAGCGTCTCTATATCGCGAACGCGAGCCTCTTTCTTACGGTGATTGGCATGATTATCGTGCTGGGGGTGCTTGCGGGTGTTCAGCCTGCCCATCAAGCTGCGAATGTGGACCCGGTAGAGGTGCTCCGTGAAGCCTGACGCCGTGCCCGCTTCATGGGGTTGGTGGCTCTCGTTGCCCTATCCGGCGAGGTCCATCCTGCAGCGATGGCGGTCATTGATTGGCATGGTCATTGGCGTCGGGATAGCACTGGGTATTGGGATGCTCATGCTGGGCGTGAGCAAGGCCAGCGCCGTGATGTTTACGGGCGACTTCGTGGACTCAGGTGTGGACATCTATGTGTTGACGCGTGGGGGCATACTTGTGCCGCTGTTGCCAGGTGATGCGCCCGGGACCATCGATCGCGGACGTCAGCTGCTCAGTCACATCCGCTTCACGGAGGGAGTTCAGGAGGCCGTGGGTTTTCGAGCCTGGTCACTGGAACGGGATCGACCGGGCCCGCACCGATCCGATGAGCCAACCGAGCTGCTCTCCGTTGTTGGTATTGATGGCGATGCAACGAAGATCCCGGGCGCGGTGGTAGTGCAGGAAGGACGCTGGCTACGGCGAGGTGATGAGCTCGTGGTTGGCGCGCGATTGAGTCGAGAGAGCGGCTTTCGGCTTGATCAGATCGTTCGCTTGAGCGGGCGGGAGCTGCGTATCGTGGGTATTGGCCGGCTCCGCGGAGCGGGATTCTCCGGCTCTAGCCTCGCGTACCTAGACATGCAAACGTTGCGACCGAGGCTTGGTGGTGGTGACATATTTGAGACAATCATGGTGGATACCTCCGCGCCAGAGCTGCTCAGTCAACGGCTTCTAGCTCTCGGCGATGTGCGCGTGGTGGACCGGTTAGGTGCAATAGCGGAAGGTGACGCGGCTATGGCTTCGGATCGCGTTGCTCACTGGCTGTTCATTGGTCTGACGCTGGCAATCGCCGCCTTGTTTGTGGGCAACATGCTGGGTCGGTCCGTGGCGCGGCGTCGGAGTGACTTCGCCACGATGCGGGCAATTGGCATCCCAGACGGCACATTGCGCATGGTGGTCATTGGCGAAGCCATGCTTGTGACGGCGCCGGCCGCGCTCATCGGTGTCCTCATCAGCAGCCTTCTGGGACACGGTATCAACGTGGCACTGGCGCCGGTTTATGGCCTGGAGTCGTTCTACTCCGCGGACGCGGCGCTTTTCGCCGCGGTACTCGCGATGGCGGTGGGGGTTGGCATGCTTGCGGGATTCGTCCCTGCTCATCAAGCCACGCGAGTTGACCCGCAGGAAGTCTTAAGGGAAGCTTGAGACATGCTTCAACTTGAACATGTCTGGCGCACCTATCCAGTCGGCGAATCCGAAGTTGTTGCCCTCCAGGATGTCTCACTTACGATTCGGGACAATGACTTCGTGGCCATCATCGGGCCATCCGGCTCTGGCAAGAGCACACTCCTCCAGATCATCGGGTTATTGGATCGTCCGACCGAGGGGATCGTCACGCTGAACGGTGTTGATCTGGCTGACCTTGATGATAATGCACGATCTCGTCTCCGACTGGAAACATTGGGCTTCGTGTTTCAACGTTTTCATCTGCTCAATGAGCTCACGGCACTGGAGAACGTGGCGCTACCCATGGAGGCGGCTGGGGCGGCGGTGGCCGAACGATATCTGCGGGCCGCGGAGCTGCTCATCTCAGTTGGCCTCGAAGATCGGATGCACTTTCGCCCTGCACGACTGTCTGGCGGGCAGCGCCAACGCGTGGCTATTGCCCGCGCTCTGGCCAACGAGCCCATGATACTGCTCGCCGACGAACCGACAGGTGAGCTTCATTCGGAGGACCGCAAGGCCGTGATTGATCTGCTGCGTCGCTTCCATCAGGAGGGACGCACCGTGATCATTGTTACACATGACATGGAGGTGGCTTCTGTGGCGAAACGTCGAATTGAAATCCGCGACGGTCGTGTAAGCGAGATTGGCGCAACCGCCGACCCGGATCTGAGCAATGCCACGAGCATTGTGCAGGCGCCGCGCACACCACGTTCGCTGGAGCCCCGCGACCGGCCGCCTCGGCGGCGGAGCGGTGGGACCTGGCGATTGCTCGCCATGGTAACGCTGGCTATTGCCGGGGTACTTGGTGTACTCGCGTTAACCGGTCAGCCTCCCTTTGGGCCCGCGGCACCAATGGCTCCACCCCCTGTCGTAGAGACGTCACGTGTGGCTCGTGGCGAGGTGCAGCCCGAGCAGAATGCGCGACTCAGAAGTGTCACTTCCGGAGTGATCTTGAGCGTCTCGGTGAGCGTTGGCAACGCGGTCAATGAGAGCCAGGAGGTGGCCCGCATTCGGACTCAGGATGGATCCGTTGCTGTGGTCACGGCGCCCTGGCGCGGCACCGTAACCAGCCTTCCGATCCATCAGGGTGACACGGTTTCCGCGGGAACGCTGATTGCCACTATCGGTGACCTGAGTCGCCTGCACATCGAGACAACGGATGTGGATGAATTCCTAATTCCGTACGTTCAGATTGGTGGCCCGGTGCAAGTGACGCTCGATGCCCTCCCGGGACGTGATCTCACTGGAACAGTGAAGGAGATTTCATTCCAAACTGAGAAAACCTCGGAGGGTGATGATCACTACCCAGTGGCTGTGAGCTTTGACTGGGTGCCCCCTGAGGTGCGTCCCGGAATGACCGCCCGAGTGCGATTTCCAGGTTGACACGGATGAAGTCTGCGCATGAGTGTGCGGTGTCGCGGTTACTCGCACTCAGACGTGCCTTAGTCCAAGTCGGTGGAAAAGCGCGTGCCGCTCACAATGCGAAAGGGGCGTAAAGGTTGGGGAACGCTTAGTACGTTTTGTACTGCAAGAATTTTCCGGAGAGGACGATATTGACTCGGTCGCCCTTCGGATCTGGTTCGCGCTGAATGTCCATTGAGAAATCAATCGCGGACATGATGCCGTCACCAAATTCCTCATGGATGAGCTCCTTGATCGTTGTGCCGTAGACGTTGACCAGCTCATAGAAGCGATAAATCAGCGGATCGGTGGGCACCGCTGTAGTCAGTGAGCCCTTGGACGGGACCACCTGGAGCCACGCCACTTCTTCATCGGTGAGCTCAAACAGCGCACCGGCGGCTTCAGCCTGCAGCTTGGTCAACTGCATTTGGCCTAAAAGCGCGGCGGTGGTCCATTCCTTGCTGGCGCCAATTGCCGTGGCAATATCACTCCATTTCATCCCGCGAGAGACTTTGACGGAGACAATGTGCTTCGTGACGTCGGTCCGATCCATGCCGCGGCTCCTTTACACATTGACTCTACAGGCAGCGGTTCATGGATGAAATCGTGCAAGCTGCATGAATTCACGCAACTTGCCTCGGAAAGTCTGTTGGATATCGCCGTCATTCTACGTGAGGGAGCCCGCCAGATACCGATTTGATCAAGATTGGAGCCTCAGCGCGCCGGTCGAAGCATCGGAAGAATGACAGGTGAGCTCCCCGACTGGATCTCGCCGATGATCTCAAAGCCGAACCGACGGTAGAGCGAGACATTGCGAGGGCTCGATGACTCCAAATAGGCCGCCTGGTGGGAAAGGTCACACACTTCGAGCGAATGCTTGAGTAGGGCAGTTCCGTAGCCCGCCCCCTGGTGGCGGGGATCCACCCCAATCACAGGAAGGTGCCAGTGCTCAACGTCTGGGTGTGAATTGCCGACCTGTTCAAGCAACCCGAAGATCTCCTCATGTCTGTCTTCAGGGATGACCGACTGTAGGAGCTCTCCCATGGCGTCCTCATCAGGCTTGACGCCGGGAGGAAGCCAGAAGGCAGCCGCGCCAAAATCATCGGTGCGGTATGCCGAATCGTGCTCAAATGCACGTCCGCCGAAGAATCGTACCAACGGTCCAAAGTGGGCAAGGTATTCCTCGGGCTCGGGAAACATCCAGCGGAGGAGCGGGTCTGAAATAAACGCCGTGGTGAGAGCGGCAATGGATCGGTCCGCATCAAGCGGGGGCGCCTTGATAACCAGAGGAGGGTGCATTGGATAAGTTCCCATGTGTAAAGGCAGGCTTCAGCCTGCTGAGATTACCGTAATTAGATGGCTTTACTCACATCGGCCCCCGCGATACTTGTGTCTCAGTCGGTCCGCTCTCAAGGGCA
>JBJXFJ010000195.1:0-6222 GCA_046154735.1 Chloroflexota bacterium | reverse complement strand
TACTGGTAAATGCGAATCGTCGTACCCACGTCCGCCCAGTCATAGAGCACTCTGGCTTCTTCCACCGTCATACCCACACAACCATTGCTGGCCGGCGAGCCAAAGCTGCTGCGCCAATGGACCCCGTGGATGGCATAGTCACCGAGGAACGGTAGTACCCAGGGCACATCAGCAATGTCGTATCGCACTCCGCTGGGATTGACGCCCTGCATACGCGTCTTGGGCATTTTGTAGAGCACTTCGTACTCGCCCAGGGGCGTCTCAGCACCGCGAACTCCGGTGCCCACCGTGACCGTACGGATAATGCGCTCATTTTCCAGCATGTACAGTTGCTGCTTGCCCAGACTGACCTCAATGCGTCGATTGGGTGCCGTGGTAAACGATGTGACCAGATCTTTCTCGAGATAACCCCCCGCGGCACTTCGGGGTCCATCCGGTCCGCCGCGTAGGGTGACATTGATCGTTGTCTGGGTGGGCAGCCGCTCTGCCGGTGTGAACACCAGATTCACTTCGTCCAGCCAGTTCCACTGTCCGGGAATGGCAGGTCGCATCGTTATTGCTCGCCGCACCGCCTCAGGATCCACGGGCGGGGCATCAAACTCAAGATAGGGGCGAGATCGTAGCGGCACGGAGCGCGCACCATTCTCGGGCACAAATCTGGGCGCGTCCAGAGCTGGCGGAGACCTGAGGATCACACTGAAGGTCTCCGCAAGGGGCGCTCCCAGGATGGATGTCGCCGAGGTGAGCGTCACCTGCGCCTCTGCACCCTGTCGATACTTTGCCAGGCCAAGCTGAATGCGCTGCCCGTCCAATGTGGCCCGTGCTTGAAGCTCACCCGATGACTCCACCTTGATGTCCGTGAGCGGCACCGAGCTCATCAGATCAAAGGTCTGCCCCACCTTGAGCGTGACCGCACTCGTTGGTGGATCAACAATGCGCGGCCGCTCGGGCACCATAATGTCGAAAGAGGCCGGCTGCTGCAGTGCCATTCCATCCTTGCCAAGGGCGTGAGCGAACGTCACCTGATATGTTTGGCCGGAAATCGCCTCACCACTGAGTTTCACCCAGGTGCGGTCAGCAGTCTGGGGGTCAATCCAGCTCTCCACCGGCACCGGTGGATTCACCTGGACCTCCACCGACTCAAGCGGAAGACTCCAGAGAATGGGAACTGCCACTGCCCAACGAGGTTGCTGCACCGTCTTGGGGACGTTTGGACGAGGAGTTGGGAGCGTGCCAAATCGATACTGTTCCGTCACCCGTTCAACCGTGGGGACGGGCAATCCGGGGCGAGGTGAGCTGGCTTGAACCACGAGACGGTACGCGCTATCGGGCTGGAGTACCGCGGAGCCGTCGCGCATTGAAACCAGCCAGGTGTCCGGACCTGCCTCGATCAGACGGGTTTGAACAATGGTCTCGTCTCGCCCTGCGCCGGCCGCCACATCCGACCGGAGGAGCTGTACGTCGTCAATTTCCGCGCCGTAACCCCGGAGCGAAAGCTCAAGTTGTGCACCAGGCCGCAGTGGCTCATTGATGTTCTCCAGGTTACTTGTGAGACTGCGCGGCTGCATCCAGTCCAGCACGGCGATCTGCGCGGCATACCAGCCGGCAATCAGGGCTGTCAGCCCCACTACCGTGAGCATCATGCGAGTGAGCACGCGTACCGCGGGAGACATGTCCCGACCCAGCATGACGCCCCCAAATTGAGCCGGAAGTCGGCCTAGCATTGACACCCCTCGGTCCATAAATCTGTGACGTGCTAGTGATATAACGCACATCGCGGGCCAGAGGAGTGCCAACTTCACCAGGATTTAGGAGCTCGGCAGGGACAATGGCCAGGAAGTTTCCGCACTCCATGGACTTTCCCACTCCGTCCCGCTCTAGGACACCGGCTTGTAGATTGTAGAAGCGGGCTCGGATGACCAGAGTCGCCTGGTGAGCTGCTGAGCTCAATCCGCGGTAAGCCGGCGGGGGGAGGGTGGCCCAATACGGTTTGGTTAAGAATTAAGAGTGAAGAGTGAGGACGGACAGATGAGGAGCCGGGCAAACACCCGTCCGCACTGGCTGCTCGCACTCTTAACCCTTAACTTTTCTCTCTTCACGAAACCGCGGTGGGCGGTAGCCTTCGGCAGTCTCCAGCCCAACGCTTCGGTTCCGGTGATGCAGGCATCCGCCCAGAATCAATAGTTCGGGCCAAGGGTTACTTGAATGCAGCGTGTGTAGTGCCTTCAGCGAGCGCCATGGCGTCATCACCGCTAGACCACACTGCTGTACACGTGCCGCTTGGGAAAATCGTGAGACGAGACGCCAATGTTACGCCCAATCCCAGTAGATCAACGTAGTATTCTGGTGCGCGCGTCTCAACCATTGGCGCGCAAAGGAGCCCAGTGGCGCAACTGACCAGCAGCATTGATACTCGGAGCGATGAGTTTCAGCTCAATCGGGAGCACAATCTCGGATTACTAAGCGTGCTTGGTGAGCGGATCCGCAACGTGCAGCGCGGCGGCGGGGATGAGGCAGTGCAACGGCACCGCTCCCGTGGAAAACTGCTGGCACGTGAGCGAATCGATCAGCTTCTGGATCCCGGCAGCCCATTTCTGGAGCTTTCACCGCTGGCTGCATGGGAAATGTATGAGGGGGACGCACCCGCGGCCGGAATTGTTACCGGTCTGGGCACCGTGTGCGGCCGGGAGGTGGCGATCGTTGCCAACGATGCCACCGTCAAGGGTGGGACCTACTACCCGATCACGGTGAAGAAGCACCTGCGGCTCCAGGAGATCGCATTAGAAAATCGATTGCCGTGCATTTATCTCGTAGATTCTGGCGGGGCCTTTCTCCCATTGCAGGCTGAAGTGTTTCCAGATCGCGAACACTTCGGTCGAATCTTTTTCAACCAGGCATCAATGTCCGCCCAGGGCATCGCGCAGATTGCGGTGGTCATGGGATCATGCACAGCCGGTGGCGCGTATGTGCCAGCCATGAGCGATGAGACGATCATCATCAGAGGCACGGGCACCATCTTCATTGGGGGACCACCACTCGTGAAAGCTGCCACGGGTGAGGAAGTGACGGCTGAGGAGCTTGGCGGCGCGGATGTCCACACGCGTATCTCAGGAGTCGCCGATCATCTTGCGGAAGATGATATGCACGCGTTAGCCCTCACCCGCCAGGTCATGAGCAACGTCACCGGGCCATCAAAGCAACTCCCCTGGGACACGCGTCAGGTCCGTGAACCGGCCTATGATCCCGCCGAGATCTACGGCGTATTACCAACCGATCTGCGTCACCAATATGACGTGCATGAGATCATCGCTCGGCTCGTGGATGACAGCGATTTTGATGAGTTCAAATCGCGTTACGGAACAACGCTGGTCACTGGCTTCGCACGCATCATGGGTTACCCTGTGGGCATTGTGGCCAATAATGGCATTCTTTTCAGCGAGAGCAGCCTCAAAGGCGCGCACTTCGTAGAGCTGTGCTGTCAAAGGCGGATCCCGCTGATCTTTCTGCAGAACATCTCCGGCTTCATGGTTGGCAAAGAGTATGAAAATCGCGGTCTCGCGCGCGATGGCGCAAAAATGGTCATGGCCGTGGCCAACGCGCAGGTCCCTAAATTTACCGTGGTGATCGGCGGAAGCTTTGGCGCGGGCAATTACGGGATGTGCGGACGGGCGTTCAGTCCACGTCAACTCTGGCTCTGGCCCAACGCTCGTATTAGTGTGATGGGTGGCCAGCAGGCCGCGAGCGTCCTGCTACAAGTGCGGCTAGACAATCTGCGCCGTGAGGGCCAGGATATGACGCCCGCCCAGCAGGAATCGTTCACCGCACCCACATTGGCCAAGTATGAAACCGAGGGCAGCCCGTATTACTCAACAGCCAGGCTCTGGGATGATGGGGTGATTGATCCGCTGGACACCCGCACGGTCCTCGGCCTGGGAATCTCCGCCGCTCTCAACGCGCCTATCCCGGAGACGCGCTTCGGCGTCTTTCGGATGTGATGTCCCATGTCTGAATTGCCTCATTCACCGCGAAGACGCGGAGACACAGTGCCACACCGTAGTAACTCTGCGACTCTGCGTCTTCGCGGTGTTTTGATTCCCTCCAGGGAGAAGCCCGGGTGATCAGGTCAGTACTCGTGGCCAACCGTGGCGAGATTGCCGTGCGGATCATACGCACCTGTCGGCAGATGGGCATACGCACCGTGGCGATCCATTCTGACGCCGACCGTACGGCGCTCCACGTGCTTCACGCAGACGAGGCTTACTCTGTTGGTCCGTCCCCGGCTCGTGAAAGCTATCTCAATCAGGCGGCCATTCTCAGAATCGCCCTGCAGTCTGGTGTGGAGGCCATCCATCCGGGGTATGGGTTTCTCGCTGAAAACGCCGAGTTTGCCGATGCGGTGATAACCTCAAGGATCATCTGGATTGGCCCGCCAGCGGCCGCCATGCGCATGCTCGGTGAAAAGGCCCCGGCGAAGGCCCTGGCCCAACGTCTCGGCGTCCCAGTGTTGCCGGGTTATCACGGTGACGATCAGCACCCAGAGCACCTCGCTGAACGGGCTGCCGAGATCGGTTACCCACTCCTCATTAAGGCAAGCGCCGGTGGTGGCGGCCGCGGAATGCGGCTGGTGGAATCCAGCAATGATTTCGGCGATGCCCTGGAAGCGGCCAAGCGCGAAGCGCAATCCAGTTTTGGGAATGAGCATATCCTGCTCGAAAAGCTGGTCCTCCGCCCGCGGCACGTGGAAGTGCAGATCTTTGGCGATGCCCATGGAAATGTGGTGCACTTGGGAGAGCGCGAGTGCAGCATCCAGCGGCGGCATCAGAAACTCCTTGAGGAGAGTCCTTCACCCGCCGTGGACCCGAAGCTCCGCGCGCGAATGGGAAACGCGGCGGTGGGCCTGGCCCGCGCAGCAGGATACCAGAGCGCCGGTACTGTGGAATTTCTCCTGGACGAGCGGCTTGACTTCTACTTTCTGGAGTTGAACGCGAGATTGCAGGTGGAACACCCCGTCACCGAGATGGTCACTGGTCTGGACCTCGTGGAGATGCAGATTCAGGTGGCCTCCGGCGAACCACTCACCATCAGGCAGGAGGACGTGCACCTGAGCGGCCACGCCATTGAAGTGAGGATCATCGCCGAGGATCCCCTCCAGGGATTCCTGCCATCATCAGGACAGATCGATAGGTGGTGTCTCCCGAACGCGAGTGAGTCGGTACGAGTAGATAGTGGCTTCCGCGCGGGGCTCGGGGTCTCACCCTTCTATGATTCATTGCTGGCCAAGCTGGTCGTCTGGGCGCCGGATCGCCCGCGCGCGGTGACCACGCTTCAACACGCTCTTACCACGGCGCACATCGCCGGTCCAGAAACGAATCTTGATCTTCTCCTGGGGATCGCCGAACATCACGCGTTCGTTCGTGGTGATCTCCACACGGATTTTCTGGACGAGCACCTGATCATCCAGGGATTGACCGATGCCCCGGCGCAGGTGCTAGCGGCAGCGAGTGTAATGCTCACAACCACCGCATTCATGAGCGGGGAGCATCAGGATCCGTGGCGGCGAAACGACGGCTGGCGGTTCTCCGGGGTTCCACGGGTGTGCATGTGGAACATCAGCTCTGAACTGACAAGCTGCACGATATTCGCGAGCGCTGGTGCATCACTTGCTACGGCGTTGGTAAACGGCCAGTCGTTCAGAGCGCAAATACTGGATGCTCAGACAGTGCTAGTGGACGATGACGTCATACGCATCCTCACTTCTGACGCGGAGCAAGTAAGCATTCACTGGCAGGGCCGAACCTATCGCCTCCGGCGAACGCCACCGCCAGACACACGCCAGACGTCATCAACAGCCGGCGCGGGGGATGGCACAATCACGGCCCCAATGCCCGGACGAATAGTGAAGCTCCACGTGGCTCAGGGGCAGCCGGTGACCGCTCATCAGGCGATCCTGGCCCTGGAGGCAATGAAGATGGAACACGTGGTGAGCGCGCCCCACGCTGGAATCGTCACTCGACTCCATGTGAGTGAGGGGGAGCAGGTGACGGGCGGCGCGGTGCTAGCTGAGCTCGAGGCCGAGCTCCCGGGATAGCCCAGTACGGCTAGCCCGGATTATTCACCGGGCCCAAGGCGTGGCTCGAAGGACTTCCTCGGCCGGTGCATCATTCGGGTGAACGGCGGCTCCCGGTAGCGCGGCGGTCTTGTGCCCCGCGCCCGAGGAATCAC
>JBJXFJ010000350.1:0-17312 GCA_046154735.1 Chloroflexota bacterium | reverse complement strand
CCCCGAGTCTCTGCGGTGAACATCCCTCGAGACATGAACAGTTACTATGAGTCGCGGAAACGGCCTTCGGTGAAGGCGAGCAGGATCAAGATCACTTGAAGTCCATGCCCGTCTCGGGGCGCCAACTTCGTGTGTTACATTAATGCATCCACAGGTCAATAGTCAGGGTCCGCCTGCATGCAACTCGAATGACGTAAGGGCAGCGGAAAGTGGATGTTCCCTTTGTGCTAGCCGTTCCCAAGCCCACTGACATGGGTTCCACTCCGGTATTAGCCTTCGTTACGGAGCCTCGTAGTCGCGGGGCAAATGTTTCGTCCAGCACGGTTCAAATTTCTCCAGGGGTCACCATTGCACTCCGTTCCCGCGGCATCTGAACGTCGGCACGCTCCAGCGCTCCACCCCGCGGTACTGGCCACGGTGCTCGTGGCTGGTCACGCCATCAAGCACATGTACAATTCTGGGTTTTTTCTTCTGCTTCCAGAGATTCAAGCTCATTTCCAGTTGTCCAACGCCGGCATAGGCGGGCTTTCCACGGCACGCAGCATAGCGGGAAGCCTGTCCAATCTGCCCGCGGGATTCGTGGCAGATCGGCACAGCCGGCACTGGGCCCTGATTCTGGGGATGTCCATGATCGTGATTGGCATCTTTCAATTCGTTATGGGATCAATCAATGTTTATGCCGGCGTCGTTGTGTCCGCGGTCATTGTGAGCGCGGCGATCTCTTTCTGGCATCCGCCGGCAATCGCAGCGCTCTCACAGCGTTTTGCTGACCGAAAGGGCTTTGCGCTGTCACTCCATGGCAGTGGGGGCAGCGTCGGCGAGGCTCTCGGGCCTGTGATTGTGGGTGCCCTACTGGCAACTATGGCCTGGAGTCTGGTGCTTCAGGTCAGTATGATCCCTGCACTCGCCACCGGGATCATCGTCTGGGCTCTAATGCGCACCACCGAGGGCCGCACGGGGCCGGCCAGCTCGTTTGGCGCCTACCTGCGATCGCTCACTGAGTTCATCAAACCCGGACCACTGATGATGATTTTCCTAGCCACCGGTGGGTTCAGTATGGCTCAGGCGGCCGTGAATACGTTTCTGCCCATCTACTTGAGAAACGAATTGAACTATGCGCCCTATGAGGCCGCGGGCTATCTGTTTCTGGGTCAGGTGGCTGGGATTGCCTCATCGCCGCTTCTGGGACACGCCTCTGACCGCTTCGGACGCCGCGTGACACTGGTCCCCTGCCTCGGCATGCTTGGTGCATCCATCTTCGCTGTGAGCCAAGTGCCACCTGGTATCTTTCTCGTGCTGGCCGTCATCTGCATGGGCGCTTTCATGTTCCCGCTCATGGCACTGTTTCTGGCCAACGCCATGGACATCGTTGGTGAGCACGTCCAGGCCACCACTGTGGCCCTGGTGTATGGAATCGGAACGCTGTTTGGAAGCACGTCACCGCTCATCGCGGGTGCGCTCGCTGATTCGTATGGCGTGACGGCAGCGTTCCACTGGGGTGCCGCGGTGGCGGCGCTTTCGGCAATACTCTTCATGGCCAGCATGAGAAAAACACGGAAGCAGCCAAAATAGCCACGCCGCAACCCACCTCTTCCCCCGTCATCAATTCACACCTTCGGAGCTCACGCATGCCAGAAGACGAATCCACCCAACGCCTGGCGACTCGCCTTGCAGACCTGCGCCAGCTTGGCGACCGCAACCGACCATTTCATCCCGTGTCGGTATTGCGCAATGACATCGCTAAGAGACAGATGCCGCAAGCCAATTCTTCCGCGAACGACAAAGAGCCAAGTCTCGAGGAGCGAGCAGAGGTCCTAGCCCGGCGTATCCTCTCGCCCGTTCTGGCCCGCGCGGAGCAGTTCGCCGATTTCATCCGCGTTCAGCGGGCACGTTCGAGGGATCACCGTGACGCCGAGACGACGTCAACCGAGAGTCGATCCACTGCACATACAACGCCACGGCAGGAAGCTGATCGAAGCACGCCACATTCCAGCTGATCACCCCAGTGGTTTCAGGGGATGATCATTTAGCGATCGATTAGGGCGGAGGGCTACTCGTAGCCGAGCGATCAGCGGTGGATTGAGCCAGAATGATGGTTTGATCCCGGCCGGACCGCTTAGCCTGAAGTAAGGCGGAATCAGCTCGCTCAATGAGCTCTTGAGCACTTATCATGGCTCCCGCCATTGCCGTTCCTCCAACACTGACCGTGAGTGGAATGTGCTCCGTTTTGTTCGACCCACTGGTGCCGTTAGCAGCTCGAACGGCCATGCGGACCTTCTCGCCCACAATACGCGCTTGCTGGAGATCGCACGAGGGAAGGATCACCGCAAACTCCTCCCCGCCCACTCGGGCAAGCACATCAGAACGGCGCACGGCGAGGCGCATCGCCTGAGCGGTACGGGCTAACGCTTGATCTCCCGCGGGGTGTCCGTACTGATCATTGATCTTTTTGAAGTGGTCAAGATCGGCAATGAGCAGGCCAAGCGGATACCGAAACCGCTGTGCCCGCGCCACCTCGAGATCGATCTGCCTGCGGAAGTATCGATAATTCGCCACTCCGGTCAGCGCATCACTGAGCGCTTCTTCTTCCATGGCACGATACCGCGATGCTCCCTCCATGCCCTGCGCGGTGATGAGACCAACCATCTCCACGAGCTCCGTATCATGTGCATCGAACTTCTCGCCCTTGCGCCGTACCAACGCGAAAGCTCCCACCACCCGACGCTCTGTAATCACCGGAACGGCTAGAAATCGTCCATCCGGAGACGCGAGCGATCCAGCGTTGTCTGCCCGAAGCGCCCAGGCTAACACGTCTGGTGCTTGAGTAACCTCCGTCGGCAGGTCCAGGAGGGGCACCCCTTGCAGTACGGACCGAGAGACTGTTCCGTTCCTGTTTACCGCGTACGCGGCAATGCTCGTGGACGTCACCAGACGTTCCAGCAGATCCACGGCTTCCGTCCAAATGCGCGCCGGCTCTAGCGTTGCGTGCAGTCGCAGCGAGACTCGATGGAGTGCCCGGAGCTTCTCAATATGCTCACGCGCTCGTCGGAGCGATTGATCGGCTTCCACTGCGTACCGCTCAAGCGTGCCCGCGGATTCTCGACTACTCTGTAACTGGCCTCTCAGGATCTGAGACTGGGCAAGCTCAGCTTCATAGCGCTGACGCAGCGATTCGTCCACGGACGGGCTGCTCGGTTGCTGGTGCATGCTCATGAGCCTGAATCGCAGACTCAGGCTGAAGCTTGAAAGGTGAGCTCAGCCGTTATCTCGGACACCGGAACCAGAGCGATGGGGCTCGAGCGAGTCAGATCCTGAACAATGGCCGTTTCACTCGCCCCAGTGACCTCAAGCCGCAATCGCCCCGGCTGGTAAGTCTGAATTGAAACGGTGCGCTTTGGATCCATACTTTGAAGCAATTGGGCTATGGTGATTGCCTTCTGGTAGCTGTGCAAGCCCAGAATGGAGACCACAAGTGGCTCGGAGTCGACGATGCCACCCGTCTCTGCCAGCATCCTGGCCACGGATTGTTCAATCGCCTGGAGCTGATCAACCGTCCTCCGCATGGGTGTGAGCACGGATTCCGCGTGGAATCGGGCCTCGCTCAGGAGCAACAAGGCCTCCGCGTCCCGGGGCGCTGCCGGAGCCGTCTTGGCGTGCCGCAAATGATCCATTCGCCGTCGAACTGATTCGAGCTCGCGTGTCACGGATTCACGCGCAAGCTGGTCATACGCTGTTGCATCGTCGATCATCGTGGCGATATCTCGCTTCGCTCGAGTCGCGGATTCGATGAATCGCACCATCACTCGATGGATCCGGCTATCAACTGACCCCAGGAGCTCATGAAGCTCAATCTGCCACTGAAGATCCAGGTCGTCTTCCTCGGCGATGGCCAAATTCAGTCTGCGCGTAGGTTTGATCGATGAATGTGTTCCGGTCATGCTGGCCTCGATGAGTGTACCATGTCGCTCCCGGAACCCCCGGCAAGAGGCGCGGAGGATCGTGCTCTGATAGTGACTATGGCACTCCCAGAATCGTCCATGGGACCGTTATTCTAGGGAGGCCTTCCCTTATTTCTGGTGTCAAGGCGGAGCCGCTTGGTTTGAAACCGAGTTGGCCATCAGCAGCTTGAGAGACAAATAGCTTGACCACCGCGTTCTCCACCACAGCCGTATGGCTTCATCAACAGCAGATCTTCGAAATGGTGTTCCAGCAGGCACCTGACCCGATGCTGATTCTCGATGCTCTGGGTCAAGTTGTGCGCGTGAACGCCCGAGCGGAGCGCCTATTCCAAATTAACGAGCGAGAGATGCGGGCACGCCAGCTTGAGAAGCTGTTGCCATGCACGCTATCGAGCGCTGGATCTCAGCCCACTACCATAGGAGGGCTGTGGGTCATGCAGTCTGGAAGCTGGTCGTCATTCGTGACATTTCCGGATGGCTGTCGCGTACCAGTACTTGTGGCCATCTCCGCCATCTCATCGGGCGATGAGCCGCTTTGGATGGCTGTACTGCGGGAACAATCCCCATCAACCGCGGTCCCTGAAATCTCCGCGGGCCGGGTACTTCACGACTCACTCACTGGACTTCCCAATCGGGATCTCTTTATGGATCGACTTGGGAGGGCGGTAGGACGTGCTCATCGTCGGTCGGACTATGCATTTGCCGTACTTCTTCTGGATCTCGATCGCTTCCAGGTCATCAACGGCAGCTTAGGACACGCCATCGGTGATGAGCTTCTCCGGTCCGTGGCAGAACGAATCAAAGATTGCGCTCATACGGTTGATACGATCGCACGGCTGGGCGGAGATGAGTTCGTCCTCCTGCTCGACGACCTGCGCGAACCGAGCGAAGCAGTGCGCCTCGCGGATCGGCTGCTTGAGGCACTCTCTGCGCCCTTTCGTCTCGGTGATCAGGATGTGTACACATCAGCGAGCATCGGCATTGCCCTGAGTGCCACCGGGTACAGCCACGAGGCTGAAGTACTGCGTGACGCTGATACCGCCATGTACCGTGCAAAAGCCCTAGGCAAGGCCCGCCATGAGATGTTTGACACTGCCATGCACACACGTGCGCTTGAAACGCTCCAGCTCGAAGCAGAGCTGCGGCTGGCCCTGCTCCGCACACAGTTCAGGGTCTTTTACCAGCCAATCCTCAACGGGTCCGATGATCGATTCGTCGGATTTGAGGCACTCGTGCGCTGGGAACATCCAGAACGCGGATTGGTTTCCCCCGCGGATTTCATCCCCGTGGCCGAAGACACGGGACTCATAGTCCAAATTGGGAACTGGGTGCTCAGAGAAGCCTGCATGCAGCTACGCGCCTGGCGAGACCAGGGTTTTGCCGGCCTCCGAATTGCCGTGAACTGCTCTGCACGCCAGTTTGAGCGGCCCGGGTTTGATGCTGTCGTTGCGGAGATCCTCGCGGAGACCGGCGTGAAACCAGACGAGGTCGAGCTCGAGATTACGGAAGGCGTGATCATGCGCCATGTTGGTTCCAGTCTTGCGACACTTCACGGCTTGCAGGCACGCGGCATACGGATAGCCGTGGACGATTTTGGGACCGGCTACTCCTCGCTCGGCTACCTGAAGACACTGCCTATTAGCAGCCTGAAAGTTGATCGGTCATTCATGCGTGATGCCACCTCAGACGCTCGATCGGCGGCAATCATCAACGCTATCGTCGTGCTAGCGCATAGCCTGGAGCTCAACGTGGTGGCTGAGGGCATAGAACTAGTCGATCAGCTCGAATACTTGCGCTCAATCAAGTGTGATGAGTATCAGGGATTTCTCGTGAGTCGGCCGGTTTCCGGTCCAGACGCCACGCTCCTACTCCAGTCCAACCACGCGATGTCACTGCCGGCTTCGTAGTTGCAGGTAGCGAGGGGCGCCCGTCGATACTTGCATGCCGCGGTACGCCAGCTGGGTAGATGATCTCGTCAAGTGTCAGCTTGATCTTCAATTCAAGTGGTCGGAAGAATCGCTCGGGCGCACGTGCTCAGAAACGGTCTAATGCGATCCGGCGGTATGTTTCGCTAGAATCCCCTCGGACTTTTGACGTCTCGCTGGCCGCAGCCCTTCGTTCACGACGAAATTCCAGGTGACGGTCGCTTATTCGAGATGTCCCCCCCGGGATAACCGTGTGCCCACCTCCGTGGCGCGCAACTCCTCTCGTGGTGAAACGTAGAAGCCAATTCGGAAGGAAGTGATTCGGGCACATGCCGAAGAAAGCCCTTATTACCGGCGTCACTGGGCAGGATGGTTCCTATCTCGCGGAGTTGCTCCTCGAGAAGGGTTATGACGTGCACGGAATGGTGCGCCGAGTCGCCATTGAGGACCCGGAGCATCGACTGTGGCGCATTAATCACATTCAGGACAAGCTCCATCTCCACTCCGCCTCCCTCGAGAGCTATCCCAGCGTGTTCCGCGTTATGACCGAAGTGCAACCAGACGAGGTCTATCATCTGGCTGCACAGAGCTTCGTGAGCTACTCTTTTGAAGATGAGTTCTCAACGCTCAATACCAACATCAATGGAACACATTACCTGCTCTCCGCATGCCGGGAGGCAGCTCCAAACACGCGTTACTATTTCGCTGGCTCGTCCGAGATGTTCGGCGAGTCAGGCGTGAGCCCGCAGAGCGAGACCACGCCCTTTCATCCTCGCTCCGCCTACGGCATCTCCAAGGTCGCTGGCTTTGACCTCACGCGGAACTACCGTGAGGCCTACGGGCTGCATGCCTCCAGCGGGATCCTCTTCAATCATGAGAGTCCTCGTCGCGGATTTGAGTTCGTGACACGCAAGATTACCTCGCATGTCGCCAGGATCAAGCTTGGGAAAATCAAAGAGCTGCGATTGGGCAACCTTGATGCTCGGCGCGATTGGGGGCATGCGCGCCTGTATGTGGAAGCCATGTGGCGCATGCTGCAGCAAGATCAGCCCGATGATTACGTGATCTCCACGGGTGAAACCCACACCGTTCGTGAATTCTTGGAGATCGCCTTTGGGCATGTGGGCCTGAATTACAACGATCATGTTGTGATCGATCAACAGCTCTATCGTCCCGCGGAGGTCAGCTTGCTCCTGGGCGACTGCAGTAAGGCAAAAGAGAAACTCGAATGGACGTACGACCTCTCCTTCAAAGATCTTGTCTGTGAGATGGTTGATGCGGATATGGCCTACCAGAATCAGACCGTGCGATAGTCAGCGCAGATGAACGCGGTAGGACCATCTGGTCCGGTTCGCAGAGGGACGGATGAAACACTGGGAAACGAAGTCACCTGGCGATAGTTGCACTGACTGCCTGTACTTCATTTCGTCCCTCGGGATGTCAGAGAGAACTGCGGTGTGAGTCACGCAGGGTTCATCTCACCCAGACCGAGGATGGTCCGGTCGACGTTTTGACTATCCAGAATGCCACTGATACTAATCGTGCTGGTCATGCTGGTGCTCCTCATTGCGCGGGCTCAGCCTTCGACCATCGCTGCCAGCGAAACCTCCCCGATGCTTCCTATGGTTTCATCGGTACCGCTCGCGCTGTTCTATCGTCCGCTCAGTGACGGAACCTCAGTATCCCTGGTAGCGGAGCGATTCGCCTCGGCCATTCTTACTCACGGGGATGAGTCGTACCGAGACCAGCTCCGCGCCGCTGGATTCAAGGGACCAATCCTCCAATACCTTGTGGCTAACGAAGCATCCGGCCCGGCCGATCTTCGAGATGCCCGTGATGTCTGCAGCCAGTACTTGCACTCCGGGAATGACGTGAGCGGAATCGCACAAGACTTCTGCCACGCCCTCCACCCGCATGAAGAAGCGTTTCTGCACAATGCCGCGGGGAATCGGATTTATTCCACACTTTCCTGGCAGGAAGATTCAGGCACCAGGACTCGCTACTACTATCTGATGAATCCGGGATCCACAGTGTGGCGCCAGTATTTCCTATCGCAAGCAGAGAAAAACGCTCGGCAGATGGGCTATACGGGACTATTTATTGACAACATTGATCGGACACTCGAGCGAGGCGTGGGACGATCCGCCAATAGCGACGGGCGCGTGCGTGAATTTGACTCAGACGAGGCCTACCGCCGTGCCGTGGAGGGTGGCTTGGCCATGCTCCGATCCCGCCTTGGCCACCTGCCACTCTGGGGTAACGTAACCACCGCGTACTTTCGGCCGAATGAGGGACACCAATTTACGCCGTACCTTGACGCCGTGATGAATGAATACTTCGTGGGTCTCTGGCGGGGTCAGTTACCAGATCCTGCACTTTGGGAGGCTCAGCTCAGCCAGGCGGAAGCGATCATTCAGGCAGAGAGGGCGTTCATTGCGGTAGCCCAAGGTGATCAGAATGATCTGGGGCGGCTCCAATTTGCCCTTGCGTCATTCCTACTCGTGGCCGATGAACGTGCCTACTTCCGCTACACGGATGAAACGACCTATGAGCAGGGCTGGATGTACGACGACTATCGCTCAGGCCTTGGTGCACCAACAGGAAAACGCTATCGCACTGAGCAATTCTGGCAAAGAGACTTCAAGTGCGGCCGGGTGAGAGTTGATCCAGCGGGCCATCGTGGATGGCTCGAAACGCTGGGGGCGACGGATGGCTGTTCGAACTGACCACCAAGAAAGGTGGGAGCGATTAGCCAATCAGGTCGATTTGTCTTCGGCGGACTTCGGGCTGGATTCAATGACCGGTGGGAGAGCGCCGGGACTGAAGTGGGCCAACAGTACACGCAGAACAAATCGCGGGAGCGCAAGCTGTCGGCGCCAGCGCCAGGGTTGGGTCAGCAGTCGATGAAGCCATTCCAGCTCAAGCGCTCTCAACCATGCCGGTGCCCGGGGCGCGACACCCGCGAGATAGTTGAAGACGCCGCCAACCCCAATGCCGACCGCGGCACCAATGACGGGCAGATTACGATCCAGCCAGAGCTCCTGGGCCGGGGCACCATAAGCCACAAGGAGCACATCGGCTCCCCCAACCGAGGAGATCGCCGTGCGCGTCTCATTGTCCCCTTCCGGGCCTGAAGTTCCAGAATGTACTCCGGCGATCTTAAGCGCAGGGACGCGGCGGATCAGAGCCGCGGCCGCGAGATCCGCAACACCCGGAGCAGCGCCCACTAGAAACCAGCGGTGCCCGTGCAGGGCTGACTGTGACGCAAGCTGGAGGATAAGATCCGTCCCGCGGACATGGTCGCGAAATGGGAGCCCGGCAAAACGTCCCGCCCAGAGCAGCCCCACACCATCTGGAATTGCCAGCGCCGCTCGATTGAGCACACTGCAGTAAGCCGGATCACCCTGGGCCATCATCACGATCTCCGGATTTGGAGTCGTGATCATGTGGCTGCCCCCATCACGCACGAACCGAACAATCTCGTCCAGTGCCTCGCGATAGGTAACATCGTCAACGCGAACACCCAGCACCCACCGCACACTCATTACGGCGGCGGATTATAGCAGCGGAGATTGAGAGCCTATCGGATAGGCTGGTATCATCGCGCTGCGGCGTGGCAAAGTCCGCCCTCCTATCACTGTGACAGTGCTGATTGCTGGCGTCGGCTATATTGGCGCACCGCTTGCCCGCGCCTACCTCTCACGAGGGGAGTCCGTCGTAGGGTTGGATAATTTCTTTTGCACGTCCGCGGCTGCGCTGGCGGAGCTTCGCCAACAGCCCGCTTTCCAATTCATTCGCGGCAGCATCAGTTCAGAACGAACGCTCCAGAGGGTGTTCAACCTTGGACCTTTTGAGACCATTCACTTGCTTGCGGCACAACCAAGTGCCAGCCCCGTTGCCGCGAGTGCAGCCTATACTGAACGGACAAATCTCGTGGGCGCTCGCATGCTCCTGGATTTTGCTCACCGTGGAGGAAGCTCACGCGTGGTATTCGGGAGCTCATTCCACGTGTATGGGACGCCGCTCATCGGTCACGTAGATGAGCAGCGCCCATACGGAGCATTCTCCGATCTGTCTCATCTGAGCAAAGTCTACGTTGAGAAGCTGATCGAGATGTACACCCGGATCCATCCGATCTCCGGAGTATCGGTGCGACTAGGCATCGTTTACGGGCTCGGCCCGATCATGAAGACAAACCCGCTGTTCATGACGGTTCCCAATCGGTTTTCCTACCAGGCCGCGCGGGGTGAATCTCTCCAGGTGAATCCACAGGCAACTGCCCCAATTGGATTCTTGCATCTTCGCGATGCCGTCACGGCATTGCTTGCGGCCTCGAGCCTGCCAGAGCGCTATGCGAGTGCGAACGCCGCTGGCGAATCGCTCAGCGTGCGTGAAGTAGCGATCGCGGTGCGTGATGCCAGCCGCTTGCGCGGCATCGCCGTGGCGGTCAATCCCGAGCCGGCTCAGCCAGCCATACCGGCTCAGTCCAGCTTTACGGTTTCAAGTCGGCTCGAGCAGCTAGGGTGGCGTCCCGGGGTGCATCTACGTGACAGCGTAGGGGAAATCATTGACCATGCACGAGCAAGTACGGAGACCGGATCGTGAAGCGAGTGCTCGTCACCGGCGCATCCGGTTTCATTGGTCGGCATGTTGTTGCAAGCTTAGGTTCAGCGGGCTGGACCGTTCGGACGCTTCATCGGGGCAATCCAATTCCCGGCATCAAGGACCACGTTGCTGCAGACGTGACGCGCGACCCGCTCACCGTGGCTTTGAGAGACATCTCCGCGGTCATCCACCTCGCCGGACTCGGAGACATCGCGGCCTCGACATTGCACCCCCTTGACTATAATCTTGTGAACGCGGTTGGAACGCTGCAGATCCTTGAAGCTGCGCGTCAATCAAATGCCACCGTGGTTCTGGCATCGTCCCAGCACGTCTATCGGCCGAGCGCCAGAAGGCTCACCGAGCAGAGTCCGCCGAGACCGCAGAACGTCTACGGGGTCAGCAAAATGATTGCTGAACGATGGTGCGAGATGTATGGCCAAGAATATGGTCTCCCCACACGTGCCGTGCGGCTCTTTTCTGTGTACGGTCCGGGGCAGGTGGGCCAGGGGGCGAGTGGTGTTGTCAGCATATTCACCGAGCGCGCGACGCGGGATGAGCCCATCATCGTCATGTCCGGGCAACGTCGCGACTTCACCCATGTGCACGATGTTGTCCGGGGGCTGATCGCTGCATTGGACTACTCTTCGACAGGATATGGAGTATTCAATATCGGTACGGGCGTGGGAACAAACTTTGGCAATCTGGCGCTGCTCATTCGAGAACTGCTCAGTTCAAGTAGTGATGTTGACACTTCTCGGATGAGCTCAACCAGCAAGCATCTGATCCCGAGTGTGGAACGGGCTCGTGTCGAGCTTGGTTTTGCGTCCCAAATTTCGCTCCTGGAAGGACTGCAAGATTATTTTGACTGGACTCGGAAGGCCGCCATTCGTTTTGCTTAAGGCCAGGCCAGTTGCAGATCAGCTTGCTGATCGCCTGGCAGCACCGACTCCTCCCGGTCTGGAGCTCTATCTGGACCTGCAGGACATAGCAAGCACACAGGCCGTGGAATCAACAATCCAGAACATTCGCGATGTTTCCGTGGATCAAGACTTCATCTGGCTAGTAGAAGGACCCGTCAGGTCGCTTGACGGGGAGTTTTTTGATGTGACGCGTGACTCCTCGGCTGATCGCGAGCTTATTCACCTTCTCGCTGAAGTATCGGCACGGATTGGCGCCACGACCATAAACATTCACGCAATTGCTCCTCGGCCCATGCACTTTGACTGCTCTGAGTCTGGTCGCGAGCAGGCGCTCGAACAAGCAGTGCCAATCGTGCAATTATTTGAACAGCAGTGCGTTGCCCGAGGGATCCGTCCGACGATTGAGAACATGCCTCCGGTCCTGCGTATGCGGGAGGGAGGGTTCTTCATCTCACCAATCGGACTCGCCGCCGAAGATCTGCTGTGGCTCATTCGCTCAGCGCCGCAAATCAGCGCTTGTCTGGACTACTCGCACGCACAGCTTTACATCAATGCGTCTGCGATGGCGCAGCGCAACGAAGGGCTCGATGAATTCCCAGAGCTTGCCGCCATGCTGCGGAGATCGCCAGCTCCGGCAACCGTCACAGCCTATCGCGCGATCCTGGGTGAGACACTGCTAGCCTGTCACGTCTCGAACGCATCTGGCCTGTTGGGCGAGGGTGCACCCTATGACGAGGGCGATGTGGATTTTGATTCGGAAATCCCAGATGCCTCCGCTCAAGTCACCTACTTTGTTACCGAGACGCTGGAGCCGGATCAAACTCGGGCCGCGCTCATGCGCCACGCCCAGGTGCGGCTTGGCGAAAGCGTGCGGAGCCGAGAGGCTTGACGATCACACCTCTGAATGCGCCAGTGCTACTGGGGCGCCCGGCTCGAAACGCCGAGGTGCGCGCCGCGGCGCGTAATCTGCGCGGAGCGCGGGTGCTGGTCACCGGTGCGAGTGGCTCCATCGGAACGCACTTGAGCCACGCCCTCGCTCAAGCCGGAGTGGAAGCACTCATTCTGCTCGATCATCATGAGCATTCGCTGTACGATCTGGTGCGTGAGCTGGAGGCTATCCAGCCAGCGCCGATCTACGTCCTTGCGGACATTCGCAATGGTCCCAAAATGCGGCGCATTTTTCATCAGCACCGACCGACGCACGTGCTCCACCTCGCTGCATATAAGCACGTGCCCTTTGGGCAGCTCTTTCCCGAGGAGACGGTCTCAGTGAATATTTCAGCCACACGGCTGTTGCTCGAGCTAAGTATCGAGAGCGGAGTTAGCAGATTCGTCTACCCATCGAGTGACAAGGCAGTGAACCCTCCCAGTCTCTACGGGGCCACCAAGCGAGTGAGTGAGGTTGCCACCCAGCAGCTCGCGCTCACCCAGCACATGCCCTATTGTATTGTTCGTTATGTCAACGTTTTGGGGACACGAGGTAGCGTGATTGAAACATTTTCGCGACAGCTTGACGCTGGGCATGGACTCACCGTGACTGACGCGAGCATGACGCGCTACTGGATGACAATGGATGAAGCGGTATGGCTCCTGTTAGCTGCTGCCACCCAGGGTCTCACAGCCGATGTCCTCATGCTGGACGATTTGAATGAGATCACCGTTCTGGATATGGCGAGCCGACTCAGCGACTTACTTGGTTATGGTTCGAAACCAGAGATTCGTATCACCGGGATTCGCCCGGGCGAGCGACTCAGGGAAGAGCTCATAAGTGCTCAGGAGGCGTTCACCAGTGGACCAACGGTGGGTATATCCCGAGTGACGCATGTACGGCGCGACGCCCAGCTCGCAATAGCTGTCCCATCATTCGCTGAGTCGTTCGACATCCCGTCAGAGGCGCTGACGAACCAGGTGATGGAACTAGCTCGGCGGCTCCAGTAACGTGCTGACTGAGGCCTCCTGGCTGATTGCCACTGCAGTGCTTGTTGCGTCGGTTAGCTTTATTCTGGTCGCGTATGCACTCCGGCTTGGCTTGCGTCTGGGCATGGTTGACACACCGCGTCCGGGCGAGATTCAGCGGGCGATCATCCCTCGAACTGGCGGATACGCCATGCTTGCAGCAATCTGGATGGGAGTGGGCCTGAGCTTCATCCTACGACCGGCAGATGTTTACCTGAGTAATCAGGATACCTTGAAGCTGTTGGGCATTCTTGCTGGCAGCGTCTTGATCATCCCACTCGCGGCGCTGGATGACCGTCGCCGGCTGGGTCCCATGCCTCAGCTCATCAGCCAGATCACTATAGCCACAATTCCTGTCCTCTGCGGTCTGCGCTTTGGAAGCCTTGCCTCTCCTTTTGGCCCGGCCATCGCACTGCCAGAGTGGCTTGACGGCCCACTCACGGTGCTCTGGATCGTTGGCATGATTAACGCCATGAATCTGGTCGATGTCATGGATGGTCTCGCCGGCGGCATCGCGGCAATGGCCGCCGTGGTGCTCTTCATCCGCTCATTGTGGTTTGACCAGATTTCCATCGCGGTCTTCCCGCTCATCCTGGCTGCCGCAGCCGCGGGCTTCCTGCCGCACAATTTCCATCCGGCCAAGATCTTCATGGGTACCTGCGGCTCAGTGCTATTGGGTTATTGGCTGGCCACAATGAGTGTTATTGGCGGCGCCAAGGTTGGAACCGCGTTTGTCGTGCTGGCGGTCCCAATCCTTGATACAGCTTGGGTCATCGGCAGACGCATACTACGCGGTCGCTCCCCCTTTCAGGGCGGTGACATGGAGCACTTGCCGCAGAGGATTCACGGGCTCGGGCTCAGTCAACTCAGCACCGTGCTCGTGCTGTATGTGATCAGCGGGGTCTTTGGTGCCCTCTCGCTCAACCTGCATTCACCGGCGGAAGGACCAGGCCCTGAGAAGGCGCTGCTGCTCCTTGGCATCATTGCCGTGATGGCCGGCGTGCTCGGCAGCGTCACCTTCATGAGTCTGCGCGCCCAGCGACGCCGCCAAGCGTCGGGAAGAGTATCGCCGTAACGGAGACTCGGACACGGCTGACGCGATCGCTGGCCGTGTGGCACACGACGTCTCCACCGCCTCGCGCACGTCGCCGTGGGGTTCGCGCCTAAACGTGGGAATTGGTGACGATCCACATCGCGGTCATGAGAGAGGCCCGCCCCTGATGCTACCCTCATAACCGCGACAGATCAGACTCTATGGGCCAGCCGATCGCGCATCGCGTCGATCACCGATACAGGGACATCCACCGATCCGGGTACGTTCGTGACTTCTTTGAGCCCGGCCATCGGAAACCCGTGGTAATCACTCCCACCCGAGGCAATGAGATTATTTGTCCGAATGAAGCTGAGCAGCGGATCCCGCCGGTCGGCCGCATAGCCGGTGTAGTAGCACTCAATGGCATCCAGCCCATTGCTCACAAGCCCAGGTAAGAGATCCATGAGCCCCTCAGACTCATACGGGTGCGCAATTGAAGCTATCCCACCCACGCTGTGAATCAACGCGATGGCGTCTTCCAGGGTGAGCTTTTCCCGCTCAGCGTATGCCGGACCGTTACGACCGATCCAGCGATCAAACGCTTCCGGAATTGCTTGAATGTGTCCAGCCTCAAGCAGCGCCTGCGCCACATGCGGCCGCCCCACGGAGCCATCCCCGGCAATCTCCTTGACGCGCTCCCAGGTAATGGGAGCGCCCAGCTCACCCAGCTTGCGAACCATCTCCTGGGCTCGACCTACCCGTCCTTCGCGGAATCCGGCAATCTTTGTCTGGAATTCCGGATCATTATAGTTCAGGTAGAACCCGAGCAAGTGCACCTCGGTGCCTGGAATATCGCAGCTTACTTCGATACCAGGGATTATCTCAATACCGAGGCCGGCGGCTTCTGCAATGGCTTCATCCAGACCGTCGGTTGTGTCGTGATCCGTAATCGAAAGAAATTGAACCCCATTGCGATGGGCGAGCTGAACGAGCTCTCGCGGGGTGAGTCGTCCGTCTGAAGCAACTGTATGTGAGTGAAGATCAATAGTTCCCATGAATCGTTTCATCCCTGCTGTAGTTGACAGCACAAAAGCGCGGCCACACAGAATGACCGCGCTCTTGTGCCGCCGATATTAGCTGCCGATACGCCTATCGAGCGTACTCAATTGCGCGAGTTTCACGGACAACGGTGACCTTCACCTGCCCGGGATACTGAAGGGTCTCCTCAATTCGCTTCACGATGTCTCGGGCCAGGCGTACAGCCTGAAGATCATCGATCTGCTCAGGCCGCACCACAATCCGGACCTCACGCCCGGCCTGAATGGCAAAGGATCGCTCCACACCTTCGAAGGAGTTTGCTACGGCCTCAAGGGCTTCTAAGCGCTTCACGTATTGGTCCACGCTTTCCCGCCTGGCCCCCGGTCGCGAGCCCGAAGCTGCATCCGCGGCCTGCACCACGATCGCTTCGATCGTCTGATAGTCAGGATCGTGATCGTGATGGCCGGCAATTGCCTCGCACACCGCGGGGGATTCGCCAAATCGTCGGGCATACTCCGCGCCAATAATATGGTGCGGTCCTTCCACTTCATGTGTGAGGACCTTCCCGATGTCATGGAGGAACGCGGCGCGGCGTGAAATATTCACATCGGCGCCCAGTTCCGCAGCCATGATCGCGGCCACATGCGCCGCCTCCACGGAGTGCTGGAGCTGATTTTGCCCGTAGCTCGTCCGGAATTTCATTCGCCCCATGACCTTGATCACTTCAGGATGAATACCGCTGAGGCCTGCCTCATAGGCGGCTTGCTCACCCTCCTGGCGAATCTGATTTTCCACTTCCTGCTTGGATTTCGCGACAATCTCTTCAATACGTCCAGGATGAATCCGTCCGTCAACCACGAGTTTGTTCAGTGCGAGACGGGCGATCTCTCGCCGAATCGGGTCAAACCCTGAGAGGGTCACGGCATCGGGCGTGTCATCGATGATTAGATCAACGCCCGTGGCCGCTTCCAGTGCGCGAATGTTGCGGCCCTCTCGACCGATAATGCGCCCCTTCATTTCCTCGCTCGGAATTGGGACAACGGAGAGCGTAGTCTCTGCTACATGTTCCGCGGAGTACCGTTGAATGGCCAGTGCAACAATTTTGCGGCCCCGCATCTCCGCATCTTCACGGGCTTCTTGCTCTACCTCGCGGACACGGCGATTGACGTCAAGTCGCACCTCTTGCTCAACACGATTGATGATGACGTCCTTAGCCTCATCTCGAGTCATACCCGAAACACGCTCTAGCTCTCGAACCTGCCGGCTGCGCAGCTCCTCGATTTCTGACCCACGCACCTCAATCTGCTGTTCGCGCGTGGCCAGGCCGTTGATTCGCCGCTCGAGCTGTTCAAGCTTCTGTTCAAGCTGCTCTTCACGCTGCTGCAGTCGCCGCTCTCGCTGTTGCAGCTCACCACGTCGCTCCTTCAGCTCCGCCTCGGCTGACTGTCGCAGTTCAAGCGCCTGATCCTTTGCCTGAAGAAGAACGTCCTTCTGTCGGGCACTGGCTTCGGCAATGAGCTTTTCAGCCTCGGCTTCTGCAAGCCGTGTCTTTGAGGCGATGAAGTTTTGTCGGACATAGTAACCCGCCATGAAACCGACGATGACCATGATTATGCCGACGACGATGAATAAAAGGATGGAATCCAAGGCACAGTACTCCCTTCCCGGGCCACCGGCACGGGCGGTGCGCGCATCGCAGCAACCTATAGTCCCTGCGTGCGGGTATCTGTGCAGCTATAAGGCCGCCCGGACACCTTGTGCAGCCGTCCCGGGCTGGATAAGTCTCGATCTTGTTGACACTATACTGTGCCGATAGGGGCTAGAGACAAGAGTCAACTGACCCAGAAGAAGACGAGATGAAGGAGCGCGAAGGCTC
>JBJXFJ010000344.1:0-8158 GCA_046154735.1 Chloroflexota bacterium | reverse complement strand
CACGCTGGCGCGCGTGAATGCTGAGTCGGTGGTGGATGCCCTGGGCTTGAGCCATGTCAAGCCGGTGCGCCGTCTGCTGGTTACACTCCTGCAAATGCAAACCCGGCCATTTGCGCAGACGCTCGCTGCATTTGATTTCGAAGTGGGACGGTCTGGCCTGCGGGCTGGATCCGCCTGGCTCCTGGACCGCTTCATCGGCCGCCTGGAGCTGCGCGGCCAGGAGCACATTCCCGCGGTGGGCCCTGTGCTGCTGCTGGCCAATCATCCCGGCCTCAGCGATACGCTGGCCCTCTTTGCAAGCATTCCGCGTGATGATTTGCGCGTTCTCGCGGCGGATAAACCGTTCTTGCGTGCCCTGCCAAGGACAAGCGAACGATTGATTTATCTCCCCGATCGGCCGGAGCAGCGGTTGCAATCGCTGCGCAAGGTAAGCACTCACGTGCGTGAGGGCGGGGCCATCCTCACCTTCCCCGCGGGTGCGATTGAGCCAGACCCGGCGATCCGCCTCGACGCGTCACTGAGTCTTGACGGCTGGGAGGAAAGCGTGCATGTCCTCTCCCGAATAGCTCGGGACGTGCCTATGGTGCCGGTGATTGTGCGTGGAGTCCTTTCGCCCAGGGCGCAGCGTCATCCCCTCACCTGGCTCCGTCGTCGTCAGACTGACCGTGAATGGCTGGGCGCAACCCTGCAAATGCTGTGGCGAGGCTACCAGGATGTGACCGTGCAGGTTGCCATTGGTCCGCCGGTGCGCAGCTTTGCGCAGGGCGGAGCGCTTGACCCGCGCTGCCTCATCACCGCCGCACGGCAGCTCATGGCTCCACAAGCGGCGAGCGCCGCGTCGGATTGACATCCGGCGCAATGTTCCACTGAACTCGTGAGAACGCATCTCGTAGTGGGCAGGAGCGCATGTCCCACCCTGTTGGTGAAGCCAATAGGCTAGGACTGGTGGCAAAATCGTTCGAAACGCGGCACTGTTCCAATGGGTTAGGGCGTACGATAAGGGTGATTGGAGGTGACTTGCTTGCGGATCGCGTTCGAGTAGTCAGATGACCGTGGAGGAACGGTACGATGGCCATTGATGAAGCGAAACTGAACGAGTTCATGGGCCGAGCAGTTGGGGATATCGGCGCTGCAATGAGCGCCGTGCTCGTTGACATTGGCGACAAGCTGGGGCTTTATCGAGCGATGGCAGATGGCGGTGCCATCACGCCTGCCCAGCTCGCCGACCGGACCGGCACCGCTGAGCGGTATGTCCGTGAATGGCTTTCCGCGCAAGCCGCCAGCGGATACGTCTCGTATGATCCCGCAACGCAGACATTCTCACTCCCGCCGGAACAGGCGCTGGCCCTGGCGGAAGAGGGCAGCCCGGCATTTCTCCCGGGGGCGTTCCAGATCATCGCCTCTGTCTTTCGTGATGAAGAGAAGTTCATTGAGGCGTTCAAGACCGGGCACGGGGTAGGCTGGCATGAGCATGATCACGAGCTTTTCACAGGCACAGAGCGCTTCTTCCGACCCGGCTACAATGCCAATCTCGTGAGCGATTGGATTCCGGCGCTTGACGGCGTTGAAGCGAAGCTGCAGACTGGAGCCCGGGTGGCCGATGTCGGGTGCGGCCTGGGCGCCTCCACGGTCATCCTCGCCCAGGCGTATCCCAACTCCAGGTTCACAGGCTTTGATTATCATCCCCGTTCTATTGAGCTGGCGCGTGAGCGAGCCGCCGCGGCCGGTGTGTCAGACCGCGTGAGCTTCGAAGTCGCCTCTGCTAAGGAGTATCCCGGAACGGGCTTTGATCTGGTGGCATTCTTCGATTGCCTGCACGATATGGGCGATCCGGTTGGCGCGGCGCAACACGTACGTGAATCACTTGCTCCGGATGGTACCTGGCTGCTCGTTGAACCATTTGCAAACGATCGCTTGGAGCAGAATCTCAACCCCGTGGGCCGGGTGTTTTACTCAGCCTCCACGGTCATCTGCACGCCGGCGTCCCTCTCGCAAGAGGTGGGTCTGGGGCTGGGTGCTCAGGCCGGCGAAGCCCGCCTCAAGGATATTGCCACCCAAGCGGGCTTCAGCTCATTCCGTCGCGCCAGTGAAACGCCGTTCAATTTGATCCTCGAGGCACGGCCCTAGAAATGGGGCAGAGAACTCCGTGTTGTTGACGGTCTGAGGGCGCCTGCGAGAGGCATTGCAGTTCGTTCGTGGACTCCCGTGTGGATCAGCTCGTCAATCAAGGTTTCTCAACGATGCTAGCATTGCCATGATCGCAATCTTCGCCCCATGCTCTACACTTCCTCGACGAGTCAGGGTGATCCTAACCGTCTTTGGCACGCGGCCCTCGATAACCGAAGCCCTGAGCGGCCGGCGGCGCGGACCGAGCAAGACTGTGATCTTGGATCTCAATGGGGGGTGTTTATCGTCCTGCAGCCCATTGGTCTAAATATTGGAGCTCTTGCGCGGCGCAGTGGCATTCCCCAGGCGACTTTACGCGCGTGGGAACATCGTTATGGGATTCCAACGCCGGAACGCACCTCATCCGGGCGGCGTGTCTATTCCGATCAAGATCTCACCACTGTGCTCCGGATGCGCCAGCTCGTATCTGAAGGGGTAGCACCAGCGCGCGCGGCCGCGATGCTCGCGACCGGATCAGATGAACCACGCGCCGGCTTGGGCCAGGGCCTGTCCGACGGATTCGCCATTCGATTTGTCGATGCCTGCACGCGGTACGACGAGCTCGCCGCTATTGGAGTATTGGACGAAGTCCTCGCTGTCTACCCAGTGGAGCAGGCGTGTGTGCAGGTCCTGGTTCCCGCACTGCGTCGAATCGGCGAGCTCTGGCGTGATGGGGGTTTGCCGGTAGCTACGGAGCATATTGCTAGCAGCCTGATTTTGGAACGGCTGGCCATGCTCATGCGCGCCATCCCTTCGCCGGCGAATGGTCCGCTTGCGGTGTTGGCCTGTGCGCCAGGCGAGCTGCACGAGATCGGCCCCATGCTGCTCGGTGTGTTCCTGAAACGGCGTGCCTGGCGAGTGCTGCGCCTGGGGGCCAACACGCCTATTGATGAGATCAGTCGGATCATCAGCTCACTGGAGCCGACGGCGGTGGTCATCTCTGCCACGCAGCCATCGGCTGCCCGGCGAGCCTTGGAACGTTGTCGGGCTCTACGCCCGCTCCTGTCCAGGCATGGGACCACCATTGCCCTGGGCGGTCAGGGGTTCGAGGACTTGCAGGCCGACCCGGAGGACCCTGCGATTATCGTACTGGATCAGTTACTTCCGGTAGCTGCGAACCAGCTTCATCAGGTGGCGGCCGAGATGAACGAACGCGATGACGCAATTTCGCTCCGCCCCGCGCGGAACCGACTGCTGTAACTGAAGGCGCCGCGTCCCGTCGGGTCGACCTGGCGAGACGTTCGGCGGATTGAGCGATGCGGGTGATCATCCCGGAGAAGATCAGGGCATGGACCGGGTAGAGTATGTACCAGTAGAGCACGCCCATGAGCCCCCGCGGGGCGAAATAGGCCGTTTGGCAAAGCCGCGCCCCGGTGTCCGTGGGCTCAATACTGAACTCCAGCCAGGCGCGACCTGGCACCTTCATCTCGGCGCGGAGGCGCAGACGCCGGAGTGGCTCAACCGACTCCACACGCCAGAAATCCACCGCGTCGCCCACGCGGAGATCGCGGGGATGCCGTCGCCCGCGACGAAGCCCCACGCCGCCCAACAATCGGTCCAGTAGTCCCCGAAGCTGCCAAGCCAGGTTGGCATAAAGCCATCCCCGCTGACCGCCGAGAGACGTGACCACCGCGAACACGTCGCTCGGCGTAGCCTCGACGATCCGTTCGCGGCGCTCGATTATGACCCCCTCGTGCGTGGCCAGCACCACCGGAGCACGATCTCCCAGGCTGGTTGAGAGCGCATCGCTCCAGGCTGTTTCGATTTCACCGGACTGGACAAGCGCAAGCGCCGACCGGAGCGAGGTCTGGTAGTCAAGGGGGTGGATGGTTGGGAAGATGCCGTCTGCCCGTTGATCGCGCACGATGATCTCGTTCCGCAAACCCTCAATGAGCGGATGCGCAAGATTGGCGGAGATGGGTGTCATCCAATGCACCCAGTAGGCTGACAGCCGTGGCGTGAGTACGGGAACGGGCAGAATCCAGCGCCGCAATCCGCGAGCGTGTGCGTACCCGAGCATCATGTCCCCATAGGTCAGCACGTCAGCGCCCCCGATTTCAATGATCTGGCCGGCGCTCTCCGTCGTCTCTATTGACGCTATCAGATAGCGGATGACATCAGTGATGGCGATGGGCTGGACGCGCGAGAAGACCCAGCGTGGGCAGATCAGCACCGGCAATCGCTCGGCCAGAGTTCGGATCATTTCAAACGAGGCACTGCCCGCACCGACGATAATCGCCGCTCGGAGCTCCGTGACCGGCACGCCGCTTGTGCGGAGCATGTCGCCCGTGTCGTGCCGCGACCGAAGGTGCGCGGAGAGTTGGTCGTGATCGTTGCCCAGCCCTCCAAGGTAGATGATACGCGCCACTCCGGCGGCTTGGGCCGCCGCCCCGAAGCTTCGTGCTGCTGCGGCATCTCGGGATGCGAACGACGTGGAATCCTGCATGGCGTGGACCAGGTAGTAGGCCATGGTGACATCCCGGAGGGCCGCGGTGAGCGAGGACGGATCGAGCACGTCACCCACGGCGATCTCCACGTCCGGTGCCCAGGGGCGCCCTTGAAGGCGTGCGGCATCACGCACCAGACAGCGCACGCGATAGCCAGCGGCCAGCAAGGCTGGTACCAAGCGGCCGCCGACGTAGCCCGTGGCTCCTGTAACCAGGATGGTGCCGTGCCTGGCGCCACTGCGCTGAGTCACTGTATGAGACTGGGGTTGGGTTCGCCGTTCAGACTGAACGTTCCGCCCGTCGTTCTCGCGGTCCAGGCGCCCGCGACTACTGGCTGGGTCATACTTCGAGAGCTCAGAGTTAGGAATTGCCTTCATCGCCCCAGCCAGTGAACACCATCATTCCGGCCGTAAACACCATGAGGAACACAATGATCCCTACGATGCCAATGATAACTTGAAGGTCCATCATCGTCTCCGTATCAGGGCGCCGAACGCCAGAATGGACGGCACCCAAATGCCTACGAAGATCCCGGAGCTCTTGTCAGCGAAGAACCAAAGGCTCACTGAGAAGCAGAATGAAATAAATGCGGCGAGCAGAATGAGCATCAGCGGCATATCGCGGTGGAGCGGCGAGCGTGACATAGAGCACCTCCAGAACCAGTGTGTATGAGCAGACTGTTTGGAGCAATCTCCAAGCACACCGGACTCATAAAGGATCATCCGTCCCAGAATGTGCCGCCGGCGCTGACGAATCTCTACAGAATATGCACAGTGTAGTGCCACGCGGAGGTGAGGCGCGGTGAGATGTTTGATACGCAGGCCGAGATTTTGGAACTTACACCAAGTCTAAGCACGATGGAAGCTGCATGACTGGTGCATGTTCGGAGAAGACCCGTGCAGGTTAAGTCCTGCCATCACTCACCGGGCAGGAAGAGAAACGTCTAACTTATGTCTAGGAAGTGACCTGAAATGGTAGCCGAGCGACTCGTAGGCTGTGGATGTCGTCGCTCCCAGGAGTGGCGAACTCCCAGAATCCAGGAGACACACGAATGAATACTAGTGTCGCTCTTCGCCCCTCAACCGTCCCATGGCTGGCCGCGGCACGTGCGCTGGCGCTCGCCGCCATCCTTACTATCGCGGGTCGGGCCACGGTCCAGGCCCAGCCATTGCAGACGGACCTCGTGGACACCGCCGTTGCGGCGGGGAGTTTCACCACGCTGGCAACCGCACTTCAGGCGGCTGGACTCGTGGATACCCTCAAGGGTAGTGGTCCGTTCACTGTATTCGCACCCACGGATCAAGCCTTCGCGGAGTTGCCGGCTGGCGCTCTTGAGAAGCTGCTTGCTGATCCGGAGCAGCTCCGCTCAGTGCTCACCTATCATGTGGTCCCCGGCGCTGTCGGGGCCGCCCAGGTGGTTAGCATGTCCTCAGCCCTTACTGTTCAGGGGCAGCCCCTGCAAATCGGTGTGATGGACGGCATGGTGCACATCAATCAGGCGAGCGTCACGACGGCCGACATCATGGTGAGCAATGGGATCATCCACGTGATCGATGCGGTGCTCCTTCCGCCAGCAGACGCGGAAAGCATGGGCCAGCGCACCGAGTAGGCACGCATCCATGCTCCGAAGCAAGAGCTCCCGGTCCATTGAGACACCGGGGGCTCGTCTGTCTGGACTGATCGGGCACTGTGCAGCCGGATCACGGCAGGCGACCCGCAAGGGCCAGAGGAGAACATGGCATAGATGGTTTGGAGCGAATATGACGCAGTTCGAATACCGAGTCATTACGATTGGAGACAATGGGCGAAAGATCTTCGACACCGCCGACGAAGAGACATTGACGACGATTGATCCGGGGGACCGCCACGCGATTGTCAGGCACTTCAACGTCCTCGGCCTGGAAGGTTGGCAGTGCGTTGGGATTGAAGGCGGGGATAACCGGCGCGCCCTTGTCGGAAACTATGTGTTCATGCGATCTCTCCGGTGATTTACGCTCTTTCGTACCGATAGGAGGTGCCTACCTTGATGGACTCTGCCTGATACGTGAGGCATAGGAGATTCGGATCAAGAAGCTGATGGCGGAGCCTCGGCTCCCAGTGCAGAAGCGGGGTCGAGAACTCCGAGTTGGTGACGGTCTGAGGGCGCCGAGTGGGAGCGGAGCCCGGAGCATGCGCACGGTCCTCCCAATGGCGTCGGAAGACGGAGTGCGCCCGGGAGTCCAGGCATGGGTTTCTGAGCCCGATCAGCCCGAAGAGCCCGGCCGCATGCGGTGTTCCGACGTCTCCGCGGTCTTGCCACTCATCAGTAGGGTCAGATTGGCCTCCTGGGGCAACGTCTTGGCCCGGCTGCCGGGACTGGCTTGGCCCAAGCCCAGCTCGAGTTGACGCGCGACCCGCTGCTCGCCTGCTTGGTGACCGGAATTTGATGACGCCGCGCTACATGGTTTTTGTGACTGCCACGAGCTGGTCAAGACATGTCCCCCAGCCCTCGTAAAATCCCATCTCCTCATGTTGCTTGCGATCGTGCTCGTCCTTATGGACAACACGCGCCACATACTTTGTTCCAGTCCCGCTCGGCTCAAAAGAGAAGATCGCAGTGATAAGCGGAACATGCTCGATGGATCCCACGGGCCGGTAGCCCGGTGCGAGAGCATTGGTCCAAACGAGTGTTTGTTCCTTGACCACCTCAAGATAACAGGTGAGATTGGCGGACTCCTCGGAGCCGTCTGGCGACTTCATCAAGAACCGAAACATGCCGCCGGGACGAAGGTCAATTTCGCACTCGACGGTGACCCAGGGGGCTGGAGCAATCCACTGCTTGACCCGATCTGGCTCGGTGCATGCGCGCCAGACGACTTCAGGAGGTGCATCGAACTGGCGTTCCAGAAGGAGGTCACGCGTTGGATCGAAAGCCTGAAGATTTCCGTGAGTCATAGCGGTTGCTCCTTCAGCGAGTTGAGGTAGCTCTCAAGTTGGTTGATTCGCGTTTCCCAGAGTGTTCGCTGCTGGCTCAGCCAGTGTTCCGCGACGACGAGTCGCGTGGCGTTGAGGATGCAGGGGCGGCGCTGGGCGTCTCGCCCGCGAGAAATGAGTCCAGCCCGCTCCAACACCTTCAGGTGCTTTGAAATGGTGGGCTGGCTCAAGGGAAATGGAGCGGCCAGTTCCATGACCGTGGCACTGCCTTCTGCCAGGCGGGTCAGAATGGCCCGTCGAGTGGGGTCGGCGAGCGCGGCAAAAGTGGCATCCAGATGCTCGGGTGTCGCGGGTCTACTATCTAGCGGCTGCATAGTAAGGTCACTATATAGTACTATAGTTATATAGTCAATGGGCTATGATATACCAGACGTTGCTAGAGTCTGCGGGCGGTTTACTGGCATGCCTATCCCGGATCATTCACCGGCCGTGAGCCACAATTGCTCTCGTGCCTCGACGGGTGGTCCGTGGTGGATCTTTCATTCGGACGCACTGGAACAGAACGCGAGTGTCGACGGCGAACACCCCCGGTAGCGGGGGGGGGGGGGGGGGGGGGGGGGGGGGGGGGGGGG
>JBJXFJ010000330.1:0-3883 GCA_046154735.1 Chloroflexota bacterium | reverse complement strand
GTTGTGCCCCGCGCCCGAGATATCACCAAGGACCGTGTATCCGTCGGTGTTACGGGCGTCCTCGGGTGCGGGCCACAAGACCACCGCGCTACCGGGAACCGCCACTCACCCGGATGATGCACCGGTCAGGAGGCATTCGCCCGGGTGGATCGGAGGGGTTGCCCCATGCCGCTCATGCGCTAGGACGGAACGCCCCATGCGCGCACTGATTCTGATGGATGACCCGAATGGGACCGAGACTAGCTCCGGCTCCAGATATCAAGTATTGCGTCTGATGATGTGACCGCGTCCGGATAACGCAGCAGCGTGGCAATACTTTGGAGGCCACGCTCATGATCCACTCGAGTCGTTGACGCCACACAGTCGCTGGCCAGCGCTACGTAGTAATCATAGCTGGCCGCGTCACGGGCGGTGCACTCCACACAGCCCTGAGTGACCACACCCACCACCACCAGGGTCTTGAGGCCGTTTGCGCGCAAATAGAGGTCCAGATCAGTCCCGACGAATGATGAGAGACGGCGTTTCTCTATGACCAGATCAGCTTCCGGGTCGAATGGGAGGTCGGCAACGATCTCGTGGCCCCAGGTGCCCTTGATTGTTGCTTGGACGCCGGCAAAATTGAGTCCGCGCCGAAGTATTTCCGGACCTGATAAGCCGGCATTCCCGGGCCCCACACTGTACTTGGTGTAGATCCTTGGAATATCGAGTGCGCGCGCCCGCTCAAGCAGCGCGCACATCGGCGGCAGGATGGTGGCGATGGCCGAGATGTCTCGTCCGTTCCGGTCACTGGCGCCCCCTGGTGAGCAGTAGTCGTTTTGCATATCAACCACAATCACCGCCGAATGGTGCGGGTCAACTCGCTCGTCAAGTGTGGTGAGGACCTCAATCCCGGATCGGACTTCCATAGACCCTGCTTTCTTCAGGTGAAATCGGGACGCTGTATGCTGAAATATGCGGGCAGCCAAAGCACAATGAGCACCCGCTCTGAGTGCCTGTGCTCCTCACAGCGCTGGAGCTTCCCTGACCGTAATGCCTTTGTGTTTCTTCCAGGAGCGTGAGTTAACCTAACGACGGGCTTCCTTGCAAAGGTTGATCATTTTCTCCGTCACCGAGGTGCCGCTGTCAGCGCCCCAGGTGGGGACAGTTTGGATGTCAAACTTCGTGAAGTCAATCACCGTGTCCGCATCCACAGGCGCCACATCCGCTCGACGACTGTTCCAACCCGGCGGATTCCAGCGCTGGCTCGCCTCAGTCCAGGCTGTCGCGCCCTCGGCTCTGAGCGCCCAGTTCACCCACACCTTGGCAGCATTGGGGTGGGGCGCATTGCGGAACACGGCCACGCCACGCGCGGAGGGAAGCGGCGAGTTAAATCGCTCCACATTGGCCTCAACGCCATTCTTCTTCAGCTCCAGAAGCGTGGGCACGTCCATACCAATGGCAATAGGGTAGCGTCCTGTGGCGATCCACTCCGTGGTGATGCGAATGGTGTCCTGGAACACGGGCTGCTGGTCCATCAGCAGCTTGCGGACAAAATCTTCGCCCTTCAAGTTGTACAGCCCAATGAGGGTGGTCAGACCGTGGGCCGCAACCGTGCAATCGTCCGAGACAATCCGTCCCTTGAATTTCGGATCCAGAAGGTCATCCACGTCCTTGAGCTCACTCTGCGGGATCTTGTCGCGATTGACGTAGACCGCGGCGGTGTTGCTGTAGTCGATAAAGTCATTGAGAATGAATTTTCCCTTTGTGGATGACCAGATCTCAAATCGACCGCCGCGCCATTTTGAGTCGTCCGTCACATCCGGTCGAATCAGAAATGGCGAAAGCTCCTGGTAAGCATTTGCCGGTAAGAGCACATTGTTCATATTGTTCCCCGGCCCTTGCATGACATCGAAGGCGAAGACACCATTCTGCTGCTCTGTGATGACACGGGGCGAGATGTCGCTGGGCCTTGCCGCCACGTGCTCCACCTCAATCTCCGGATAGGACTTCTGGAACGCAGCCACAACTTGCTTTTCCAGGCTGCTCGGCTGCGTCACCAGGACCAGCTTCTCGGCCTTCGCCGCCGCCACCACGCGATCCCACTCGGCCTGCCATGAATCGGCCGGTGCCGAGGCAGTCCTGGCGGACGCCTGGGACTGCGATTGAGCCGGTGTAGGCGCGGCCGGAGCCTGGCCGGGTGCAGGCGTGCTGGGCGAACAGGCAACGAGCACCGCTGTCAGCGCAACTGCCAGAGGTCGACGAACCAGCAATGTCAACTGGGAATCCATAACGACCCTCCACATCGGAGCGTGAGCGCTCCACGCAACCGGAGACGTACGACCGAGGCGGCGCCACGTTTCTGGACGCCGCCTCCGAATTGCAGCAAACGGGGACTAGCGCACGGGCTCTAGCTCGCGCTCTGCCACGGGGTACATGAGTGGCAAGAGCACGTCCGGCCACGACTCGCCATCTGGCACGATCCGCTCAATGGCCCGCACTCCGTAGTAGCTGGGGCCCACGCCGGGCGGATCTCCGCCGGCCTGCACGGACTTAATGGCATCCAGGAGCAGCCGACGCGTCGTGATGATCGCCTTGTCCGCGGGTCCGAGCTTCTCCCGAGAACGATCCACGATCTTGCCCATGGTTTCTTGCAGCGCCCGGTCCTGGGTGTTCACGCCAGGGATGCCAGTGAACGTCTCTGTCTTCTGGATCCGGCGATCGATCCGATAGCTATTGGCCGCGTTAGCAAACGAGCGAAAGGTGTTTGGATCCACATACTCTGGGCCGTTACCGTTATTCCGCTCCTGGCGCTCTAGCTCGGTAATCCCAGGGTCACTACCATAGGAGTACATAAAGTTGTAGACCATGGTTGTGTAGTCATCCATCGGCACCCAGAAGTGGCCCGGACCATACTCTCGGATAGCCTCCCCAGACCGATCACCCTGGAACTGGGCCGGACGGAGCTGAGTCCATGGCATCACGTAGTGATACCCACGGACGTATCGGCCGCCTTCGCGCAGCTCGCGAACACCGAAGTATCGATATCCGTAATCCGTGACATCCACCTCGAGTGACGGCGCCTTCCCCTGGACAAAGGGAGAATTGAGCGCAACGCCCGGCACCGTGCTATTCGGATTGATGTTGCGATGCAGAATAGGCGCATGCGACGTATCGATGCCGCCCTCCAGCGCCTGGAGCCAATTACACTCCTCAATCACCTTTGACACGTGTCGATGGCTGTCTGGGGCCATGGCCCACTCAAATTGGGGCGGTGGCGGCATCTTCTCTCGCGGCCCCAGATACGCCCAGATAATGCCGCCAATCTCCGTCGTCGGATAGGAGGTCAACCTGACTTTGTCAGTGAACGGCACAGGCTCGTTCATCTGCTCTGTGCAATTGCCGTCAGCGTCAAACTTCCAACCGTGGTAGACGCAGCGGAGACCATGATCCTCATTGCGACCAAACCAGAGCGAGGCCAGGCGATGCGGGCACGCCTCATCAACCAATCCCACCTTGCCGCTCGTGTCGCGGAATGCAACGAGGTGTTCGCCGAGCAGCTTCACGCGGATAGGCTCACAATCTGGAGCCGGCAATTCACGTGAGAAGGGGCCTGGAATCCAGTATCGCCTTAGAACCTCGCCCATAGGCGTTCCCGGGCCAACCCGAGTTACAAGCTCGTTTTCTTCACGACTGAGCATGGCTACTCCTCCCTCTTAGGCTGTCTGACGACAGACTGAACATACTGCTTAACTGCGCATCAGTATAGTGCATGGGCTGGTCCAAATCGGCTGGGCCGCGGCACCGAGCACCTACAGTGAGCTCCAGAATCTTTTCAAAGTCATGGAGTCTCGCGGGGTGTCGTTCGAACCGGTGGCGGCGGGTCTCCGTACCCGCCAGTCAACGG
>JBJXFJ010000317.1:0-22328 GCA_046154735.1 Chloroflexota bacterium | reverse complement strand
TTCGGCATCAGTTTCATCAGGTGCAATGGGCCGCGGACCGCTGGGCAGTCCTGGCCGCATCCATCCTGGCGAGCGCTGTGCGCGCTGCTTCGATTGTCACGCTCCCGCTGGCGCCCAGGGCGCGTGTCCGCAGTCTTGAGCTTCTTTCGGTTCAAGACGAGCTCGGGCTGCTTGTGCTCATCCTTCAGTCCGGCATCGTTCGGCAGCAGCTGATCCACTGGAGCCGTCCAGTCTCCCGTGACGCGCTCATGCAGCTCAGCAATCGTCTGAGCCAGGAGTGCGAAGGCTGTACGGCTGAGGCCCTCTTGCAGCGAGCGGGTGTGGTGGAACGTGAGGAGTCCGAGGCGCTGCGGGCCGCGGCGCAGCTCCTGAGCGAGGCCGAGCAGCACATGTATGAGACGCTCTACTTTGAGGGGCTCTCGCATGTGCTTGATCAGCCGGAGTTTGCACGTAGCCAGGCACTGCGGCCCTTTGTTGAGCTACTCGAGCGAACTCCGGCTCTTGGAACGTATCTGGTGCAGGCCTCGGCGCCAGACGTGGTTCGAATCATCATAGGTAGTGAACACGCGCTGGACCGCATGCAGCACACCAGCACCGTCCTTGCCCGCTACGGGAGCCGAGGAGGACAGTACGGCGTACTAGCCGTGGTAGGCCCCACCCGCATGGCCTACTGGCGTGCCGTTTCCATGGTGCGCTTTATGGCCAGTGTTATGGACGTGCTGATGGACGAATCGAGAGCGCGCGCATCGTGAGTGAGCGGAGAGACCAACCCAATGACGGATGATGAAAAGCAGGAACAAGTGGCAGAATCGGCTCCTGAGTCAATGAATGAGCTGGAGGACCTGCGTCTCAAGCTGGCGCAAGCGGAGACACGCTCGGAGGAGTTTTTCGGAAATTGGCAACGCGCCGCGGCGGACCTTTCCAATTTCCGCAAGCGTGTGGATCAGGAGCGATCAGACCTGCAGAAATTTGCCGCGTCTGATGTGCTTTCTGAAATACTCGTGATCCTCGACGATTGGGAACGAGCTTTAATTGCGCTTCCACCAGAGATGATGAAGTTCACCTGGATTCAAGGCTCAGTTCAGATTTATCAAAAGATGCAGTGGTCGGTCTCGCGGCACGGCGTGACGCCAATCGATGCAACGGATCAACCTTTTGATCCTCATCTTCATGACGCCGTCATGCGTGACGAGGATGTTCCGACGGAGGAGCAGACACACGTCGTCCAGGAGCTGCAGCGTGGATATAAGCTGCATGATCGCGTGCTCCGCCCATCCCTGGTGAAGGTGGGACGGCCGCCGGAGTTACCCGCGGCGACTGATGAGTCGACAATACAGGTAGATGAAGCGGTTCAATCCACGGAGCAATGAGGACACGATATGATGAGTGCGCTTTCTAGGTTCTTAGTCGAAAGCTCACAGGTTAATTACCCGAAGACGAGTTACGCGGTAGAATTACTGCTCAGGAACATGACACACAGCTAATGGCCACGACGAAACGCGATTACTACGAAGTTCTAAACGTGCCTCGCGGTGCTACTGCGGAGGACATCCGGAAAGCGTATCGGCGGCTGGCATTCCAGCATCATCCGGATCGTAACCAGGATGATGACGCGGCGGAGCGCTTTAGAGAAGTCAAAGAAGCCTACGAGATTCTGAGCGACAACGAGAAGCGGGCCATGTATGACCGCTTTGGTCACGCGGCAACTGCCCAGGGCGCCGGAAATTATGGCGCCGGGTTCTCAGGCTTTGGCATTGAAGACATCTTTGAAACGTTCTTTGGCTCGTCCGGGGCCGGTCGGCAGCGACGCCGTGCTCGGCCCGGGGATGATTTGCGCGTTGACATGCAGATCTCGTTTGAGGAAGCGGTCTTCGGAACGGCGAAAGAGGTGGTCATTCAGAAACGTGATCTGTGCACCACCTGCACGGGCAGCGGCCTGGAGCCGGGTAGCAAGCCGGAGCAGTGCCCCAAGTGCAATGGCAGCGGCGAGATTCGGCGCGTGCATCAATCCATCTTTGGCCAGATGGTGAATGTGAGCGTGTGCGATCGATGTAACGGCGAGGGCAGCTACATTGCCCACCCATGCCATACGTGCCAGGGCCGGCGCATGATCAAGACCACGAAGACACTGGAAATCAAAGTGCCCGCGGGCGTCGATGAAGGCGCCCAGCTTCGTCTCAGTGGCGAGGGGGAGCCCGGTGAGCCGGGCGCACCAAATGGCAATCTCTACGTGGTGCTGCACGTGCTTGCCCACCGGCATTTCAGACGGCAGGGCACTGAAATCTTGCTGGATGTGAATATCAACATGGCCCAGGCAGTGCTGGGTGATGAAGTGGAGGTGCCAACCCTGGAGGAGCCGGTGTCCATCAAGATCCAGCCGGGCACACAGTTTGGTGAGACCATTCGCCTGCGGGGCAAGGGCGTGCCCATCCTCCAGCAAGCCGGGCGGGGCGACATGATGGTACGGTTGAAGATTGAAACGCCCACCAAGCTGAATGACGAGCAGAAGAAGCTTTTCAAGCAGCTGGCCAATACGTTTGAGGGCGGCGTAGCGCCGGAGGAGAACAAGGGCTTCTTCGATAAGGTAAAGGATGCCTTTGGCGTCTGATCCGAAGCTGAGCTCGGCGCGGCCAGCAAGACGTCGCCGCATCGAAACAGTCGAAACTGAGTGGCTTGAGATCGTTGTTGAGGCAGAGCGCGAGGCCGTGGAATCGGTCTCTGAGCTGTTCGCTCGGCTCGGCACGGGCGTGGCCATTCATGAGCCGGTCCAGAGTAGTCGAGATGGTGAAGAAGTCACCATTGACCCAGCCGCCACGGTTCGCGTGGTCACGCACATTCCGTTGGACGCAACGACGGAGCAGCGCCGACTCGCCATTGAGGACGGCCTCTGGCATCTCGCGCAGCTCCGGCAAGTGCGCACACCAACCGTGCAGACCGTCTCAGACCGAGACTGGGCAGACGCTTGGAAGCGCTACTTTTCCGTGCATCGGATCGGTCAGCGTGTGGTCATTGTGCCATCATGGCGCCGCTACAAATCGCTGCCAGATGATGTGATTATTCGGCTTGATCCGGGCATGGCGTTTGGAACAGGACTGCACCCAACCACGCGGCTATGCACGGAGGCGCTGGAGACGACAATCAAGGGTGGAGAGTCGGTGCTTGATCTGGGCTGCGGGTCTGGAATCCTGAGCATTGCGGCCGCCAAGCTCGGCGTGGCCTCCGTCGTCGGGGTTGATATTGAGACCATTGCCGCGCAGGTAGCCAATGAGAATGCGCGTCGCAATAGGGTGGCGCGGGTCGTCAAGACAGTCGAGGGTACCCTTGATACCGTGCGAGATCGCGCTCCATTTGATCTGGTGGTAGCCAACATCTCATTTCGCGTGCTCTCGGTCCTGCCCGCGGAGCTGCATTCCGTGACCAAGCCGCGCGGCCGGGCCATTCTCTCGGGCGTGCTCGAGGATCGCGCTGATGAGCTCATTGAGCTCTGGGAGCACGCGGGCTGGCGTTGCCTTGACCGCAAGCATGAGGCTGACTGGGCGGCAATTCAGTTCTCGAGGGGGTGAGATGACCGCGCCGGACCTGGGGCATGGGCTGAGAGCGCCGTCTGACCTGAGACGAATGACCAGCCACTGCGATCAAATGATCCGCGTGCCTTGGAATGCGGAGAGCTGCACCCCGGGCATCCTTCGGGATGGCATCGCGCTCACGAGCTGTCCGCGAAGTACCCGGACGGATCCTGAGCCTCGCGTGGCGCACGCCCTCCGAGCTTTCGCGTCGTGACTCAACGTTCGTGGCCGGCCCGGCATCGTTTCTTTGTCTCCGAGTCCGCGATCAATGGAAACATAGTGACTTTCGATCGCGAGCGCTCCCATCAGATTGCGCGTGTTTTGCGAATTGGGCCCAACGAGCCGGTTGTCATCCTGGCCAATGACGGGCTCGAGCGGCTTGTTCGGCTCACCGAAATTCATCAGAAGGCGTGTGTTGGAACGATTGTCGAGCAGCGTAATGCCGCCTCGGAGCCGGCGCTATCGATCACGATGTACCAGGCACTGCTCCCTAGAGAACGGTTTGAACAAGCCCTCTCGAAAGCCACTGAGATAGGCGTCAGTCGGTTTGTCCCGCTCCGGGCGGAGCGGTGCGTGGCGCGCATCGATGATCGGGAATGGCCGGGGCGGCATGAACGACTGAACGCAATCGTTCGGGAGGCGGCGGAGCAGTGCGAGCGCGCTCTGGTTCCGCGGATTGATCCCCCGGTCGAGCTTGCCTCGGCGCTAGATGATGCACGCGCGCGTGGTCCCGTGCTGGTACTCTGGGAGCGAGGCGACCAGACTGTTTCAATAACGTCTCTTCGAACGCTCACGGATGACGCACCTAGGCATGTCTCCATCATAGTGGGCCCCGAGGGAGGCTTCACAGCCGAAGAGATTGCCACGGCCCGCGACCTCCAGGTTCAACTTGTCTGGTTGGGGCCGCGCATCTTGAGGAGCGAAACGGCGGGACCCGTGCTGGCCGCGTTGGTGCTCTTCGCAACTGGAGAGATGGGGCTTTCCCCGAAACCAAGCAAGTCCACGCCTCAGTAATTGTGAGCTCGATCGCCACAGGGCGGCTCCCGGTTGGTCAATGCGCGTCGTTCCGCGCTGTCCGGCCTTATGCGAGTCGTCCTCCGGTAGCGCGGCGGTCTTGTGCCCCGCGCCCGAGGAGGCACCAGAGACCTGCTGTCGCTGGGGGTGCGGGATGTCTCGGAGCGCGGGGCACAAGACCGCCGCGCTACCGGATGTGTTCGCCGCCGACTCGCGCGCTCTGGTCCAGTGGATTCGAATGCAAGCCCCTCTGCGGACCACCCACCGAGGTACGAGAGCAATTGTGACTCACGACCGGTGAAGAATCCGGACTGGTGCTCTAATGCTTTGGGTCCACAGGAGTGGCGCCGTGGCAGACGGGCCACGTTCGGAACGGGCAGTCTGATTGCGAACCGGATATCATCTGCCCGGCGAACTAATTTCTTTAGTACGTCGTTCACTCGGGAGGGGCAGGTAGCGGCATGCATGAAGATCACGAATTTCCAGATCACGCCCACTGGCATGGCGCCGTTGCCGCGGGACGGGTGGAGGCCACGGATATTGAAGGCCTGGAAATGTTCCGGTTGCGGAGCGTGGGGATCGATATCGGGTCGTCCACCAGCCACCTGATTTTCTCGCGCCTCACACTGCGCCGCGAAGGTGCGTCGCTCTCGGCCCAGTTCAAGGTGACTGAGCGCGAGGTGGTCTATCGCTCGAGGATCATGCTCACGCCGTACCGGTCGAAGACCCTCATTGATGTGGATCGGCTGCGTGAATTTTTTCTCGGAGAGTATGCCGCGGCGGGTTTTACGTCGGACGATGTCGATACGGGCGCGGTGGTTATCACGGGTGAAGCACTGAAGAAGGAGAACGCTCAGCCCATCTCGGAGATGTTTCAGCGCTCCTCGGGGCGGTTCATATGTGCCTCGGCTGGTCCGAATCACGAAGCGCTACTGGCTGCGTACGGCTCCGGTTGCGTGGCCATGTCCACCCTTACAACTGGCATGGTGCTAAACGTGGACGTGGGCGGCGGAACATCAAAACTCTCGCTCATTCGTGAGGGCGTGGTGACTCAGACCGTGGCCGTCAACGTTGGCTCACGCTTGATGGCCTTCGACGAGTCCGGCGTCGCCACACGTGTGGAAGATGTGGCGCGAAGCATCATGCATACACTGGGCCGCGATGTGGCCTTCGGTGACGTGATCGACGAGGACTTGAGGGATCGGTTTGCCGCGACGATGGCTGATGTGCTCTTTGACGTAGTGCGCGGTGGCGAGCTGAGTCCGCTCACTCAAGAGTTGATGATCACGGAACCGCTAGACGGCGTGGCCGGCCTCGCCGAGGTAAGCGCCATCGTATTCTCCGGAGGCACATCGGAATACGTGTACCATCCGGATACTCCGAATTTCGGTGATCTGGGCACGTATTTCGCAAGGCACATTCGCGCTCATCTACAGCGAGCCCCGTTCCAGGGACTCTTGCGACCCCCAAGAGAAGGTATCCGAGCCACGGTGATTGGCGCGGGTGAGTACACGATTCAGCTCAGCGGTAACACCAGTTACCTCTCGAACGTTGATGCACTTCCGATGTTCGGATTGAAGGTGATTCAGGTAACGCGGGGCGCGGTGGATCTGCCGCAAGCGGTTGGCCGCGCGCTTGAGAAGTTCGATCTTACGGAGATTGGTCCGGGGATTGCCATAGCTCTCTCGATACCACAGCAGCCAAATTACGCGACGCTGCGGAAGATTGCTGAGGATCTCAAGTTGGTGGCTGATCAGTCCAGCGATGATGTTAGCCCACTGTTGCTGGTGCTGGACCTGGACGTTGCCAAGTCACTTGGCGGAATCCTGCATGAGGAGCTGGGTCTCACACGCGTGCTGATTGCCATCGACGGCATCGACGTGGGTGATCTGGATTACATTGACATTGGCCGCCCGATGGGGGCATCCGAGGCATTGCCAGTCACGGTGAAATCGCTGATGTTTCCCACGCATGCCGATGTGGCGGTGGTGGGATAGTGTCCCTGGTGATGCGTGACGCATAGCTCAAGCATTGCCCTGGAGCTCGGTGAGGATCGCCGTCTTCCAGGGTTTACCAGTGAGTGTGCGGATGTGGCAGGACGTGGCTATCCTTGCGTCGCACCCCCGCGTCAAGCGAGTTTGTTAGCATTCCAGAGATGATGGACCCAGCAGATATGGCTGCTGATTTGCAACGGCCGTTCGCCAGGACCGCGGCGTTCTACACGCTGGGCTGCAAGGTGAATCAGGCCGAGACGCGCGAGTGGGCGACCACGCTGGGCCGAGCCGGAGTGGAGCTGGTGCCGTTTGACGGACCGGCTGATCTCTACATCGTGAATACCTGCACGGTGACACATTTCGGTGACCGCAAGTCTCGCCAGGTTATCCGACAAGCGGAGCGCGCTAATCCGGACGCGTCGATCGTCGTGACAGGCTGTTACGCGGAAGTGGCGCCGAAAGAAATCGCGCAGTTACGCGGCGTGGACCTTGTGGTGGGTACGCAGAGCAAGGAGGCGCTGGTTCAAACGCTTGCGGAGCGCGGAATGGTTCCCGCGATTGACTCGGGAGCGTGGGTCCACCCTTCCGAGAAGGAGGGGTGGGTGACGCTGATGCCTGCCCTTGAGCGTCACTCACGGGCATTTGTGAAGGTGCAGGATGGCTGCGACTGGCACTGCACCTACTGCATCGTCCCCCGAGCGCGCGGACACCAGAGGAGTCGCTCCATCGATGCGCTGGTCCAGCAGGTGCGCCTCCTCCACGATCTCGGCTACCAGGAGGCAGTGCTCACCGGGGTACAGCTTGGCGCATATGGACGAGACTGGGATCGCGAGGCCGGCCGTGTCCAGCGCGATGTGGGGCCAAATCTCACGGTCCTTGTGGAACGACTGCTGGCTGAGACTCGGATGCCAAGGATTCGGCTCTCGTCCATACAGCCACAAGACTGGCCAAACGGTCTACTTGAGCTCTGGGCGGATCCCCGGATGTGCCGCCATGTCCATCTCCCCCTCCAGAGTGGATCGGACTCGGTGCTGAAGCGTATGGGCCGACGCTATCGACGCGCGGAGTTCGCGGACCTGGTTGAGCGATTGCGATCGATCATACCGGCTGTGGCTCTGACCGCGGACATCATGGTGGGATTTCCTGGCGAGACTGAAGCGGAGCATCGCGAGAGTCTCTCATTCTGCGAGGAAATCGGGTTCTTTGAGCTGCACGTCTTTCGTTACTCGGCCCGGCCCGGCACGGCCGCAACGCGACTCACCGGTGATGTTCCACCGGAGGTGCGCAAGCGCCGAAGTGACGAAATGCAGGCGCTCCATGGCCGTCTGAGTCGCGAGTATCGGCAGCAATTTCTCGGTCAGAATGTGGACGTCCTCTGGGAGATGCAGCCTGCGCACGGTGACGGGAATCGAAGAGTCGGTTTGACGGATAATTATCTCCGCGTTTGGGTGGAGGGGCAGGCAATGGCTCAGGGCACAGTGAGCCCGGTGCGACTGGACAGTTTGCAGGATGAGGGCTTTCTAGGGAGTCCGCTGTGAGCTGCTTGTTTTGTTCCATCGTGGAAGGCACCATCCCCGCGACACTCGTTTACCAGGATGATGAGATCCTGGCATTTCGCGATATCAATCCCCAGGCGCCTACACATGTGCTGGTTATTCCCAGAGTGCATCGCGCAACGCCGGGTGAGCTCAGTGACGCTGACGAGGCACTCATGGGGCGAGTCATCCGAGCCGCGGCGAAGGTTGCCCAGCAGGAGGGTGTTGCCGGATCCGGCTACAGATTGGTCATTAATTCGGGGACGGATGCCAATCAGACAGTACCCCACATTCACGTCCACCTTCTGGGCGGGCGGGCTCTGACGTGGCCGCCCGGATGACGCTTAGGAGAATACCCGGCGATGATGGTTTTGCTGAGGGCAGTGCCGCTGCGCGCTCTCGGTTGCTAGTGAAGGAGGTCTAGTGAAGCTTTTTGAGTTCCAGGCCAAGGAATTGTTCGCTCGATCGGGCATCCCGGTACCGCGCGGACGCATGGCCTCAACGCCTGATGAGGCTGCCACGATCGCGGCTGAGCTAGGGAAATGCGTGGTAAAGGCACAGGCTCACGCAGGCGGCCGCGGTAAAGCCGGCTTAATCAAGTTAGCCAACTCACCTGACGAAGCACGGCAACACGCCGCGGCAATTCTTGGTCAGACGTTCAAGGGCTTTGTGATCCAGCGGCTACTTGTGGAGCAGGCGGTGTCCGCTGCATCCGAGTATTACCTGGCTCTGACCATTGACCGAACCACCAAAGGCCCCATGATGATGCTCAGTGCTGAGGGTGGCATTGAGATTGAAGAGGTGGCTGAGTATAGCCCAGAGAAGATCATCAAGATTGCGATCGATCCCTCGTATGGGCTGTTTGACTTCCAGCTTCGCGAGGCCATTGAACGGGCGGAGCTTGATCCTAAGGCGGCGCGCCAGGTGCTGGCCATTGCTCACAAGCTGTACCGTTCATTCTGCGACAATGACGCGGCTCTTGCTGAGATCAACCCTCTCATGGTGACTACGGATGGCGCCGTGATTGCCGCGGATGCCAAAGTGGATCTGGATGACAATGCGCTCTTCCGGCATGAGGACCTTCTGGTCTATAAGGAAGAAGCTGAGGAAGATCCAATTGAGGCCGAGGCGCACCGGCGCGGTGTGACGTACGTACGGCTCGATGGCAATATTGGAATCATTGGCAATGGCGCGGGTCTCGTGATGACTACGCTGGATCTGGTGACCCGCGGAGGCGGCAAGCCGGCCAATTTCCTTGATATCGGTGGGGGCGCCCGGGCGGCCCAGGTAAAGCAGGCGCTCGAAATAGTCCTGATGGACCCGAATGTGAAGGGCATCCTCTTCAACATCTTCGGCGGTATCACGCGCGGTGATGAAGTGGCCAAGGGCGTCATTGTAGGAACAAGCTCGATGGAGATCAACGTCCCGATTGTTGTGCGCATGGCTGGGACAATGGCCGAGGAAGGTCTCAAGCTGCTGGAGGATACTAATCTGATTCCTGCAGCCAGTCCGATTGAAGCGGCGCGCAAGATTATTGAGCTGGTGGGGCAACGGTAATGGCGGTACTTCTAGACGCACAAACCCGGGTGGTGGTGCAGGGTGTCACGGGCCGCGAGGGTGGTTTCCACACTCAGCAAATGGTGGAATACGGGACGCCGGTTGTTGCTGGCGTGACGCCCGGCAAAGCCGGGACGGACTATCATGGCGTACCCGTATTCGACGCCGTGGCAGACGCAGTGAAAGAGCGCGGGGCAAACACCTCGATTATCTTCGTCCCGCCGCCGTTTGCTGGCGATGCCATCTGTGAGGCCGCCGCGGCGGGCTGCAAGCTGATTATCTGCATCACGGAGGGCCTCCCCACGCTCGACGCGCTGCGCGCCGTGAAATACGCAGGTGAACGAGGCGCGCGGGTTATCGGACCCAATTGCCCCGGTGTGATGACCCCCGGACTGGCCAAGATCGGGATCATGCCCGCCAACATCTTCACCAAGGGCAACGTGGGCGTTGTCTCACGCAGCGGCACCTTGACATACGAGATTGTCTCGCTGCTTACTGATGCCGGGCTGGGTGTCTCCACGTGCGTGGGGATCGGCGGAGATCCAGTGATTGGCACGGTATTCACCGACGTGCTGGAGTTGTTCCAAGCCGATCCGGATACGAAGTCCGTGTTTCTGATTGGCGAGATTGGCGGCTCTGACGAGGAGATGGCCGCGGATATGATCGGGACGACTTTCACAAAGCCGATCATCTCGTTCATCTCCGGTCGCTCAGCGCCGCCCGGCAAGCGCATGGGGCACGCTGGGGCAATCATCTCGGGCACCACCGGAACCCCGCAGAGCAAGGTGGCCGCGTTTGAGGCCAAACATGTGCCTGTGGCCGACACGCTTCCGGACATGGTCCGCATCCTCAAGGAGAGCGGACTGGCTTAACGGAGGGCTGAGTGATGCGTGGCGTCCTGAGCAAATCCAGCATCACTCAGCACTCAGCTCTTGACCGCGCTCTGGCCCGGCATGGCCGGATCACCTTCGCCCGTTACATGGAGCTGGCGCTTTATGATCGGCTGTGGGGGTATTACTCACGCCGGGCTCGCCTGGGGGCAGACGGAGATTTCTACACGAGTCCGGAGCTGCACCCGATGTTTGCTGGAGCGATCGCGGCGCGCGCCGAGACGCTCTGGCGCACGCTGGGTTCTCCCCATGCATTTGACCTCATTGAAGTCGGCGGAGGATCTGGACGGCTCGCGCGTGATCTCTTGATGTACGTCCGGGAAGTCTATCCGGAATTTTTTGGTGCGCTTCGATTTCGGATCGATGAGCGTTCAGCGGGACTGCGTGAGCAACAGCTTCAGCGGCTCAATCAGGCTGAGCTGAGTGATCGCGTGCACTGGACCAGCGGGGCGGCAGCGGACTGGCCCGTTGGATCGGTTCACGGTCTGATCGTCGCCAATGAATTGCTCGATGCCTTTCCCGTTCACCTTGTGACCGGCAGGGAGGGTGTCCTTCAAGAGTTGTTTGTCATCGGTCAAGGTGGTCGACTCGTGATGGAGGCGGGGTCACCGTCCACACCACGATTGACGCGTTACATCGATAGGCTGGGCGTCACCGTGCCGAATGGCGCTCAGTGGGAGGTAAATCTGGCGGCGCCAGTGTGGCTGCGCCGCGTAAGCCGCGCGGTTCGACGAGGCGGATTGCTGCTCATGGACTACGGATATGAAGCGGCAGAGCTCTACAACGGCTCCCGCCCTCAAGGCACTCTGCTTTGCTATGCAAGGCACGCTCTGGGGAGTAATCCGCTCGAGCGACCAGGCACGCAGGACATTACAGCCCACGTGGATTTCACCACGATCCGTCAAGTGCTCAAGGCGGCCGGCTTGTGGTCTGTGGAGTATCGTACTCAGCGCGCTGCGCTGGTTCATGAACGACCCGCGTGGCGTGATTGGACGCAGGATGCTCCGCTGGCGTGGTCTGAGCGCGTGGGTCGAATACGGTCGCTTGAGTCGCTGGTAGAGCCGGCCGGGCTCGGCGCCTTGCGATGGCTGCTTAGCCTGCGCGGAGCTGACAGTACGTGTTGGCCGGAAACCGTGGCCGTGCCGCTGCCGAGCTCCCCGACGTTAGCAGAGGATCATCTGAATCTCGCGGATCCCGCGGCGCTCGACCCATTGCCCGACATCGAGGAGCAATGGCGGGAAATGTGGTCTGAGGACGATTAACAGCTCGCAACTGCCGGGCCAGTGCAGCGTTGCCGGTGGCGCGCCGTGGCTGCAGGGTGTGACTCACTGCGCCTGACGGATTTGGTAATGCCCGGTGGTCAGTACGTTGCCGAAGGACGGTTTCACTTGGTGTAACATCATCCTGAGGAGGAGTCATGTCCATACGCATTAACGACACTGCCCCGAACTTTACCGCTGAGACCACGCAGGGAACGATTGATTTCCATGAGTGGATTGGCGATGGCTGGGCCATTCTGTTTTCGCATCCGAAGGATTTTACCCCTGTCTGCACAACCGAGCTCGGTTACATGGCCGGACTTGAGTCAGAGTTCGCGAAGCGGAACTGCAAGGTCATTGGGCTCAGCGTGGACCCGGTGAGCAGCCACGGCAAGTGGGCCGTTGACATCGCTGAGACTCAGGGGCACAGTGTGAACTACCCCATGATCGGCGACCCGGAGCTCAAAGTGGCCAAGCTCTACGAGATGCTGCCAGCCGATGAGGGAACCACCTCTGAAGGTCGGACGGCCGCGAATAATGCTACCGTGCGCACCGTCTTCGTGATCGGTCCGGACAAGAAGATCAAGCTCATGCTTATCTATCCGATGACCACCGGCCGGAACTTTGACGAGGTCCTGCGCGTCATTGATTCAATCCAGCTCAGTGCCAAGCACGCCGTGGCGACGCCCGTGAACTGGAAGCCCGGCGATGACGTCATCATTGCCGGTTCCGTCTCTGACGATGAGGCGAAGAAGATTTATCCCGACGGTTGGCGGGCGCCACGGCCATATCTCCGCTTTGTGCCACAGCCGAGCGGGACGGAGAAGTAAGCGCTTCATTCGCCTCGGCATGATCTGGGCCATGCGTCGTGCAAGGACTAGTGGAACAGGCAGAGACGCCTGTCCCACCCCAATGGTCCTCTTCATGTCAAGTGACCCACGAGTGCCCTGTCCCACTTGGTCTGTCGGGTTCTGCCGCCACCGGGGGCGTCGGGCATCTTGCCCGACACCACCGACCGCGCGGCAACGAGCAGGAACGCACCGGACTGTCGGGCAAGATGTCCGACACCACCGGTGGAGGGAGAACCCCCCAGACCAAGTTGGACGGAGCACTAGGTGAGCCGGGCTCGGAGTGCAGGATTCATACCGCCGTCCTCTCGCGGACGCTCCGTTTCAACATGTCGCCGGGAACGGCGGGATAAACCCGCACTATGAGCCCATGCCGCTTCCCGACTTCTGAACAGTTACGCTTCACCGTGTCGGACGCCAACGTTACTCAGAATTGCCCCGGGTTGGCGAATGGATCAGCTGGGAAGCAAAGGAGACTCCGCACGCGAACCGTGATCAAGTGAGAGCATCGCCAGACCGGTCACTACCACCAGAGCACGTCATCCAGGCCATCCTCGTCATGAGGCATATTCTGGATCTGGAGCAGGGGGGAGTCCAGGTATTTCCAGCCGGCATCAGCAAACATCAGGACGATTGTGCCCCGCTCGAGTCGCTGGGCCCACTTCAAGGCCGCGTGCATCACCGCACCAGACGATGGACCAACAAGCAGGCCCTCCCGCCGAATGATCTGGTGAACCGCTCGGAACGCGCTCACGCTCCGCACCACGATCTTGGCATCGAGCATTGCGAGGTCCAGGATTGGTGGGAGATACCCTTCGCTCAAACTCCGCATGCCCTGGAGTGACTCACCCGGATACGGCTCGGCAGCGATGAGCCGGACCGAACGGTTGTGCTCCTTGAGCCGACGCCCAACGCCCATGATGGTTCCGCCGGTGCCAAGGCCGCTCACAAATGCATCCACCTCAGGACAGGCCGCCAGGATCTCGGGCCCGGTCGTTTCATAGTGACTGCGGGGATTATCCGGAGTCCCAAACTGATTCAGGAGATAGGCGCCATCGCGATTCACAATCTCACGCGCCACATCGAGCGCGCTCTTGATGCCAAGCTCGCCGCCCACTTGCTCAATCCGCGCGCCGTAGGCCGAAATCACCCGTAAGATGTCAGGAAATGCCGTCTCCGGAACCACCACTCGCACCGGATGTCCAAGTCGTTGCCCCATCATCGCTAGCGCAATCCCCGTGTTCCCCGTTGAGGCCTCCACGATCTCCTGGCCGGGTGCAAGCGTGCCGCTCGCTCTCGCCCGCTCCAGCATGAAGGCGACAATTCGGTCCTTGACTGACCCGGTTGGATTCTGCCCCTCCAACTTTGCAAGGAACCGGATGCCCGGCTTTGGCGAACAGTGTTTCAGCTCCACCAGCGGAGTGTTGCCAATGAGCGAGAGCGCGTCCATGTTGTTCAGCGTCCTGTCACCAGAGACTCGGAATAGGCTGCCTCATCTTAATCCGGATCGCCCAGCGGTCCGCTGAATTCTGAGGCAGCATTGCCTTCAGAGTCGATGGGCGCACGAGTAGGGGGCCAACGAAATGCTCCTGGCTCGAGGAATGTATTGCCGCCGATAGCCCAAGGTGGCAATGATCAGCAGACAGAATCAGCCGCTGCCGCTGAGCCAGCCGACCCCCAGGACAGGCTCGTCAGAGCGTCCAATACCGCTTCCCATTTGCGGAGAGAAGACGGCCAAACTGTAAGCCCGGAAAATGCGCTGCCGCGGCGGGAATATCCGTGCCTTCTAGCTCCTTGATGAGCGCGGTCTTGGTTCGCTGGGCCAGCTCTGGGTCCACGTCGCCCAGGCCGCCCCACTCATCCTCCTCCAGCTCCACGGGGCAATGCACCACGTCGCCCAGGAGCAGCCCGCGGGCCGTCCCAGAGAACAGGACCATGATGGTGCTGCCGGGCGTATGCCCGGGCGCCACCATGGCGTCCACGCCGGGGAGGATCGGCCCCGCGCTATTCCAGGTCTCAAATCGCTCGACCACCGGCGTGAGTATCTCAGTCACCTCTTCATGCTTGCCCATGAAATGCTCGAGGTCGCGGATATCGCAGCGATAGGTCGCGTTGGCAAAGACGATCTCGCCGTTCCTCGAAGCCCAGCCCACGTGATCAAAGTGGAGGTGCGTGAAGATCACATCCGTAATGTCTTCCGGTCGGACGCCAATCGCGGCCATGCTTTCCAGAAGGTGACCGGCATCGGCAAACGCTCCACGCGGCGCGCCCATACCCGTATCGACCAGCACCAATCGATCGCGAATCCCGCGGATCAAGAACCCGCCCAGCGCTAGCTCAACTTTGCCGTCGGCATCCAGAAACTGCTGGTGCTGTGCCCACATGCCATCGGTGGTCCCGCGAAACCGGTCAGCATTGAACTTTCCAACTCCATCGTAGAGCGCGTCAACTGTGAGATCGCCGATCTTCATGGACAACTCCTGCTTCTTGAACCTGGGGCTCGCCTGAGTGAAGCGTGCATCAACGACTGCCCGTGACGGGATGCTCGCCGGAATGCGCCCTGGTGGCTCGCGATGTCAGGGAAGCATATGATTGAGACTAGTCCTGAACGGCCTATTCGTCAATCAGCCGCGGGGCATAAGCGGCCTTCGAATCGTCTAGCTGGCGATCCCTGGATGGACAGACGTGCTCTCTGTCCCCGGCCGTACCGACGCCACGAAGGACGCCTCGCTCTACCAGTGTGAAGCCATACTGGTGCGACGGCGCCAAGAGGTGCTCATCGGTGACGGCCAAGCACTGCTGACCTCGACGCGGGGCAGGGCCGGCACAATCGAGCTGATCAGCGATGCGCTGAAGAACGTGTTGGCCGCCCGCGTCTATCCGTCCAATTGAGTGGAGGGTCCACACGGCCTGGTTGCGACTGTTGGTTCTGACCCACAACGTCTTGGATCGGCTCAGAGCCACGGCCCTCGCCACGCGCTGATTGATGACTCGCAACACGTTCTCGGCGACTTCGACAGTCGAAATTATCCCTGAAATTGCTTGCCCGCAATCGAGTCCGCGGACCAGGGCGACCTCTCAACAATGTCATCCAACACTATACCCTTATGAAGTAGCACCTCTAATGTCGCAGTGCTTGAGGAGATGGGACTGTTCAGAACTCAGATAGCAGGTAGGGCTCGGAGTACGGCAATCAGAGAGATGATCACCGTGATGGGGAAAGCGTTCCACCAAGAAGGAAAAGACGATGGACCACCGAACCACATTGGCAATCCCAATTGGGCGTATCGCCTGCGAGGAGTGTCAGGCCGTCGCTGAGAAACGTCTGCGTGATCACCCGAATGTCCACAGCGCGCATATTGACTTCCGTCAACAGATGGCGCACGTCGAAGTCGATGATGGGCCGCGGCTCGAAGCGGAGCTTGGAGAGCTACTCACCGCGGCTTGCGGCGGCCGCAACCCGGTGCCACTGCCTCAGTCCGAAGTGTCGTCCCACGAGTACTCCCATACGGGCCACAGGGGCATGGCTCATGGGGCACATGACATGTCGGACCCTGGCATGGCCGCGGCCATGGAAGCCGACATGCGGAAACGGTTCTGGATCAGCCTGATCCTAGGCATTCCGGTGGTGCTGTACTCGCCACTGGCAATGAACATCTTCGGCTTGATGCTCCCGACGCCGTTCGGCGTCCATCAGGACTGGGTCATGCTGATCTTGGCAACACCGGTGGCGTTGTGGACGAGCAGTGTCTTTCACCTGGGCGCGTACTCCTCCCTCCGATCCGGTGTTCTCAACATGAGCGTGCTGGTCAGTTTGGGAATCCTGGTTTCCTATTTCTTTAGCCTCGGCCTCACGCTATTCGTGCCCGGCCAGGAGACGTTTTATGAAGCTGCCGTGATGCTCGCCGTGTTCCTGCTCTTCGGTCACTGGATGGAGATGAAAGCCCGCCGGGGGTCGTCGGACTCCGTACGCAAGCTGCTCGATCTCACACCGCGGCAAGCGACGGTCGAGCGTGATGGACGGGCGATGGAGCTTCCGGTTGCTGACGTGGTCGTTGGGGACATTGTGATCCTCAAGCCGGGCGACAGTGTCCCGGTGGACGGCACCGTCGTGGACGGTCACAGCACAGTCGATGAGAGCATGGTCACCGGCGAAAGCATTCCGGTCGAGAAAGACCCAGACGACGCCGTGATCGCCGGCACCATCAATCAGGCCGGATCACTCCGCTTCCAGGCAACCAAGGTTGGTGCGGACACCGCGCTGGCCCAGATCGTTCGCCTTGTCGAGACGGCCCAGAACAGTAAAGCTCCGGCCCAGCGCCTGGCTGATCGAGCGGCGCATTACCTGGTACTCGTCGCCGTGGGCTCGGGCATCCTCACGTTTCTCGTCTGGTTCTTTCTGCTCCAGCAGCCATTGTTGCTCGCGCTCACCTTTGCGGTGTCGGCAGTCGTGATCGCCTGCCCTGACGCACTTGGTTTGGCCACCCCGACGGCCATTATGGTGGCCACCGATCTTGCCGCGCGGCACGGCATTCTCTTCAAGCAGGCAGTCTCGTTGGAGCTTGCCGCGCGAATTGAAGCGATTATTTTCGATAAGACTGGCACGCTCACCGAGGGGAAGCCACGAGTCACCGACGTGATCACTGTCACAGCGACGTCCGCCGACGAGGTGCTCCGTCTGGCCGGCGCAGCCGAGGCGCGGAGCGGGCATCCGCTCGCCGAAGCAGTGTTGGACGAGATCGAGCGGCGCGAGCTCGTGAATGACCTTGCAATGACGGGGTTCGAGAACCTGGCGGGGCGGGGCGTGCAGGCTCAGGTCGATGGGCATCAGGTTCTCGTAGGTACGCGCCGATTGATGGACGAGCGGGGAATCCAGCTTGGGAGCCTGGCTGAAGGCGCGGATCGCCTGCTCAATGACGGAAAAACGCTGATGCTCGTTGCGGTCGATCAGCGGATCGTCGGCATCGTGGCGGCCGCGGATACGGTCCGCCCCACCGCTGCCCGAGCGATTGCTGAGCTGAAGGAGCTAGGGATTCAGCCGGTCATGATGACCGGTGACAACCGCAGGACCGCTGAAGCGGTCGCACGACAGGTCGGGATCGAGCGGGTCTTTGCTGAAGTGCTGCCGCAGGACAAGGCCGATGGCGTGAAGACCCTTCAGGCGGAAGGGAAATTCGTGGCCATGGTGGGAGACGGCGTCAACGATGCCCCGGCGCTCGCCCAGGCGGATTTGGGCATTGCGATCGGAGCGGGGACCGATGTGGCGGTGGAGACCGGGGACATCATCCTGATGAAGAGCGATCCGGCCGATGTGCTCGGAGCGATCCGCCTGTCCAAGGCAACCGTCCGCAAGATGAAGCAGAATCTGTTCTGGGCGGCCATTTACAACGTCATCGCCATTCCAGTCGCCGCGGGGGCGCTCTACCCGTCGCTGGGGATCATGCTGCGGCCGGAGTTCGGGGCACTGGCGATGTCCGCTTCGAGCATTACCGTCGTGAGCAACGCGCTGTTGCTGCGCCGGGCGCTGCCCGACCCGGAGATTCCGGCATGAACATCGCCCGCGGTTGCCGCCTCGGCATCCTTCGTTACAGGTATGAGGGTCCACGCGCTCGCTCGGGATTCGGACTTCTCTCCGACTTGCTGTAGACTCCTAGAAGATGGACATGACAGGTCTCCAGTGGCGATCACAACGTCGGTCCGCCCACTTCATTGGTGTGGCGTTACTCGCGCTGTTCGCCCATCTGGCGGCAATGTCCACACCGGTCCACGCCCGCGTGATGGCCGCAGCCGAGTTGGCTGACACCCCTCTGTCACCCCACATGGTAGCCGACCACGATCCGGAAGGCACACCTGAACGCTCTCATCATTCGGCACCGGCATCCCCGCGCTTGGACGCGTGTGGTTTCGCCGCGTCATTGCCGGCGGTCGGGCATGGATTCGTCGATCTCGTAGGAGTTGTCCTCAATCGACAGTCAAGCGCGCTGAGCCTTGCTCTTCTGCCGCCCTGCTCGACATGGGTTTCTCATCCGCCACCGCAGGCGGATCGGCAAGCCCTGCTCCAAGTGTTTCGGCTTTAGACGGACCCGGCCAACCGGCCGCTCTTTCGCGGTGCCGCTCGCGCACTCAGAGACGTGTTTGATGCGCAAGCGTCGGATCGTCGGAGCCGTCTCGATGCTCCCTTTCCGAAGCGGCACGAGACCATGCGCGATGGACTCCTTGACCATGGCCCAACAGGGCCTGACCGGCACGAGGACTTAAAGCACCGCGAGCACATACCAAAACCAAATGTCCGCAGATCGCACAACGTGAACGCTACCTTGAGAAGGGGTGATCGATGATGCCCAACCATATCTTGGTTCCGCTGGATGGGTCGAGTCGCGCTGAGCGGCCCATCCCCACAGTGGACCAGCTTACGAAGGCGCTGCAAGCAAAGGTCGCCAAGGAAACTGGCCGAATCGCGCTGGTGATGGTCAACGTGAGGGACGTGGCCACCGTGCCCCAGCTCTCGCGTGCCAATTCCCGCATTCGGATTTCTCAACCCGATCATCGCGACGGGGGCCTTGGTGCTCAGCTCGCACTTAGTCATCGTGAACAGCCCCTTACTGCGACGGCTGAAGTGAACGCTACGGACCACCCGCCGCGAGATCCGGCGGAACGCTCCCCTCGCGCTTCTCAGCCCGAGCAGGGGCCGGAACGGATCTCAAGATTACACAACTTTGAAGGGCGATATCTGATCTGTCGAGTCATCGCGATCGTGATGGTCCTGAGCCTCGGCTGGGTGTTGAGCCAGAGTCCAATGTTTGCCCAAGAAACCGAAACGGTGGCGCCGAGCACCCCGGTGAGCTTGGAAACCCGGACGGCTCAGGCTGGCCCCGTCACGATAAAGGTGGCGCCGCAACTATCGGATACCGGACTGACGTTCGCGATCGTTCTGGATACACACTCCGTGGACCTCGACCGCTACGACCTGAGCCAGCTCGCGATCGTCCGAACGAACCTGGGACTTGAGATTCAGCCTGACACCTGGGAAGCGCCGAAAGGAGGACATCATCGCGAAGGAGTGTTGAAATTCCCGCTGACCCTCACTGATGGCACGCCCCTGCTGGGCCTTGATACGCACAGCCTGGATCTGGTCATCCACGAGGTTGGCGGCGTCCCGGAAACCGTCATCCAATGGGTGCTCGTCTCATAAACGTGAGCACACTGACCGCGGCGCATCGAGGAGCCGCCTCATGAGCGCAACGCAGCAGTTTCATGATCACAACGGCACAACCAGCCCGGCCAAGATGCACCAATCGGGAGCTGAGCCGCCGATGGTTCTTTGAGTGAAGGAGCGGATTATGGCAACACAACCACAATCGCAGCAGGGCAGCTTCTGGCGCTCACGCGCCGGTTTCGCCTGTCTGGTGTTCATTGGCGTGGCAGCCTTTTATCTGTTCACTGAGCACACGGCGCACGTCTTCGGGTTCCTGCCTTACGCGCTGTTCCTGCTGTGCCCACTCATGCATCTGTTCATGCACGGCGGGCATGGGGGCGCGGATACGCATGCGGGCCACCCCTCTTCACGCGTGGAGGACGCTCGATCATGACCGATTCACCAGCCTATGGCCTATGGCTACTCGCAATTATCAACGCCGCCGTTTTCATCATATTCGCCTTCAGTTTCACCCATCCGCACACAGGCCGCGATTGGCGCTCCTTTGGTGCGTTTTCCGCGTTCATCCTGGCCCTCTTCACGGAGATGTATGGGTTCCCGTTGACGCTCTATCTACTCTCGGGCTGGCTGGGGAGCCAGTACCCGGGCATCGACCTCTACTCGCACAACAACGGGCACCTGTGGGAGACGCTGCTCCGCTGGGATGGCGATCCACATTTCAATCCGCTGCATCTGCTCAGCAACGTGCTGATCTTTGGGGGGTTCATCGTGATCGCATCGGCCTGGGACGTGCTGTACAAGGCTCAGCGATCAAATACGCTGGCCACCTCCGGACCGTATGCCCGCGTCCGCCACCCGCAATATGGGGGCTTCATCCTGGTCGTGCTCGGCTTCTTGCTCCAGTGGCCTACGTTGATCACCCTGGCGATGTTCCCAGTTCTTGTCGTGATGTACGTGCGGCTGGCCCAACGCGAGGAGCGCGAGGTGCGGGCCGAGCTCGGGGAGGAGTACGCCCGGTACGCGGCCGTGACGCCCGGCTGGATCCCTCGTATGGGTCGCCCTGCATCGAGCAGCCCGTCTGGCGAGCCGAGCCACGGGTAACGCACCACCAATCCAATTCAAGGATGAATTCATGTTCAATGACCACCGCCCACTCATGGTTGTCCTGGTGATATTGCTTGTGTTTGTTGCGCTTGGCCCAGTGATGATGGGAACCATGATGGGCCCGGGTGTCACGATGGGACCGGGCATGATGTGGGGTCCAAATACTCCAGGAATTACACCGAACATGCCGGGCTGGATGTGGGGCACGGGCATGGCCTTTGGCTGGCTCGCGATGCTGGCCTTCTGGGGAGTGCTCATCGTTGGGCTCGTGCTCCTGGTTCGGTGGGCCGCGGGAGCGCCATCTCATCTCGCGCATCCAGCGGCGGAATCCCCACAGGAGATTCTCAAGCGGCGCTATGCCCATGGCGAGATTGATCAGGCCACTTTTGAGCGGATGCGCCGCGAGATTGAATAGCGCGAGCTACCGTATCGCTGACTGGTGGGGATGGAGTGCAATCGACGAGGATGACCGAGCAACGCTTGACCTTTGAGCTGGTTCTCCGTGAGCTCCGCATGCATCACTTTGCGGTGCTGTCCACTGTCAGCCCCACAGGCAGACCATGTTCCGCAGCCATCAACTACGGTGTCTCGAGGCCAGGCCGCGGCCTGGCCTTGTATGTGATGACGCGGACGCACCTTGAGAAGGCGCGCAACATCACCGGGAATCCGCGGGTAGCACTCGTGGTGCCGCTGCCCCGTCGCCTCCTATGGTTTCTTCCGCCTCCGTCGATTCAGTTGCAGGGACACGCGGAAGTCCTGAATGGCACCGACGTAGAGGGCCTGAATGTTTTTCGGAGTTTCTGGATGGGTCGTCGGATTCTCAATGCGTATCAGGAGTCTCGTCGTCGCGGCGAGACCAGAATCTGTTTCCTGAAAATTACACCCGACCCGGTCATCCATACCTACATGGTGGGATGCACGATCTGGGAGATCAAGAAACGGATGGAGTCAGGGGCAGGGAAGGTGATCGCCCCGACCGAGTAAAGCTGACATCAGCATATTCAACCGACCTACCCAGTGCGGCGAGTGCCTATGCGCCCCTCCATCACTCACGCCACCGGCACGACCGCAATCACGACTGCTTTCTCCAAGCATGACGTCGCCTCCCACACTACGCCTGCAACGGCAGGGTCTTGGCCGATCGAGTTGAGTACCGCCTTCGGGTCCATAGCTTGGTCGTTGCTGTCAGGAGTCCCGGTATGGCGCCGCACCGCCTGACCCTGGTTCTGCTCGTACTCGTCTGTGACTCATGACGGCCCCTAGCTCACGGTCAGGGTCTTTTCAAAGTCGAGTTGTCAGTGGGACGACGTAGCGCGGGGCCTTGTGCCCTGTGCCTGGGACGCGGGAGCCGCCGATCGCGATCACGGGTTCGGGAAGAGCTCGAGGCGCGGAGCCAGGTCAAGAG
>JBJXFJ010000308.1:0-7665 GCA_046154735.1 Chloroflexota bacterium | reverse complement strand
CGGGCATCTTGCCCGACAGTATGGTGCGTTCCTGCACGTCGTCGCGCTGCGAGTTCTTCACTGTCGGGCAAGATGCCCGACACCACCGATATCTTCCACCCAGCAATCCATGATTGACAGAGCACTAGTATCGTGACAGCGCCATCATGATAGCCGTTTACACGTGTGGTCTTTCGCTGCGTCTTGGGACTTACCACTCGTGGCCTGGCGCTCGGGAAACGCCGTCAACGTCCCCTCTTAAAAATTGTTTCAGGAGACACCAATGATTCATGCCATCCATTGTGAGATGATTCCCTAAAGCCGATGCGGAAGGAGAGCCAGTATGGATCGGGCGGCGCTCGTCATCGTGGACATGCAGAATGACTTCTTGCCTGGCGGCTCACTGCCAGTGCCCGGGGGTGATAAGGTGGTAGCAACGCTGAATCGGTACATAGAGTTGTTCGACTCAGAAGGGCGACCCATCATTGCCACCAGGGACTGGCATCCGGCTGAGACCACGCACTTTCAGTCCAGCGGCGGAACCTGGCCGGTTCACTGCGTACAGGGTACGTCCGGCGCCGAGTTTCATGGGGACCTGAATCTTCCGGACTCCACCGTCGTCATCTCAAAAGGCATGGGTGCCAGAGAAGATGCCTACTCCGGCTTTCAGGGCAGTGATGCACAGGGACGCTCATTGGCCGAGGTGCTGAGAAGCCTGGATGTGGAACATCTCTACGTAGGCGGCGTGGCCACCGACTATTGCACGGTCGCCACAGCGCTCGCCGCTCTCGCCGAGGGCTTCAAAGTCACCGTCCTGCTGGACACCGTCCGGGGTATCAACCTTAAGCCGGGCGATATTGAGAATGCACTGGCAGACATGGCCCGTAATGGCGCCAACTTCACGACGATCGAGGGAATTCAGCAGGTGATCGGTACCTCAGCCTGAGATCAACGATAAAAGAGCTCCGCCGGTCAATCGGGCGGATCTCCGCCGGCCATCAGCCACTGGCGCAGCTCTGCCTTCTTGATCTTGCCGCTCATCGTCTTCGGTAGCGCTGCCAGGTGCTCAAGTCGCTCCGGCAAAAAGTGCTTGGACATTCCCTTGGAGAGCAGAAATTCAATCAGCTCAGGGAGATCCAGACTGCTTCCCTGGCGAACGGCCACAATGGCGCAGGCCCGTTCTCCGAGTCGCTCATCGGGATATCCCACCACCGCCACATCCAGCACAGCCGGATGCTGATAGATCAGCGTTTCAATCTCCACGACCGGCACATTCTCACCGCCGCGGATGACAATATCCTTTGAGCGCCCGGAGAGGGAGATGAATCCATCCTCCCATTTGATCGCGCGATCACCCGTCTGAAACCATCCGTCCACGAAGGCGTCTTCGGTGAAATCGGGCCGATCAAAATATCCGAGAAATAGACCGCCGCCGCGAATTTGAAGATCGCCCTCCTCACCCGGATCCGCTTCACGCATTGGCGCGGCCATGACGCGCGCCTCGCAGCCCGGAATGGCGATTCCGTCGGTCACGTCCACGCGCTCGCGGGGCAGTTGGAGCGAGCCACAGATGCCAATGCCCCATTCAGTCATGCCCCAGGCCGGGCAAATGAAGGCATCCAAGCTGGCACTGGCTTCGCGCGGCAGACTACGGGGTATGGGTGATCCGGCCATGGCGTACATCTTCAGACTTCCCGGGCCCATTCCCGGCACCATCAGCAGATCCTGCAAAAACGTGGGCGCGCCGGCCATCCAGGTCACACCCTCGTCGCGGATAAGCTTTGCCGCGACGTCACGATCCCAGTGCTCAAGGTAGACACCTCGCCCACCCAGAAGCGTGGTGAATAGTACGCCCCAGAGAAATCCGGTATGGTGGCCCATGGGTGAGGCGATAAGATTCACCACGGATTGATTGAGCAGATCTGGACCGTGGTGGTCAATGAAGCGGAAGAGAACGGCATCCAGCGTTTGATGCGTGTTCATCACCCCCTTGGGCTCGCCCGTTGTGCCGGAGGTGAAGCCCACGTGAACCAGCGAGCTCGGCTCAACATTCGGCAGCCGCACCGGCGTTGCCGCGGCAAGCTCCTCGAAACTCAACCAGCCCGGCTGCTCAGGTGCATCACCCAGGACGATCACATGATCCAGCTCAGCCGCTTCCGATCGGATCTGTCGGGCGAGCTCAACATAGTTACGATTCCGATAGGAATCTGGAACCACTAGCACCTTTGACTTGACTCGACGCACCATGAACGTGGACTCACGCTGGCCGTATGCCGCGGGAATACCGGAGTACACCGCGCCAATCTCCGCGATTGCGAACATGAGCGCGGCAAATTCCACCCGGTTGGGCAGCATCGCCGAGACCGCATCACCCGGCTGAACACCCAGCCCAAGCAATCCGGCTGCTAAGCGGTCCACCAAATCTGCAAGGTCACGATACGACAGCGCAGTGAGCTTGTCACCATGCACATCGTAGCCCACGGCCGCTTGCCGCTCAGGCTGTGCGGCAACGGCCTCGCGCAGATAACTGCCGAGTGAACGCGCGCGCCAGGCGCCCGTGGAACAATAGTCCTGAATCATCTCGGGTGTGAGTCGACTATCGGGGCGGATCAGAGTCATGCGAGTGCATTTGTAGCACCGATGTCACACGCCTGGCGAGTATCACGCATTCCGGGGGCAGACTCAGCGGTACAGTGACGAAATAAAACACAGAGACCCGGAGACACAGAGTAGGACCGAATATTGTCTCTGCGTCTCTGCGTCTCTGTGTCTCTGCGTTTCATCTCCCCAGAATTACTGAGTGAACGCCTCATGTAAGCGGGGGCCGGTATCACGCAGTTGCTGAAGCGAGGCCTGGCTGAACGCGATGCGCACATGTGTCGTATCGGCAGATTGATCGATGAAGAAGTTGGCGCCTGTCGGAAACATCACACCGACCTCCGTCGCCTTCTGGCTCAGCTCTTCGGAAGACATACCCAGGCACTCCGCCCAGAGGAAGAATCCGCCCTCCGGCCGCTGGAATTGCAGCCAATTGCTGGCATATTCCTCAATGGACCCGGAGATCACATCACACTTGGTCGCATAAATTCGGCGCAGTTGCTCCACGTGCGCGTCCAGTTTTCCAGAGTGCATGAACCGCGCGATCGCCTCATGAATTAACGGACTACCGCCCATATCAAAGACCATCCGCGCGAGAGCGTCAATCAGATTTGGCGCAGCCTGCACCCAGCCCACCCGCAAGCCCGTGGCGATGATCTTGCTGAACGTTCCGGATTTGAGCACGCCCACTCCCCCAGCCATCGTATAGAGCGAAGGTGGCGGAGGTGCGCTGAAGTACAGCTCCGCGTACGTGGAATCCTCAACGATAAGAATTCGGTGCTGAGCACAGTGCTCGATAATCTCCGCCCGGGCAGCCTCGGACAGCACGCTTCCAACCGGGTTCTGATAATCGGGGATGAGGAACAGCAGCTTCACGCGCTTTCCTTGCCCTTCCGCCTGCTCCACCGCGGCGGCAACATTGGCCGAGACATCCTCACCCGCTCCTATGGAGACTCCAACGATATCCGCGGAATGCCCGCGAATGGTTCGAATCGTCCCCGCAAATACGGGCTGCTCCACTAGGACCACATCACCAGGGTTGAGAAATGCTGCGCAGATCGTATCAATGCCGCCGGCGCCACCCGGCGTCAGAATGAGCTGCGAGAAGTCAATGGGCACGCCATCCAGTCGAGATTGGCGTTCAGCCAGGGCTCTGCGCAACTCATCTGAGCCCAATACCCCGCCGTAGCGCAGGGACTGGGCTGGATTGTTTTGAAGCACCCAGTCCAGCTCTGCCTGCAGCGCCTCCGCGGGTAACGATTCCGGATCGGGCAACCCACCCCCCAGCGAGATGGGATCAGCGTGACTGGACTTGGCCCAGCGAATCGCCGCGCCCGGTGCTGTGCCCGTTTCAGCCGCCGAGGCGGGTCGGAGAGAGGCGGCCGCCGCCGAGAGCATCTCCGCCACTTCCTGGTCATGCCAGGGGAGCGTCCTCAGCTTGGCTTGCGTCATGAAGTCACCTCTCTCGAACAGATAGGAGAATTTTGGGGTTTGGCTAGGATACCGCTTAGATAACGTAAGGGCAACCAACATGCCGTCTCGTGAATGCTACAAACGCGGCTCGAGGCTCGCCCCTTGCACGCGCACATCAGCGCTCAGGCGCCCGCCGCCGACATCTCGACGCTCGATTCGCCACGGCGGAATCTCAACGGTCAGCGTGTAATCGCCCGGCGCCAGACTGCGGGGGAGATCCAACACGCGGTCCAGATTGGAGGCCGTGTCCGCGTTGATTGTGACGTTGGCCACCTCAGCCTCAACGACGGCCTGCTGCCCACGGCCAATGAGGCGGGTTCTCACCTTGGCGATCGCCGGAGCGCTTGCGCTGTTGTTCATGAGCACATTGACTCGCAGCGGTTCACCAGCACGATACTCGTCACGGATCCCGCTCACCAGGACCGTCATGCCTTCCCGCTCCCACTGGAGCACGCGGCCCTCGGGGGTCGTCAGGATGGTTGCGGCAGTGCCCGCGGGCGCACATGCCGCGGCCGCGGTGGCGAGCCCGCTGACCATCAAACCAAACAGCTCTCGCCGACCCACTCGCTCTCGCTGTTCCATAGAGTGATTATAGGGGTGCTTCTAGTAGATCGGTGCATTCCGGCCGCGCCGCGTCTCAGTCGCGTCACGACTCCGCAAGCGGACCGTTTCCTGAAGCCATTCATCACTTCGGCTACTTGGCCGTGAATTATGATGCTGGCAATGCTCTCGCCGCTCCGCGCGGCTCACTTCCGAATCATTGAGCCACCTGCACATTACTCGATTCATCGACAATCGCTGGCGCATCTTGATTATGGCTATGGCCATGACGATGGAGGCTGGCTGCCAGCCAAATGTGATCTCAACGACACCCCCAACACCAGTTGCCTCGCCATCGCCCGTCGCCTCGCCAACTCCCGTGCCAAGTCCCACAGCCACTCTTGTCCCAACAGCAACATCGATCCCACCTACACCCACCGTTACGCCCGTTCCGCCCACGCCAACCGTCACACCCACCCCCCGGCCCAGCACGGAAACACGCTTTGGCGAAAGGCAGATAGCGCCACCTGGTGGCCTGGGCAACACACCCACGGACTTCAGACAGAACCTGGGGCCGTCAGAAACGATCTCGGGACCACAATCCACGTATCAGCTCGCCTGGAAAAAGGATGGCCGCACGATCTCAGTGCAGTTCTGGCTCTCCCGACGAGCTGGCGCACTGCGAGTCGACCTGCCTGAGCCATTCATGCCATTGGATGCTTCGTACGGGTTGGCCGGGGATTACCTTCCGTATGACGCCCGACTTGTTCGGCAGCCCGCCGCGCACCTGCAGCATTACCGCAGTCAGCAGTTTAGTAACGTCATGCCCGATGAGCTACTCGCAAATCGCACCTCGCCCGGCGATATCTTCGTTCGGTTCAATCTTCGCGATGGACGCGTGGTGAGCTTGATGCTGGGCAGCGGACATCCCTCCGGGTAAGCACAAACTCACTTCAGCCGGTGCTCCACCGCGTGCGTCACCTGGTTATGATGGGGTGAGAGTCCGCACTACGGACTGAGCTTACGTGCACTGGAGTCGCCATGTACGACGAGATCGACGACCGTCCCCGGGGCACCTGCCCTCGTTGCGGAAACGTCTACTACGACATTGACACACGGCGAGGTGGAGAAGTTCGCTGTGATTGCGGCGCGCGGCTACTCATCATCTTTCCGGAGGACGCGGAGCGGTCAAGCCCACTGCCTGATTGAAACCAGACTCCCTGAAGGACAGCAAGGGCTTTAAATTCTGCCCTTGCTGTCCCTGGGAACTGCTAGGTCCCCTGGCCCAGAGAGCTGACGAACTCTTCAATGCGCTTCAGCGCGATCTCCAAATTCTCCAGTGAGCTGGCATACGAGAGACGTAGGTAGCCCTCACCCTGAGCTCCAAATGAAGTTCCGGAGAGCGTGGCTACGCCGGCTTCCTGTAAGAGTCGATCCGCAAACTCCTTACTGCTCAAGCCCGTTTTCGCAATGTTCGGGAAGGCATAAAACGCGCCTCGAGGGATAGTACAACTCAATCCGGGTATCGCGTTCAGACCACGCACCACCGCCTGGCGGCGCCTGTCAAATTCTTCCAGCATCCGGTCAACCGCATCCTGTGGGCCGGTGAGCGCCGCCAACCCCGCGTACTGACTAAAGGCTGGAGTGCATGAAACGCTGTTCACCATGAGCTTGTCAATGACCGGCACCAGCTCAGCCGGGAAGACTCCGTACCCCAACCGCCAACCGGTCATAGCGTAGGTCTTGGAGAATCCGTCCAGAATGATCGTCTGGTCCAGCATGCCCGGCAACGCGGCGATGCTCTCATGCTCGTAGCCGTAGGTGATGCGTGCGTAAATCTCGTCAGAAAGCACGGCAATGTCGCGCCCGCGCACCAGGTCGGCAATCGCTTCCAGGTCAGACCGCTCAAACACGCTCCCCACGGGGTTGCTGGGCGAATTCAATATGATCAGCTTCGTCCGAGGGCTGATGAGCTGCTTGAGCTCATTGACATCGAGACGAAAGTCATGTTCCTCGCGCAGGGGCATGGGCACTGGCCGGCCGCCCACGTAGTCAATCATGCTGCGGTAAATGGGAAAACCCGGATCCGGATAAATCACCTCATCGCCGGGCTCCACCAAGGTCATGATGGTGAAGAACATGATGGGCTTACCCCCGGGCGTCACCACCACCTGATCCGGTGAAACAGAGACCCCCTGAATGCGCTCCACTTGCTCAGCAATGGCCCGCCGCAGCTCCGGCAGCCCCACGGCTGGACCATAGTGGGTGTGCCCATCCTGGATAGCCCGCATCCCAGCTTCAGCCACGTGGGTCGGCGTTGGAAAGTCTGGTTCACCAATCTCCAGATGGACCACGCTGCGCCCCTGCGCCTCGAGCGCCCGCGCGCGCACCAGCACTTCAAATGCCGACTCCGTGCCGAGCCGCTTCGCGGCCTCTGCGATCCTCATAGCTGCCTCACCCCCTGAGATTCTGCCGATGGAACAATAGTGACAGCATATCCGGAAGGGGACGGTCCACGCTGAATGCTATACGAACACGTCTCACCGGTAGGGTCGGGCGGCCCTCAGGGGCCGGTCCGCGAGGGATGGCAGCGCTCCCAGTGCTGGCGGCAAGGGACGGGGCGGTATGCTGCCATTACGCGTTCATGAATCCCCGCTCGCGCAAGGTGGCGGTGGCGATATCCACAACGCGACGGTGGTACAGGCCGTCGTACGGCACAATCTCCGCCGCCCGGAGGAGCCTCTGCCGGGATTCCACCCGGCCGTGATCCGTGACGGCCAGGTAGTCCACATCGGCTTCCCGCAGGTCTCCCTCAGCAAGGCCGATCAGCACGTTTCCTGGTACCCACGCGAGCCCCTGAACCTCTTCAGGGTCCGGACGAAACTCGACATCATTCACGGGCCGAGCTAGGAGATGCAACGCATGATGCTCGCGATCAATGAGCCCACTGGCGTGGACGTGCTCCTGCCGGTGGGTGCCGAATGGCAGTAGCTCATCAAGGGTATCGGCAAGCCCGAGCTCTTCTTCTAGCTCTCTTACCGCCTCGCTCATCGATTCACCCAGGCGCATGTGGCC
>JBJXFJ010000307.1:0-10572 GCA_046154735.1 Chloroflexota bacterium | reverse complement strand
AGTGACATGGTCAGCCAGGTCCAGGCGTCATCAAACTCAGTGGCGTCCACCTCGCAGGATCTCGGCAGCGCCACGTCCCAGACGAGCGCGGCGGTACAGCAGGTCACCACCGCCATCACCCAGGTCGCCAGTGGCGCGCAGGATCAGTCTTCCTCCGCCCAGAGCTCCAATGAATCCGTCTCGCAGCTCATGGAAGCCATCGACCAGGTGGCCCGCGGCGCCCAGGATCAGGCTCGCTCCATCAGTGAAGTCTCGGCCACCAGTGAGCAGCTCTCCACCGGAGTGGAGCAGGTGGCTACCACCGCGCAGCACGTGGCCGCGGCCAGCATGCAGACCAAAGCATCAGCGGAACAGGGTGCCACAGCCGTGCGCCAAACCGTCGCCGGCATGGGCGAGATCCAGATGGTTGTTTCCCAGGCGGCCGCCAAGGTGGAGGAGCTGGGCCAGCTCGGTGAGCGCATCGGCGCCGTGGTCGAGACCATTGACGACATTGCCGAACAAACGAATCTCCTGGCACTCAACGCGGCCATCGAGGCGGCTCGCGCGGGCGAGCACGGAAAGGGCTTTGCCGTCGTGGCCGATGAGGTGCGCAAACTGGCCGAGCGCTCACAGCGCGAGACCAAGGCCATTGCCGATCTCATCCTGGAAGTCCAGCGCGGTACCCGGGAAGCCGTGACGGCCATGAATGAGGGCGCGGAAAAAGTCAAATCAGGATCCTCCCAGGCGAGCCAGGCAGGCACCGCCCTGGACGAGATTCTGCGCGCCGTGGAAGCCACCGTCACGCAGGTTGGCGAGATCGCTTCGGCCGCCAATGAGATGGCCAGCCGCAGCCGGGAAGTATCCGGCGCTATGGAATCCATCTCAGCCGTGGTGGAGCAGTCCACCGCATCCGCCGAGGAAATGGCGGCCAGCGCTGAGGGCGTAAGCCGCTCCATCAATGCCATTGCCGCGGTCGCGGAGGAGAACTCCGCCGCCACCGAGGAGGTCTCGGCCTCAGCGGAGGAGATGGCCGCGCAGGTGGATCAGATGGGGCAGCAAGCCCAGGAGCTGGCCGTCACGGCGGAGACCCTGCGTGAGCTGGTCGCGCACTTCCGTCTCGATAGCCGTGGTGAGTCTGGCGCCGTCATTTCCCGCCGGCGATCGGACGACTGGGCCGCGGCTGAGCCGCGAACCCGTGTGGCGGCAGTGAGCTAGCGCCCGTACCATGTCCAGCTTGGGGCGCCGGCCGAAGAGCGCCCCGAGCTCCTCATTTGTCACGATCACTGTCAGTCCCACGTTGCCTCCGTCATCTCCAGCACCTCACCGGTCGCCGGATGAAGGTCACCTGGCCGTCAAATGATGGCCAGGTGACTATTCATCCGGCCAATTCAGCCGATAGTGAATCCGCGGGCAGCCAGTGCATGCGATGTCACACGGGTTTCCCGCTTGGAGCAATTGTGAGTCTTCACGGAGGAATTTGGCATTGATCATCTGGCAATCACTCAAGGTAGGACAGAAACTAGGGATCGCGTTTGCATCGGTGGGGCTGCTCCCCATGCTGGCGGTCTCAGTGTTCGCATACCAGGCCGCGGAGTCAGCCCTGGCAGAGAGCGCTCGGCGCGGACTGGCCGATGTGGCATTCAACGCGACGGACAAGCTGGATCGCAATTTATTCGAGCGCTACGGTGACGTTCAGGCCTTTGCGCTGAGTGAGCCGGCGCAGTCGATGGAGCCCGAGCGGGTGACTGTCTGGATGGACACCATGATGGGCGCCTATGCGCCCATCTACAAGCTGATGGTAGTGGCAGATCTCGAGGGACACATCGTGGCGGTGAATAGCGTCGGCGTTGACGGCGAACCCCTGGCCACGGCCGACACTCTCATCGGCAGGAACGTCTCCCGTGAGTCCTGGTTTCAGGAAGCCATCCGCGGCCGGATCAGACCGGGCAGCAGCCTGGTCAATGACCTTCACCGTGATGACCTGCTCGGCGCGGTCTACGGCAAGGCGCAGGGCGCCGATCTCGCGCTCAATTTCACCGCTCCGATTCGCGACGACGCCGGTCAAGTGATTGGCGTCTGGACAAATCGGTTCAACTGGGATGTGGCCACCCAAATCGTGGACGAGGTCGAGAAGCGAGCCCATGAGAGTGGCGCGGGCACCTTGCGGATTGGCATTGCCGGGGCGCAGGGAACGGTGCTGCATGGACCCGATGCCGCGGCCGTACTGCGCGATTCATTCAGCGCGCGACTCCCATCCGGACCGCCGAGCGGGCCTGAAGGCGTCAGTGATGACAGCGGCTTGGAGTCGCTGGCCCCGGCCATGCAGAGCTGGGTGCGCTCCACTGGGTACTCCATTTATCCCGGGCTCAACTGGACGCTGATCGCCACACAGGATCGGTCCGAGGCATACGCGGCCGCGGACCGCCTGAAGCAGATGATGGGGATGAGCCTGGGCGGAGCGGTGGTGGCCATTAGCCTCCTGAGCTGGTGTATCTCAAGGAGCCTCGTCCATCGTATTCGCCGACTCGCCGCGGCCGCCGATGAGCTGAGCGGCACCGAGCTGCCCAAGCTCGTGGGCGCCAGCCAGGCGCTGGCCTCAGGCGATCTGAGCCGTGACCTGGCGCTGAACCACGTACACGTTGTTGATTCCCACCATGATGAGCTGGGGCAGCTCGCCGCGAGTATGGGTCGCGTTGCCTCCGGGGTGAGTGACACGAGCGAGGCCTTTGGCACTATGACAGGAAACCTGCGCCACCTGGTGGGTCAGGTCCAGAGCACCGCGGACGGTCTGGCGGGTACTTCCGGCGCGCTGGGCGAGGCCGCCGAACAGACCGGGCAAGCGGTACAACAGGTGACCGCGGCGGTGACCCAGGTGGCCACGGGCGCGCAAGATCAGTCCGCTGCCGCCCATGAGACTAACGAAGCCGTGACGCTACTCCTGCAAGCAATTGACCAGGTGGCCCGTGGCGCACAGGACCAAGCGCGCTCAATTAGCGAGGTGTCCCGCTCCACCGATCAGCTCAGCCAGGGCGTGGAGCAGGTAGCCGCCACCGCCCAGGCCGTGGCGGCCGCCAGCCAGCAGGCGCGTGCATCAGCCGAGCACGGCGCCCAGGCGGTGCAGGAAACCGTGTCCGGCATGGCTGAGATAGAGCAGGTAGTGTCTCAGGCGACCCAGTCCGTGGAGCGTTTGGGCACGCTGGGTGAGCGCATCGGCGCGGTGGTGGAGACCATCGACGACATCGCCGAGCAGACCAACCTACTGGCCCTGAATGCGGCCATCGAGGCCGCCCGGGCCGGCGAGCACGGCCGCGGCTTCGCCGTGGTGGCTGACGAGGTGCGCAAACTGGCCGAGCGCTCCCAGCGCGAGACCAAGTCCATTGCGGGTTTGATTCAGGAGGTTCAGCACGGCACCCGTGATGCCGTCTCCGCCATGGAGAAGGGAGCAAAAAAGGTCTCCCAGGGAAGCACCCAGGCCAATCAGGCCGGGCAAGCGCTGGAGCAGATCCTGGAGGCCGTGGACGCCACGGTCCAGCAGGTCACCGAAATCGCCTCGGCCGTGCGAGAGATGGCCGGTCGCAGTCGCGACGTGAGCGCGGCGATGGAGTCCATCTCAGCGGTCGTGGAGGAGGCGACCGCTTCCGCCGAGGAAATGTCCGCCGGCGCTGAGGGTGTCAGCCGGAGCATCAGCTCCATCGCCACGGTGGCGGAGCAGAGCTCAGCATCCTCGCATGAAGTGTCGTCATCCGCCGAGCAGATGGCGGCTCAGGTTCAGGAGATGTCCGCTCAGGCCGGCGATCTGGCCAGCACCGCCGAGGGGCTGCGCGCGTTGGTGGCGCAATTTCATCTGGAGAGTCAATCTGCCAGTCAGGCGACAGAGGATGCGGTAATTGCTCGTCGCCGAACGAGCGACTGGCAACCGGAAGTTCCGACTGCCCGAAAGCGTGCGGAAATGCTGAGCTGATCCTGAACCCCAGGGGCATGCATGGTCCGGCGCGCAAGGATTGATCCACCAGAGAGCACCACGCTCTCTGGGTGCGCCTCACCGGGTGCGCCGCCGTCCCTGGCGGCCCGGCCGTCGATGCCGCCCTCTGGGCTCCAGGATGCTAATTCGGAGATTACGGTGCGGCCCTTACGGGCCGGGCCGGCGGAACGGTGTAACCCGGGGCCCTATGCCCTGAGCCTAGAGCTCCCTGACCCTTACTCGCGATCGGCGGCGCCCGCTTCCCAGGCACAGTGCCCCGGGCTACACCAGCCGGCCGGCAACGCGACTTCTGAAAGGGCACCGAGGAGGTACTGACCTCCGCGGTAGAAATGACCGCGCTCACCGATCCTCCAGCGACGGTCGGAGTACCGAATGACCGGCGCAGTCGGTACGAATGGCTACTAGAAGCGCGGTCTGGCGCGGTTGTGTCAGCCGGCGCGCCGACTGAAACTACAAGGGCGGTACGCACTGACTTCTGTTGAGTGCGGCGAGGACAGCAACTCTCTGGCACGTTCCGCACCTGATTGAGGCAATCCTCGCCGCACGCCAAAATCCGCGGAAAGGAGCAATTTGGATGACGACATTGGCCGCGGTTGAAATCCCTGCCGCGCTCTCGCCTGCGCCCAACACAGGGGGGTGGCGCACGTCGGCCCAGACGGTGAAATCAAGCCTCACGATGCGCACACCGGTAGGCCGAGCGATTGGACTGCTGGTGATCGCCACAATTGTGCTGCTGGTGAGCGGGGCACTCGAACTGCGATCCCGAATCGCCAGCATTGAGGCCGGGCAGCTCGGCACGTTCGAGAGTGCCCACGCCTTCGCCCGCATGGCCGCGGCCGAGATCGAGGAGGCCATTTGGGAAGCGCGCGCAACGGCCGCCGCGGTGGAACGACTGCCCGACTTCTGGGAAGGCGCCGACGAAGACCGCGATGAGATTCTGGCAGCGCTCAACGCGGAGCGACCGTATGTGAATGCCAGTCTCTTTTTCAGCCGCGACTTCCAGACCCGAGGCAGCTCGAATCACGTGGCCGGCCAACCACGCCCCAGCGTTGCCGAACGATCCTATGCCCAGGAGATCGTGACAACCGGGCAGCTCGCGGTCAGCGATCAGCCGCTCAGGGCCTTAACCAACGGGAACGTCGTCCTGCCCATTGCCGTACCGATACGCGAGCGCGGACCCAGCAGTCGCTCCGGGTTTCTCATGTCAAGTTTACGGGTTGAGGCCTTACCCGCGTTCTGGACGAATCTGCCGCTGCCGCCGGGCAGCGTGGTCAACCTGGTTGACACACGTGCGAACCGCGTGCTTGCCTCGAGTGCGACCAACGTGGGGGCTTCTCACATTGCGGTGCATCTGGCGGCCGGCCGAGGTGAAGGCTCAGACCAGGTAATCGACGCCACGCTTCCATCGCGGGATGTGAACCACCTACGTACCGACGCGGCAGTCACCGGGACTCCCTGGGTCGCCGTGGTGGACATTCCCCTCGGCCCAATCGTAGAACCGTTCTATGCGGAAGCCCGCACGGAGGGCCTCGTGGCTCTCACGCTCACGGCCGCTATCCTCGGTGCGCTCTACCAGATCTGGCGTTGGATGTCGACTCGCTTACTCACACTCCGGTGCGCGGCCACGCACTGGTCAGCGGGAGACTGGTCGTATCGCACGGGACTCACCGAGCCGGATGACCTGGGCCAGCTCGGCCAGGCGTTTGACCAAATGGCGGACCGACTCTCCCAGGCGGTCCAGCAGAACGAATCAATACTGATTTCCGCTGGTGAAGGCATTGTCGGCGTCGACCGCGCTGGCCGGATTACATTTGTGAATCCGGCCGCTGCTGAGCTGCTGGGCCAGCCCGCCGATGGTTTGATCGGCACCACCGCCTCGGAACACCTGCTCATATCCGAGCTGGGCAGCTCTGGGGAGGAGCGCCAGATCCTCGTCAGTTCAACGCTCTCGAGCGGGCAGCCGCGCCGGATCAGCGAGGGGCGCTTGACCACGGTGCGAGGACCGGAGATCGCGGTGAGCGGCATGGTCACCCCCATCATGGAGAACGCCCACGTCACCGGAGCGGTATTGACGCTCAATGATGTCTCTCCACGTCAGGCGGCCCAGGCCCGCGAGCAGGAGCTGTTAGCTGAGCTCTCCGCTCGTGAGCGACAGCTTCAGGACCTTGTACACCGCATGCTTCTGGCCCACGAGGAGGGTCAACGACGAGCGGCCTATGAGGTGCATGATGGCCTGGCGCAGATCGCAACGGCAGCCCAACAACATCTAGAAACCTACGTCGCCATCACCGAGCGACACGCGGGCGTGGCGCACCCGGAGCTGAGTCTTGCCCTCGAGCTCTCGCGCAGCACGGTTCAGCAGGCGCGCCGGCTCATCGCGGGCTTACGGCCAATTGCGCTTGATGATTTCGGCCTGCACGTGGCCATTCGGTTGGAGGTCGAGGCGCTGGAGCGTGACGGTTGGGAGATACCGCTCCGGAGCGACCTCGGCGAGGCCCGCCTACCCGCCGGAATCGAGGTGGCACTCTTCCGGGTCACCCAGGAGGCGTTACAGAATGTCCGTAAACATTCCGGGTCGGCACGGGCAGAGGTCGTACTCTCGAGGACTGCTCGCGGTATCACGATCAATGTGCACGACTGGGGCCGGGGCTTTGACCCTGCCTCGCTCCCACCGGCCCACGGGCGTCCCGGGCACATTGGCCTGGACAGCATGCGCGAGCGCATGACGCTGCTTGGCGGAACATTTGATATCGAAAGCGCACCGGGCGTAGGTACGCGCGTACGCGTCTGGGTGCCCAATCCCACCGAATTTGAAGCGGAGAGTGTTCCATGTCCATTGCAGACCCTATCACTGCTCACCAGTTGACCCATCGATTGCTCTTGGTTGACGATCACGAGTTGGCGCGGCACGGCCTCCGCAGCATGCTTTCAACCGAATCTGATCTCGAAATAGTGGGCGAGGGTGGCGATGGCGAGGAGGCCATCGCGCTGAGCGTGCTTCTCGATCCGGATCTGGTCATCTTGGACGTGCGCATGCCGGGGCGGGACGGCCTTTCGGTGGCCAGGGAGCTTCGGATCAGCAGGCCAAACACCAATGTGATCATGTTCACCATGTATGAAAGCGCGGACTATCTCGTGGAGGCCATGAAAGCAGGGGTCAATGGCTTCATCCTGAAAGGCGCCTCCCGAGAGGATGTACTGGGCACCGTCCACGCGGTCCTGAGGGGCGAAACCGCCCTCCCACCAGCACTCGCCAATCAGGCTCTGCAGCGCATGGTAAGCCTGGAGACTCAGCGCTCTGAAGGGAGCGTCATTGTCCTCTCGGATCGCGAGCGCGAGGTACTGAATCTCGCGGCCAGGGGCTTCACGAACCCGATGATCGCTGAGGCCCTCGTTGTCAGCGTGAGCACCGTGAAAGCACACATACAGCGCGTCCTCGAAAAGCTGGACGTAACGGACCGAACTCAGGCCGTGGTGCGAGCCATGGAGCTCGGACTTCTGAAGTTGAGTGCTGAGTGCTGAGTGCTGAGTGCTGAGAGGCCTGGCTGCCGGTGTCTATGTGCAGACACCGGCAGTCAGGCCTCTCGCCTCTTGCCGCCCAGCACTCGCGACTCCCGCCTGGCCGTCCGGCCTCTGAAAGATAGTTCTCTCGGCTAGGCGCATCGCAAGATGTGCGGACGATATCTTCACTAGAGGAAGTGGCGGGGGACAGATTCACCGACCGCCGGGAGGTATCTCCGTGTTACGTGGGAGCTCGGGAGCTATTGTAACTGCAGCGCACGGAGCTGAGGCCCCGTTAACCACCGCGCTGGCAACGTTTCGCTCAGACGAAGAGGAGGCCTTGCGCCTCGGCAATATCGATGCTTGGAGCGCACTCTGGTCAAATGACGTGGTACTTCTGTCACCCGGCCGCCCGGCGCTGGTGGGCAAGTCCGCCGCTCGGTTGGCATTACGTGCAGCACCGCCATTCACGGGCGAGGCAACCTGTGTGAACGTCACCGCCATCTCGGAGGAGACCATCATCTCAGGCGCGGTTGCCTGGGAATACGGGGTCATTCGTGCCATCGCCACGATGGCTGGAACAGTCGGTGAGTCGTACTTCTACTTCAATGTGTTGGGAATCCTCCGCTATCAGCCCGATAGCTCCTGGCGAATCCACCGGCTCTGCTGGAATCGTCTGGAGCGAGGATTTGTGCCACCGACGCCCCAGGGTCACAACTGATTCAAGCTGGCGATGAGTCTCGGCAGATACTCGGCGAATTCGGCTTAGAAGCCCCACTCCACGGGCGATCCACCGAGAGTCATCGGCAGCTCAGTTCTCTTACAGCCTCGCTTCAGGGTCTCCAGTAGCCCGGTAGTGCTCTGGAGTGCGGGTGGCCGTGACACCGCTTTGGCTTCCGCGATCGCACTCGGCACAGTCCTCTGCTCACGCCGGGCCTCCTGATCACCGCGCTCGCCTCGTGCGGGGCATCCTGATCACCGGCCTCGGTTACCAATCCCTCGTTTCCCTGTCATCCCGAGGGACGAGGGATCTCCCGGACATACCAACATCGGTGTCAGGGGCAGCCGGACTCCTCCGACACTGATGACAGTCATGTCCGGGAGATCCCTCGTGCCTCGGGATGACAGAGCAACTGGTTGCTCGCACGGAGGCAGGTAATCAGGTGTCCCCGCGTGAGGCGAGCGCGGCGGACAGGTGTGACTCGCCAGTGGCGGCCTCGGGCCGTTCAGGCTGTGGCGGTACACCCCAGGAGCTCGGCCCGGCCTTGCCGCCGGATATGGTCGGGAGTCTCCAGAAGTTGATCAACAAACCCGGTCACCTGCTCGGATGCTGACCATCCGGCCAGTTCGTGATTGTCCATATGGCCAGTGCCAAACTGGCTTTCAATTCCGATAGTCATAATGCCGCGCCAATGAGCGGACGGCCGGGATGAGCGCCCACAGGGCGTGCCTGGATAGGCAAAAACGCCGGCGAAAACGGCGAAGGAGAAGGACGATGGGTTGGTTCAAGAATGCAGGCGTGCAGACAAAACTGCTCTCCGGCTTTAGCGCGGTGCTACTACTCATGGTGGCAACAGCAACGTTTGGAGTCATACGGCTGAATGATGCGACGGACGCCATTCGTGGAATTGAAGAAGACGAGATGGCGAGCGTTGAAGCGGCACTTGAAGCTCAGGTTTCGCTCTACATCATGCAGCGCGAGATGCGTCAAGTGCTTCTCGCGCAGGGCGACGAGGTTGTCCAGGCGAAGGCACGTTTCGATGCTGCTGAGAAGGATCTTCAGCATGCCCTTGAGAGTCTCACTGCACTTCTCGTTCAGCCCTCAGGCAAAGCAAAGCTCACCACCATTACGCAAGCTGTTCAGGACTGGACACCGACGCGCAACCGAGCTATGTCACTCGCCCTCCAGGGTGATCTCGAAGGGTCGAAGCAGACGCTCTTCAGCGAGCAGAACGCCAAGGCGGTTGGCGCACTGAACGCATCGATTGAAGGGTTGGTGAATTCCGAGGACGCCCGCGCCAAGGCCGTAGTGGTGGAATCGAAAGCCGCGGGAGAGCAATCTCGCCAGTTGATGATCGGCTTCACGGTAGTCGCGGTACTCGTGGGCTTTGGCATCGCACTGTGGCTCTCCCGACTTATCCAGCGAGGGATCAGCGACATCTCGGTGGTGGTGACCTCAATGGCCAATAACTGCGCGGTCTTCCTCAAAAACGGCCTCACCGCCATGTCCGAGAACGATCTAACCGTGAAAGTGACGCCGGTCACCAAGCCCGTGGCCAACTATGGCAAGGATGAGATCGGCCAACTGGCCGCGGTCACCAACACGCTTTTGGGCAACGTCCAGGTCTCCATCGAGAGCTATGAGACCGCCCGCCTGAATCTCAGTGACATGGTCAGCCAGGTCCAGGCGTCATCAAACTCAGTGGCGTCCACCTCGCAGGATCTCGGCAGCGCCACGTCCCAGACGAGCTCCGCCGTCCAGCAGGTGACCACCGCCATTACGCAGGTTGCCAGCGGCGCGCAGGACCAGTCGTCCTCCGCACAAAGCTCCAATGAATCCGTCTCACAGCTCATGGAAGCCATCGACCAGGTCGCCCGTGGCGCCCAGGATCAGGCGCGCTCCATCAGTGAAGTCTCCGCCACCAGTGAACAGCTCTCCACCGGAGTGGAGCAAGTGGCCACCACTGCGCAGCATGTGGCCGCGGCCAGCATGCAGACCAAGGCCTCGGCCGAACAGGGCGCCACCGCCGTGCGCCAGACCGTCGCCGGGATGAGCGAGATCCAGTTGGTCGTCTCCCAGGCGGCCGCCAAGGTGGAGGAGCTGGGTCAGCTCGGTGAGCGCATTGGCACCGTCGTGGAGACCATTGACGACATTGCCGAACAGACCAACCTCCTCGCCCTCAACGCCGCCATCGAGGCGGCTCGCGCGGGCGAGCACGGCAAGGGCTTCGCGGTGGTTGCGGATGAGGTGCGTAAACTGGCCGAACGCTCTCAGCGTGAGACCAAGGCCATTGCCGATCTCATCCTGGAAGTCCAGCGCGGCACCCGGGAAGCCGTGACGGCCATGAATGAGGGCGCGGAAAAAGTCAAATCAGGATCCTCCCAGGCGA
>JBJXFJ010000021.1:0-25751 GCA_046154735.1 Chloroflexota bacterium | reverse complement strand
CCCCCCCCCCCCCACCACCCCAAAACTCCCGAGCTGCATCCGCCCAGTTGTACTAGGTAGTCGGCGCCGATGCTGATCGCTGACCACGTATCGCGCGATCGACACCGGAGCCATCAGCCAGTTCGGTAGTGCCATCCAAGGAGCCGCCAATGCACATCGTCCACGGGACGTGGATCCCCGATGACATCGACGACTTTGTCCAGCGGGGCGCATTGTACGTCTGGGTCGAGACCGATGCGCCGCTCCGCGGCGCACGCGGACGAACCAGCTCTCTCCACCCGCGACAACTGGCACAGGCACCCCTGGCGAAGTTCCTCATGGACCATCTCGGTGTCCGTGAATTCGGCCAGGGCACGCTAGCCCGGACACTGGTCACCAAACACATCCTGATCCCAACGGCCGACGAAGCGCCCCTGCCGTCATTCGAGCTTATGCCCTATGTCGACGAGGACATCCCGCTCGAATTCAAGCTCGCGCCCTGGCAAGTGTGGTGCTACCGCGTTCAGCGTGTGATCGCTGAGCTCAATGAGATCCAGTTTCTAGCGACAAACAATACGGAGGGATTCCAGCTCGGGCAGGACATCCAATTCTGGCAAGCCCACGCACAAGCAATCAAAAACATCATCGCGCGGGACGAGTACATCCCTTCGCTCACCTACCGGACGCTCGTCACGAGCTCCACAAAGCGCACCAGCAAGAAGGGACCCCAACCCCCCGCCTTCGAGATTCGCCCCGGTTGGGAGATCGTCTCGCGGAGCTATGAATCAACCATCGCCAGGCACGCCGCCGCGATGCCCCTGGTTTGTACCGCCGGAACCAATAATCCGGAGAGCACGAGCCTATTCGAGCCGGAGTCTCTGCTCCGACACTTCTCGGAATGCCTGCTCAACGATGTGGTCGCCAGCACCTCGTTTCCGGCGAAGTTCGACAATCAAATCGTTGGCTCACTGCTCTACCGCTGCGTTCACCCAGGCCTGCCCAGCCCGCCCGCCGCGGCTGATGTCGCTCTGGCCGAATATCAGCACTGGCTCTCGTGGCGCACGCAATTGGCCAGCGCACATACCGACACCGGATTCGCGCTCTGTTTTCGCCTGGAAGATGCGCCGTCCGATGCACCGGACCATTGGCGCCTGCACTTCTTGGTCGCCGCTCATCATGACCCATCGCTCAAGTTGAGTCTAGCCGACTATTGGCCGCTCAATACCAAGTCACGGTCACAAGCAGCGCAGCCGTTCGGCGCCGACTTTGAGAAGCAGATCTTATTGACGCTGGGCACGGCCGCGCGGATCTACCCAACGATCTGGGACGGCCTGGCCACGGACCAGCCAATCGGGTGTGAGCTCAGCCTGGAGGAGGCCTTCGCGTTTCTTCAAGAAAGTGCCTGGGTACTCGAAGACGCGGGCTACACGATCATCGTGCCAGCCTGGTGGACGCCGGACGGACGGCGGCGAGCTACGGTTCGGCTCAAGACATCCGCTCGCGGCGCGAAGGGCTCGACTGACGCCGGCTCAGGTCTCCTCGGATTCGACAGCTTGATTGACTATGACTATCAGCTCTCCATCGGCGGCGAGGCGGTCTCAGAAGCCGAGTGGCGACAGCTTGTGAATGCCAAGACACCGCTCGTCCAGTTTCGCGGGCAGTGGATGGAGCTCGATCGCGAGAAGATGCAGCAAATGCTCGAGTTCTGGCGCAGCCGGCAGCTCGCGGCGCCTGAGATGACGATGCTGGACATGCTCAAGATTGGCTCCGAATCCGAGGACGATCTCGAGTGGGAGCACGATCAAGCCGTTGAGGACATGCTGGCCCTTCTGAACGACAAGAGCGCGCTGGCGCCGATCGCTGATCCTGCCGCGTTGCAGGGAACGTTGCGCGACTACCAGAAGCGCGGCGTGGCCTGGCTCCACTATCTGGAGAGCCTGGGCCTCAACGCCTGCCTGGCTGACGACATGGGCCTGGGCAAGACGCTGCAGGTGATTGCCCGCCTGGTGATGGAGCGGGAGGCGGCCGCTTCACCCCAGCCAACGCTCATCATTGCGCCAACATCGGTGCTCGGCAATTGGCGTAAGGAGATCGAGCGCTTCGCGCCCCAGCTGCGCGCGCTGGTTCATCAAGGGAGTGACCGCGTGAAGGACGAGCCAGGGTTCAAGGCCGCCTGTCAGGACATCGATGTCGTTTTGACATCGTTCGCGCTGGTCCGGCTGGACGAGAAACTGCTGCGCGGCCCGAAGTGGCATCGAGTGGTCGTGGATGAGGCCCAGAACATCAAGAATCCACAAGCCGCCCAGACCCGAGCCATCATGAAGCTCGCCGCGCCTCATCGCCTGGCATTGACCGGCACGCCGGTCGAGAACCGCCTGCGCGATCTCTGGTCGATCTTCAACTTTCTGAATCCAGGCTATCTCGGAAAAGAGGCACAGTTCCGGAAGTCGTTCGAGATACCAATCCAGAAGAATCACGATCCAGCTCGATCGGCGACACTCAAGCGGCTTGCCGAGCCGTTCATCCTGCGTCGAGTCAAGACCGATAAGTCGATCATCGATGACCTGCCGGACAAGATCGAGCAAAAAATGTACTGCTCGCTCACGCCCGAGCAAGCCTCGCTCTACGAAGCCGTGGTGAAGGATGTGACGCGGCAGATCGAAGAGGTTGACGGCATCCAACGCCGGGGCTTGATCCTCGCCACGTTCATGCGGCTCAAGCAGATCTGCAACCATCCGGCGCAGTTCCTGGCCGATGGGAGCGCGTTCACGCCCGAACGATCGCACAAGCTGGAGCGCATCGGTGAGATGGTCGATGAGCTGATCGAGAGTGGTGAGAGCGCGCTGATCTTCACCCAGTTCACCGAGATTGGTGGTGCGCTGGAGCGGCACCTGGCGCACACGCGGCATCACCCCACGTTCTACCTCCATGGCGGCACCAGCCCGGCCAAGCGGGACCGCATGGTGACCGAGTTTCAAGATCCCGAATCGCCGCCATCGCTGTTCATCCTCTCGCTGCGCGCTGGCGGTGTGGGCCTCAATCTGACCGCCGCTAATCATGTCTTCCACTTCGATCGGTGGTGGAATCCCGCGGTGGAGGATCAGGCCACCGATCGCGCATTTCGCATCGGTCAGAGTAAGAATGTCTTCGTCCACAAATTCGTGGCTCTGGGCACAATGGAGGAGAAGATCGATGCGATCATCGAGGACAAGAAAGCACTGTCCTCCATGGTTATCGGTACTGATGAGGCCTGGTTGACCGAGCTCGACAACGAGACGTTCAAAGATCTGATCGCGCTCCGCCGCGGCGCCGTGATGGAGTAGAGCGATGCCACAGTTCAGTCGCACCTGGTGGGGGCAGCGCTTCATTGCCGCGCTCGAACGGTTTACCGACGCGGGCCGCTTGGGTCGAGGGCGGTCTTATGCCAATACCGGCAGGATCCTCGACTACACCATAGCCGACGGCAAGGTTGAAGCCCGGGTTCGCGGGTCGATCAATCCCTACTTCGGCGTCTACAAGGAGCCGATCTACCAGACAACCATCAAGATCACTCAGTACTCGACGTCGCAGTGGACGACAATTATCCAACGTATCGCCTCGCGTGCGGACCTCATCACCAAGCTGCTGCAACAGGCGATGCCCGATCCGATCGAGGAGGTTTTCGCGGCGCTCGATCTGCATCTGCTCCCCGGTAGTCAGAGCGACTTCGTGACCGACTGCACGTGTCCTGACTACGCGAACCCATGCAAGCACATTGCCGGGGTCTACTATCGCTTGGCCGCCGCGCTCGATCGCGATCCGTTTCTACTGTTCATGTTGCGTGGCCTCTCCCGTGAGGACCTCGTAGCTGAGCTGAGCAAGTCGCCATTCGGCAAGATTCTGGCATCCGCGCTCACGCCGGACGAGCTGCCAGTGATGCCGGCCGAATCGTTCCACACCCGCCCCACCACCGTGCCTGCTCCCGCGGCAGCGACCCACCGGGAATTCTGGATCGGCGCTCGACGACTACCTGCCCCAGAGTCTGTGTCCCCGGTCCGCGTTCCCGCCCTGCCGGTCAAGAAGCAGGGCGACTTCCCGCCGTTCTGGCATAAGGACGCCTCGTTTCTTGCAGTCATGGAGGAACTGTACGAGCGGGTGCGGACGAAAAGCAGACAGATGAAGTGATGCGGTATAGCAGTGAAGCATGGGTCAACGAGGTTCGGATTTTGGGAGATCATCAGAATCTGCGCCTCGGCATTCTGCTCGAAAGATGCGATGATTCGGATGTGGATCAAGCTAACACACGCAGGCAAGACTCAGGATCTACGACGATGAAAACTCGAACAAGGCCAACGCTCGAGAAGATTCGCCGGCAGAGGGATGTTGTCCTGCGAATCGCCGCGGAGCACGGCGCATCACACGTGCGGATATTCGGGTCCGTGGCGCGAGGAGACTCGATCCAGACGAGCGATATCGACATCCTGGTTGACATGTCTCCGGGGCTCCGGGGCCTCGAGTACTTCGGGGCACTTGGAGATCTCCAACGAGCCCTTGCTGCGGCCCTCGGCTATGGCGTCGATGTCATCGATAGCGGCGCTCTTCATAAGCGGATGAAAGACCGTGTGCTCAGCGAGGCGGTTCTCCTGTGAGAGATGATCAACCCTATCTCGAGTACATTCTCGAGAGCATCCAACGGGTCGACAGCTATTTGATGGGCGCCGCGGGATTACCGGATCGCGCGAGACTGGACAATGAGCCGGTGGTCCAAGACGCGGTGCTTCGACGTCTCGAGACGCTCTCAGACGCTGCGAGTCACTTATCCACCTCACTCAAGCAGCGACACCCGAATGTTCCCTGGCGGGACGTGGGTGACTTCCGAAACGTGTTAGCTCACGGCTACACTGGCGTGGACCTCGATCGCGTCTGGGGTGTCATCATGGATGATCTGGCCCAGCTCATGGTGGTTGTGGAAGCGGAGCTCCTCAAGGGCTAATCGAATCGCCAAGCACCTGATGGGACGCAGTGCGGAGCGTGCTACATAGAGCTGCGAAGGAGTACCGTCACCCAGCGATCCACACCGCGCCACATCCGCCATTCCGTTCTTGCTAGCTGCCGGACTTGGACGCGGGCGCACCTCGTTTGTGGCCCGCCGTTTCAACAGCCACAAATGCGAGCAATAAACAGGAAAGGATGTGCACCGGCGCGAACACCAGGAACGTGGCGCCCGCGCCGGTCACTGTTGCCACGGCGCCGGCAAGGACCGGTCCGCCTAGTCCGCCCACCTCTCCCAGCGTTCGCCGAAGTGCCTGCAGGCGGCCGCGGGCATGGTCCGGAACGATATCGTAGGTAAAGACCGTCATGGCTCCCAGGGCGAATCCACCGGCGATTCCAACGAGCACTGAGATGATAGAGAGCGACCACATTTCAGTGGCGAATGGGTAAGCCAGGAACGCGACCGCGGTAAGGAGTGCCGCTGGCACAGTGGCAGCCTTCCGTCCGAAGTGGTCACTCACCCAGCCGGCCGGGCCCATCACAATGAGATTGACCATGCCCATAACCCCAAAAAGTGCGCCAACCTCAGTGGTGGAGAAGCCCAGTTCTGTCTCCACACGCAGCGGCAGCATGGCATTGATCACGGTCATGCGGATCATCTGGGCGAGCGTTGCGAAGATCAGCACAACGTAGGTCATCCGATACATCGGCTCAAGGTCGCTCAGCCGTCCGAAGTCGAAGATATGCGATTGGCTGCGTGGCGCGTGCTTGCCGGTTTCTGGAAGCGTCATGGAGAGGGCGATGACGCCGATGGAAAGGACCATTGAAACCACAAACACTGCCCGAAAGCCGTACCAGTCTGTGATGACGCCACCCAGCACCGGCCCCAGTGCCTGGCCGGCTGAGCCGATGCCAAAGAATAAGGCAAGCACTCGGCCCCGCTGATGAGGCTGGATCAGATCGATTGCGGCCACCTCGCGGCCGAGCTGCCAGATGGCCGCCCCGGCGCCAGAGATGAACTGTGCCACCACGAGCAGGGCGAAGGACGGGGTGAACACTGTCATCACCGACCCCAGGACGATGAGGACGGGGCCCACCAGCATGGCCGGCTTTCGGCCCAGGCGGTCAATCAAAATGCCAGATGGCAGAGTTACCAGCATGCGGCCGAAGAGCTGCGCGGTTACGACTTGCACCGCCAGCGCCGGCAGCACGTCGAACGAGGCCGCCAGAGCGGGCGTAGTTGGCAGCACCATCCCCTGTCCAACACTCACGATGGACGATGGGATGTAGAGGGTGATGAGCGTCTTAGTGTTTTCGTCGAGCTTCATTGCGGCGGAGCGCTACAGTGCACCCCGCCATTGTGCGGCATTTAGGAATCTGGGCGCGATGAGATAAGCCGCCAGGCAAGGAAAGGGACAGCGAGAGCGGCGAGCTACCTTCCCTGCTGGCCTTGAGTATGTTCCGCGGATTGGTCTCAGAAATTCTGGTAGATGAACGGCGGAGTGGAAAAATCACCTTTGCCATACATGAGGATGAGTGCCGCGAGGATGCTCAGGTAGAAGAGCACCAGGGCAATCAGCCGGAGTCGCTTGTCACGTTGCAGGAAGGCGATCATGGTAGAAGGCGTCCAGGATGTGATTCATGTGAATCCAGCCCTTCTCGCTCGGGTGCGAGTGCGGGTCCCGCAAGAAGTATCGGTCGCTATCAAATTCCTCGAAGTCTACAAGGGGCACATTGTGTCGCTGGGCGACCTGACGGAGACGATCATAATAGGCCTGCCGCGCTGTTCGGGAGACTCCCAGATGGTCATAGTACGCTCCGTGTATGGGCATGCTGAGGATGAGTGGTTTACCGCCGAGCTCGCCAACCGCCTGGAGCAGCAGATCCAGGTCGGTCCATTCTCTGGCGGAGGAGAGCTCCGCCAGAAACCGTTCATCCGTCCAAGTGGCCCGCTCACTTTGAACCCGCGCACCGAACTCTGTCCAGTAGTCACGATGAAAGCCAAAGTCGTTGTTGTCAGCACTCTCCAACGCTTCGCCCATTGAGACACGCTTGAGCTCCGACCAATCGATATCGCGACTCTGGCGTGCTGGCGGGGCGCTCCGGTCCCCTTGATTCGGTAGAAATCCCAGAGTGTCCCAGTGATCTTGCAGTCGTAGTGTCAGGTTCTGGAAGGCTCCTAGCGGCTGTGCTGCAAGTACGAAGCCCTGATCCACAAGCGCACCGTGGGCTAGTCTCTCCAGCGCGTCGCGCAGCAGCGGATTGGAAGTCAGTGTTTCCGGATAGTCCAGCATGCGCTGAGCGGCGCGTGTCTTGAGAGCAGCGCTCAGGCGCGGATGGAACGCCAGCGATGTGGCATGGAGCTGTGAGAAGTTCCCCGCGTAAAAGTGTGCCTGGATCATCGGTCTGAAGAACATTTGCGGTGAGACAGAAAAGACCAGCTTCCGACCCTGCATGGCATCTCCAACACTGGCCAATGCCTGAGTCCAGATGAGTGCACTCGTGGCAAGATCACCGGTGGGGTAAATGGTGAACCCCGTTGGATGGGAGTGGAAGAAGTTTACCCCTCGATACTTGTTGGCGATCTGCAGCTCAGATGAGCCATAGATCGGCAATAGATCCGGCTGCCGAAACGCTTCAGTCTGCAGTGCCGTGGTCTGGTCGCGATGCGGGAGTGCTCGCGCGGCCGGTGTATGCACAAACTGACGCTCAATAGCATTGGCCCGGCTGACCATGCCACCGATGGCACTCACCAGGAATAGGCAAGCGATTCCGGCGCTGAGCAAGTGTATGGGCATCAACGTGACACCTTGGGAGACCCGCGAACTTACGCGGTAACTCGTTGCTCCACGAAGGCGACGATCTTACGCGGTGTGGCCCAGTCCTCGCGATCAAGTGCCGCCGGTGAGATCTGCAGACCAAATTCTTGTTCCAGAGCCACGATGAGCTGAACGGTGGCCAGCGAATCGAGCACGCCCTCATCAAACAGACGAAGATCGGGATCGTGGACTACTTCGTCTGTTTCGGCGACATCGGTGAGCGCCAGTAGAACGCGATCGGCCACTGTCATGCGCGGGCACCCCTAAAGGAGAAATGATGCGACGCCGCTCCAGCGGTGCGAATCATTCACACCCCAAGGACCGGCGAGCGTAGTCTATGAGTAAAACGACCGGGGCGCTTGAACAGGGATGTCTGATCTCAGCGGGTCAATCGCCACCAAGCACTCGGCAGCACTCGCCGGGTATCGCTCGTGTAGGCGATGGGACCAAGCTGCACATCCACAAACTGTGTTATCGGGTCAACGCGGGAGCGAGCGGTGCCCTGCTCCGCGCAATCACCCTCGGCGCCTACGTGAGTAAGGAAGAAATCAAACTGTTTAACTCCCTGGGCGGGTAATTGAATCGTGAGGTTCTCCACATATTTCGGCGCATTCGCTGCGATCCCGCAGCGTGTTTCAGCCACGCGATTTGCCTGAGCGTAGTAATCTCCGAAGATGTTGCCGGTGTTATCAATGCCGCGTATGTCGGCAAGGTTCAATTCGGTACGCACGGGGCGAGAAGAAGTGTTCACGAATCGCAGAGTGTACTTCACGGCGGCCCGTTCTGGATGCTCCGCTGGACGGAGCTCATAGTCCACAAGCTGCACGGCAAATCCAAGGCCCTCGAGCGACGTGCCCCGTCCGGGTGGTGGTGTGGGAGTGGGTGGCGCGGTGGGTGCCAACGTTGGTATGAGCACCGAGCTGGTGGGGGCCACGACGATTGTCGATGGGGTCGCGCCGGGCTGCAGGGCCACGGTGGATCCTGGGGAAGCCACAATGGCCGAGTTTGCGGTCGGTGACACCGCGGCGGGTAAAGTTTGGCCGCTGGATGGGATCTCTACTGGGGCGCTGAACATGGAGCCAACGTATGCGCCAAAGAACCAGCCGACGATAGCGGTCAGCAAGAGCGCCACGATCTTTGTCCAGATTCCACTGGAACGTGTTGAGGTAGGATCTGCCATCGAGGCTATTCGCAATCTAGATCTCGTCCATGCCCTGTCTGATATCCGCTCCGAGCCCTGGGCCTGCGTTGAGTCACTGTAGCAGAGGATATCTTGAGTATTCGCTCGGACGACGTTGAGAATTGGTTGACCCTGGCCCCTGAGTTGCCATGACCTCGGGAGGCGTTATAGAAACCATGACAACATGACTCGCATATTTTCGTCGGTGATTATCCAACAGCCGCTCGAGCGCGTGTTCGAGTATGTCACGACGCCGGGCAATTGGCCGCGTTGGCATCGCTCCTCGCTGGCAGTGACGGGTGCCACCAATCACTCGCTCGAGATTGGGGAGCAGGTAACCGAGGAATTTCTGGTGGCGGGGCGTCTTGGCAGAGCGGTCTGGACGGTGGTGGAGCGAGCTGTGCCCACCTGCTGGGTCATTCAAGGACGGATCGTTGGCAGCCAGCAGGGCGGTCGGGTCAGCTATAGGCTCAGTCGGCAGGCGACCGGCGCAACGTTGTTGGAGCGGGAGTTGATCTATGAGCTCAGAAATCCCTGGCAACGTCTGATGGATAGACTGTTTGTGCGCGCACGAGTGGAGCACGAATCCTCACAGGCCGTGAACCTGCTTCGCGAGCGCCTCGAGGAACGAGCTGCCGCGTCATCCACGATCAGGGAGTCGCTCTAGATGGAGCCCTTCCACTTCTTGACGCTGTGGCATTTTGAAGCGCCCATCGAGCGAGTCTGGGCCGAGCTTAATCGGCCGGAAGAGTTCCCCAATTGGTGGCCGGGCTTTGAGCGCGCGGAAATTCTCACGGATGGTCCGCCCGGAGTTGGATCTATCACACAGTACCGGGTGCGCGGTGACTTCAACGTTTTCTTTGATTTCCAGCTTCGAGTGGTGGAGCACAATCCTCCGACTCAGATGAAGCTGGAAGCCACAGGGGATTTCATCGGCACTGGTGAATGGAAATTGCGCTCTGAAGGTGCCGGCTGCGCGGTTACTTACGTCTGGAATGTTGCGGTGCAAAAATCTCAAGTGGGCTGGCTGAGATTCTTGCCCGGCGCCCGTCATCGGATGGAGCAAAGCCATGATCGAGTCATGACTCAGGGCGGTCGGAATCTGGCAGCGATACTGGCGGGGGGACCGACCTGAGCTGCATATGCGCGGACCGCTGAGAACCGTAAGGCCTCGGCCTGAACTGGATGTCGCCCAGACTTAGAGACGCCGCGCGTTATTGCACCACTGAACCGTTCCGTCGGATGGTGACATTCTCCGTCTCAAAGAGCTGTTCGTTCAGTTTCACGCCATCCGCTTCCAGATAGTCGCCGTCTTTCATTTGGCGGCACTGATGGCGGGTGTCGTGTAGCAGGAGGAGCCGCTGTTCACCGTCACGCGTCGCAATCACCGCGTACGGTATGAACGGGTCTTGGAACGGTTCTCGCCGTTCGTCGTCGCAGCTGCTGAGCACCAGATTCCCCTCGGTGCGATAGTCATCGAGGCCTGACCGGTTCGTGCGCTGAGCCTGCTGGCGCTCGGTTTCGGTAAGTTTCCGCTGATTGGGCTTGTCCTCCCCGACGATGATGTTGGTGACACGTGTCCGAGCGGTTGCAGTATTGTTTGTGATGTTGAGATCCGGCTGGAGGCCTTGGACTGACGCACTGTTAATGATTGACTCTGGTGCAAGTCCGACCACCGTGGGGATGGTGATGAGCGCCTTTTGGCCCCGATCCATCATGCCGAGCTCGCAGGTGATCGTGCGGGCGGCGAGTAGGCAGGCGCCCATCGTGGTCGTGACTGTACCTGCTGTGACTTCCGGGGGCAGGTTGTCCACCACTCGTACCCCTTGAGTGCTTACGGGGCCGTGATTGATGACTTCGAGTGTGTAGACCAGTGAGTCTCCCGTATTGACGATGCTGGCGGACGTAGACTTCTTAATCTCCAGATCGGCATCTACCTGGAAGACGATCGGAGTGGGGTCGCTTTCGCCGGGCTCGCTTGGATTGCCATCGCCGTCTGGATCTGGAGCGAGGCCATTGTGGGAGACATCGGACACGACGGCTCCAGCAGGACTGACCGCGCCGGCCGTAGCCGAGTTTTGGTACGGCCCTGGCGCGGTCCCGGGAGTGACGCGAATGGTGAATCGAATTGTCTGCGTCTCATTAATGGCGAGGCGACTGTTTGACGCCACAAGCAGGCTGGAGTCAGGCGCGATGCCTCGGTAAGCGGCATTCACCGCAAGATTGCCGCTTGCCGTGAGCGAGCCCATAACAAGCGCGAACTGCGATGGTGAACGAAACGCGGCGCTGAGATCATCCGATACCTGAACACCGGTCAGGGCGACGTTACCAAGGTTGCGAATGGTCACCGTGTAGGGCACATTGAATGATCCGTCGCCATTGTCCGTCAACGCTCCCACGCTCTTGGCAAGTCCGATGACCGGTCGCTCATTGAGCTGCAATGGCGTGGGATCGTTTTCACCGGGTTCGTCAGGATTGAGATCTTGATCGGGATCTGGATCCAGCCCGTTATCAGACGTATCGGTGACTGTTTGACCGCCGGAGCCTACGCCGCTGACAATGGCAACGTTTGTATACGGGCCCAGGTTGGATCCCGGCCAGATCTGGATTTGACTGGTCACAGTTCCGGTTGCGCCGGAGGCCAGCCAACTCGATGCAGGAACGAGGATCTCCGCGGGGGACTTTCTGAAGCCAGCGGCGTCAACTGTAAGGCTGCCGGAAGCTTGTGCCGACCCGGGTACTAGTGTCCATTGGAGCGCGCCACTGTACGCCGCGTTGAAATTATCGACGATCTGAATATTGCGCACCGGTACGTCACCCAGGTTGCGAACGGTGAAGATGTAGGTGGCCGTGTAGCTGCCGTCGCCGTTGTTTACGACTGCCGAAACGGCCTTGGCGATGCCTAACGAGGGCCGTTCTGAAAACGAGACGGGAGTCGGATCGTTCTCACCGGGCTCGTTGGCATTCCCGTCTCCATCCGGATCAGGGCTCGTGCCATTGTCCGATTGATCTGTAACGATCTGCCCCGCGGGGGATGTTCCAGTAGCCGTGGCCTGGTTGTTGTAGGGGCCGAGATTCACACCGGGCGTCACACGTACCAGGAGGTTGATTGTCTGGGTTGCACCCACCGCCAGACTACTCTGGGCCGAATTGAGGAGGGTAATGTTTGGGCTGATTCCCGTGAACGATGGCTGGACCGCGAGGGATCCAGTTGCGCTCAGTGAACCGGGCACGACGGCGAACGCTGTTGCGCCGCCGAATGTCGTGTTGAGATCGTCGGTAACCTGGACGTTACTCAGCGAGACATCGCCGAGGTTGGCCACCTTGAGACTGTAAGGTACGGTAAACGACCCGTCGGCGTTGTTGACAATCGTTCCGCTCGATTTCGCGATGCCGATTGCCAGTCGCTGTGTGAACGATATGGGCGTTGGATCATTCTCACCAGGCTCGTTCGCGTTTCCGTCCCCATCCGTATCGGGGTTAGAGCCATCATCAGATGTATCAGCGACAGTGGCTCCATTGGCGGCCCGAGCCTGAACGGAGGCACTGTTCAAATACGGTCCCAGGTGCGCTCCTGGAATGACTTTCAGGCTGAAGCTCACGGTTTCGGTGGCGCCCCTGGGCAGGGTGCTCGAAGATGCCACGAGCAGATGGGTGTTGTTTCCGCTTCCGGTGAATCCTGGATTGGCAGTTAAGGTCCCTGTCGCGATCAGGGATCCTGAGACAATCTGGAAGCTCGTAGCGCTGGCAAATGTATTGGCCAGCGGGTCAACAATCTGAATCTCCGAGAGATGTAATTCGCCCAGATTTTGCACCGCGAACGTGAACGGGACGGTGAACGAGCCGTCGCCGTTATTGACCGCGGTCCCGGCTGCCTTGGCCAGACCTATCGCTGGCAGCGCGGTGAAGCTCACTGGTGTCGGGTCGTTTTCGCCAGGCTCATCTCCGTTGCCATCACCGTCAGGGTCGGGGTTCGCGCCATTGTCGGAGATGTCCTGTACTGATGTGGCATTGGCGGCCTGGCCAGTGACCGTGGCGGTATTGAAGTATGGACCCGGGGTGCTGCCCGGAGTGACTCGGACGCTGAATCCTATGGTTTCCGTCGCGCCACGAGGAAGGGTGCTGGACGCCGCGATGAGCAGTGAGGTGTTGGCGCCACTCCCGGAATAGGCGGTGTTTGCGTTCAAAGTGCCACTCGCCGTCAGCGATCCCGGCATGACCTGGAATCCGGTGGCGCTGCCAAACGTGGCGGCCAAATTGTCGACGACCTGGACGCTGGAGATGTTCAAATCTCCCAGGTTCTTAACGGTGAGCGTATATGGCACCGTAAATGTGCCGTCGCTATTGTTGACCACCGCGCCAATGGCCTTGGCAAGCCCGATGGCCGGGCTGAGTACGAAACTGACAGGCGTAGGATCGTTCTCACCGGCTTCATTGCCATTGCGATCTCCGTCCGAGTCTGGGTTTGCACCGTTGTCGGAAAGGTCCGTGATTGATTGACCGGCCGGCCCACTCGCGGTGGCCGTGGCTTGATTCAGGTAAGGTCCCAGGTTCACACCCGGCGTGACCCGCACTGAAAAGCTCACGCTGTGGCTGGCATTCACCGCGAGTGTGCTACTGCCAGGCAGCAGGAGCCCCCGGTTGGCACCACTGCCATTGAAGCTTGGGTTGGCCGTGAGCGAGCCCGTGGCGCTGGTGGAACCGGGAACCAGGAGGAAGCTGGTTGCGCCGCTGAATGCGGCGTCCAGGTCATCTGTCACCTGGATGTTTGTCACTGGTACGTCGCCCAGATTCGTGAGGGTCAGAGTGAACGGAACGGTGAACGATCCGTCGAAGTTGTTCACTACGGTACCTACGGCCTTTGCGATGCCAATCGCTGGGCTCTCCGTGAATGAGATGGGGGTTGGGTCGTTTTCGCCGGGTTCATTCGCATTGTTGTCGCCGTCTGGGTCCGGATTAGTCCCGTTGTCTGATGTGTCAGTCACCGAGGCAAGATCCGGGCTCACGCCACTAGCCGTGGCGGTGTTGCTGAACGGCCCGAGATTGGATCCAGGAGTGACACGCACACTGAACGTGATCGTGTGCGTGGCGCCGACGGTCAGACTGCTATTGGCTGAGTTGAGTAGATTCGTGTTGGGGGTGGTCCCCGTGAAACCAGAGCTCACGGTGAGTGTGCCAGTGGCCGCCATCGTGCCGCCCACGATGTTGAACCCGGTCGCGCCGGAAAAGGCGCTGGCGAGATCATCCGTCACCTGCACATTCGTCAGGGCCACATCACCCAGGTTCTCCACGCTGAACGTGAACGGGACGGTGAAGGTACCGTCATTGTTATTGATTGGAGCGCCGGCGCTCTTGGCTAAGCCGATAGAGGGTTGTTCAGTGGCCACCGTGATTTGGGCAGAGCCTGTGGCCTCATAGGTGTTTGCCGCCGTGCCAGGATCCGCGGTGTCCCCGGTTCGCTCCGTGGAGATGGCGCTCTTGGTCGACTGCGGTGCCGTGACATCTCCAGGAAGACTGCTCCAGCGGACACGCGCAGGGTTGGTCACGATCTGACCGCCGTTGGTTGACGAATTGACGGTGCCGATGATCTGGAGGGTGGATGAGCTGCCACCGAGAAAATCGGCAAACGTGGCAGTGACGGTGCCGCCGACCTGTGTCAGACTCGTGGGCGCGGATCCGGCAGTGTGGCTCATTGATCCATAGGTTACCGCGGCCGGCAGGACGTCAGTGATCACCGCGTTGTAGGCGTGGGTGTTACTTGGGGGCGCTTCATGATCAACGGTGATGGTGTAAGTAATGGTGTCGCCCACGCGCGGACTGGGCGGAGTAACTGATTTCATGAGCCGAAGCTTGGGCTCCACGATGGTGAGGGCTGGCGCGGCTGTATTCACGGGTGTTCCGCCCGTGCTTGTGAACGCCGCATTGTTCGTTCGAGTCTGACCGCGCACATTGATCGTATCGTTGAGTACGACGACGGTATAGGTCGCGACGATTGTTTCAGGTGTTCCATTCACCACGTCGCTGTTTATCACTGTCCCAAAGTTAAATGTGGCCTGATTCGCTGTGAAATTCGTGCGTGCGGTGTTCAGGATGCTCGCGAAGCCACCGCTGACGCTCAGCGCTGGTGAAGCGGAGAGGGCATCCAGGCTGACGAAGGCCAAGCCGGCCGGCAGGGTATCGATGAGTTGTGCACCAGGAATAGTGCCCTCAGGCATCGTCACCGTGACGGCGTACGTCACTTGCTCACCGATGGCAACGTTGTTCCCGGCTGTAAAGTTTTGGCTCGTGAGCGTCACGATTTTGGCTGCTTGCGATCCACTCACGACAACGCTCGCAGCAGGACTGCTCGACGTGTAATCGTTCTGCGCACCGCCTGGGTCTGCGGGGTTGCCAGTTCTTTCTGTGGATAGCGCGTTGTGAGCTGATTGCGCGGTGGTGACATTGTTGGGAAGGCTCGTCCAGGTCATCGCCGCGGAATTGCTAATGGTCTGACCAGCCGCGGCCGAAACATTCACGGTGGTGACAATCTCGATCGTACTCGTGGACCCATGGGGAAATGAGTCGAACGTAACTGCGACGGTGCCAGTTGTGTGATTGATTGATGTGGGAGTGACTCCGGCGGTCCGCGTGCCGCTCACATAGCTGAGCTCCGACGGAAGCACATCCGCGACAGTGACATTGAAAGCGCCGGCGTTGCTGGCGCCCGTGTGGCTGATGTTCAGGGTATAGGTCAGCGTATCGCCGGCATCGACGCTTGATGTAGGCGATACGCTCTTTGCGATCTGAAGCGTGGGCTCGACGATCGTGAGAGTGGATGCACTCGCCGTCACATCGGCACTGTTCTGGCTCGTGAACCGCACACTGTTAGTCAGGCCGGTGCCGCGATCGTTACCGGATGCGTTGAGCACTACCACCCGGTAGGTCAGAGCGATCGTCTCGCTCGTACTGTTGTTGGTATCCGTATTCGTCAGTGTTCCCAGATTCACATCGAATGTTGAGCCCGGCGTCGCGAGCGCGGCCTGGGCGGCGCTGAGAGCTGCCGGAAAGCCGGCCGTGCTTGTGGTGAGCGCGGCCGATGCGGTCAGACCATCCAGGCTCAGGATGGCCAGGCCCGCGGGCAGTGTGTCCAGGATGTGCGCATTGGGTAACGTGCCCTCGGGCACGGTGACAGTGACCTGGTAGGTGATGATCTCACCGATCCCAATATTCGGGTTGGTCGTAGATGTCTCAGAGGTCAGCGTCACCAGTTTCGTTGCCTGGCTGAGCCCTATCGTGATTGACGCGGCGGGGCTGGTGGCGGTGTAGGTGTTGGCCGTTGTGCCTGGGCCCGAAGTACTTCCCGTGCGTTCAGTGGAAATGGCGCTGAATGATGATGCAGGGATGGGTGGCGCGTCTGATGGGAGACTCGTCCATGTGACGCCCGCGGTATTCGCGATGACTTGACCGGGATTTACGGTCACAGGGACGGTGGCTGTGATACTTATTGTGCTCGTCTCGCCCAGCGCCAGTGCGTCATAGTGCACGGTGACGGTAGACCCCGCGGTGCTCAGGCTCGTAGGCGTAACACCGGATTGCAGCGTGGCGCTGGCCAGTTGCAGTGGAGATGGGATGGTATCGGTGAGCACGACGTCGAAGGCGGACGTGTTACTTGGGGCGCTATTGTTCACCGTGAGCGTGTAGGTAATCGTATCGCCCGCGTCGACGGTTGTAAGGGGCGAGACGGTCTTGCCAAGCTGGAGCGTGGGTTCAACGATGGTGAGCGCGGTCGCCGATGCATTTGCCGCGGGGCTATTGGTGCTGGTGAAACTGGCGCTGTTGGTGCGAGTTTGACCTCGGACGTTATTTACATGATTCAATACCACCACGCGATACGTGATGACGATCGTCTCATTGGTACCGTTATTTGAATCCGTGTTTGTCAGTGTGCCAAAGTTGAACGTGGCAGCGCCGGCTGTCAAACCGGCTTGCGCGGTGTCCAGAACACTGCCAGCGCCCGGCCCGAATCCATTCAGATTACTTGTCGAGATCGATGGAGACGCCACGAGCGAGTCGATTGCGACAAACGCGAGCCCGGTAGGAAGCGTATCCGTGAGCTGTGAGCCCGGTAAGGTCGTCTCAGGAATTGTGATGGTGACCTGATACGTGATTACTTCGCCGATGGCAACGTTGTTACCCGCGGTGAACGTCTCACTTGAGGCCGTTGGCGCTTTCACCGTACTTGTGGATCCGATGGTGATGTTGGCGGCTGGGCTGGTGGCCGAGTAATCGTTCTCGCTTCCGCCGGGGTCTGTCGTGTTACCCGTTCGCTCGGTGGAAATTCCGCTGAACGATGTTTGGGGTGTGGACACGTTGCCGGGCAGGCTGCTCCACACCACGGTGGCCGCATTGGCAATGCTCTGACCCGGATTTACGGACCCATTCACGGTGGCAGTGATCTGAATGACACTGGTGTTCGTGCCGGTGCGAGGCAAATTCGCGTAGTTCGCAGTGACCAGGTTTCCCACAAAGCTCGGGGCGCTGTCAGGCGCAAGGCCGCCCGTGTGAGCTACCCCGGTGACGGTCAGGCCAGCCGGCACAGTATCGGTCAGTGTGACGTCAAACGCTGCCACGTTACTCGGGGTTGTGTGGCTTACGGTGACGGTGTACGTAATTGTGTCGCCGGCGTCCACGTTGGATGTCGGCGAGGCAGATTTCGCAATCTGTAGGGTTGGCTCAACGATGGTGACCGTTGTCGAGCTCGTCACGGTAGGACTACTGGTGCTGGTGAAACTCACGCCGTTCGTGCGGCCAATGCCTCGGTCGTTGCCCGAGGCATTGAGCACCACTACGCGATAATCGATGATGATCGTTTCATTGGTTGAGTTATCGACGTCGGAGTTGCTCAGCGTGCCAAAGTTGAAGGTTGCGGTTGATACATTGAGGCTAGACTGGGCGTTGGTCAAAACCTGAGCGAACCCACCCGCTACGGAGGTGGAGAGAGACCCCGAGGGTGTGATGCTCTGAATGTCCAGAAAGGCCAGGCCGGCCGGTAGCGTGTCGACAAGTTGGGCATTTGTGAGCGTAGCTTCAGGGACCGTGACGGTGACGCGAAACGTGACGACCTCTCCGATGGTGACGTCATTGCCTGACGTGGCAGTTTCTGATGTGAGCGTCACCTGCTTGCTGGATTGCGAGGAAGCCACCGTGACGGATGCCGTATCGGTGAGATCCGCGAGCGAGAAGTCGGCACCTCCTTCGGCTGAGGCAAAGTGAAACAGCGTGGCTGTGTTTGTGAGCACCTGGCCCGGACTGACGGAACCAGTAAGCTCAAGGTCGTACGTGATGATGGCAATGTTTCGGCCGCTGGTCGCATTGAAATCATCGATACTGCCCGCCGGCGTCGCGGTTGGACCAGGATCATCCAGATCGATTCCGCCGACGGGATCGAAGAGTCCGATACCGATGGGCGTTACGTTTATGGCTGCGCCCGTGCCATCGGCAGCGCGCAGGTTTAATCCGCTGCCGGGTATGCCGAATCCGGCTGGCATGGCATCACGGATTCGCACGTCAAATGCGCCATTGAGACCAGAGCCCGTATTTTCGACGGCGATGGCAAACGTGACCAAATCGCCGGCGTCAACGCCGCCCAAACTGGAGTTTATCGGTGTGCTGGCCAGGCCGCTCGAGTTGATGGTGCCAGTCCAGCGGTTGCCGGCCGTCCCTGGTGCGTTGAAGCTCACCGGCCCCACGGTGCTTGGGGAGAACGGGGCCGCCGTTCGATTCGTTGCAACGATCCCTTTACGCAGCGTCAGAAGCGGTTCGGTTATCTGCACCTGGATAATGGCGTTAGCCTCGTTGAGTGCAAGAATGGTGTTGTTCTCTTCAACAGTGACCTGGTTGGTGAGAAACAGCCCATCCGCGAAGACGGCGCTCGTCACCTGAACCGACATCAGCACATCGACCTCGCTGGCACGATTCAACGTATCGTCAAAGTTGCCAAAGTCAAACGTCACAGCGTTGTCGGTGGCGCTGCGCGTAACGCTTGGGGCCTGGCCTGAGATTGGAAAGAAGGTCTCCGCTGGACCAAACTTCGTTTGACCAGCGGCTGGTGCATTGGTGTCAATGGTTGTACTGAAACTGGTGCTTACGGACATCGCATCAAAGACTGGGAGTGGCAAGTAGTCCGTAAACTTGAGATGCTCAGTGCTGCTGATGGGTAATGTGTAGCGCATGCGGAAGGTGACCACGTCACCGGCTGCAAGGCGATAGGGCGGCCCCGATGGATTCTGACCATTGATCTTGTAGATCGATTTCGACGCAACGCCCTCGACAATTGTGACGAGCGCGCTGCTGACGTCTTCCTCGGTTTGTCCCGTAGGCGTACTCGCGTCAATCACCGAAAGAAGCGCACCACCAACCATCGTCGTGTCGGAGATCACGTCGTTATGGTCCACCGACGGATCCCCTGATGGATAGGTGTCGGTGAAGAGGTTCTGGATGACAGAGCGGAACTTCACGACGGCGATGGTGGCCCCATCATTAAATGACGTGCAGCTTGGCGGAGTGCCGCCGGTGCCGGATGTCGGGACACAGCCGCCAATCAGCCGCCCATCCGGCTGCCCCCTGCTGATGAGCTCGTCGGAGATCCGAAACTCGATACTGGTGGTTCCATCGTTCGGCGCCGTGGAAGCGCCGGTGTAGTTCGGCGTCACCACGACGTTCGATCCGTTGAAGCTCGCCGAGCTCAGGCTGAAGCCATTCCCGTCCATTTGGAGTAAGGGCGCAAACGTCGCGTCGTAGCGCTGTCCATCAGAGATCACGTCGGTCAGAACGACGCTCTGGAAGACGAAGAAGTCTGATACCTGGACCGCGATAGCGTATTCAAGGGTGTCTCCCGGTGTGGGCCCTGCCGCGCCGGTGTCGGTAATCACCGTGACGGATTTTTGAGTGGCAATGGATCGGTCATTCAGGATGTGATCAACGGCGGTCACATTCGAGGCCACGTTGATTTCCAACCCGCCGGGGCCACGATCACGCGGGTCAACGGGGAGCCACTTGCCGGCGGCGCTTGCGTCATTGATGGACGACGTGTCGTTTCCAGAATTTGGGTCAAGAATCGGTGTGCTCCCATCCGCGTAGGGCACGTAGAAGGAAAAGACCATCTCCACATCTGACTGGGAGGTGGTTCCCGTCACCGTCGGGAAGCGTCGCTCCAGGATCCCGCCGGGCGATCCCGTGGATGGTGTGTTGACACTCGTGGTGGAGACCGAGCCGCCTTGAACTAAGGTGGCGTCCAGTGAGACGTACTGGAATGTCGTGGGCAGCACATCCTTCAGCGTCAGTAGGGTGATCTGCTGGCCATTGGCAATGTCCACGGCAACGCGATATTGGCGCGGAAAGTTTGGGCCCGTTGTTGTCTCGTCCTCCGGGCCGAGGTATGACTTCGTGAGCTTCATGAGTGTGGGCTTAACAGTGTTGGTGCTGAGTGCACCGATGACGGATGGGTCCGTTGTCGGGTCATCAGCCGGGGTGTTGCCGTAACGAAAACCGCCGCGCGCGGCGACAGAGTGCGTTGCGCCAACATCTGCCTGGTTGCTTACGCTGGCTGTGATATCGAGCTGGGCGGGCGTTTGGCCGGGCGTGAAGCTGCCGAATGGGAGCTGCAACACCACGAGCTGATCACCGGCCTGAAATCCAGAGGGTGGCGTGACGACGACGGGCGTGCCCGCCGCGGTCTTCGCGTATGGGTGGTTGATTCCCCCCGTGGTCAATGCAACCGTGGTTGCGGTAACCGGGGCTCCCAGGAAGGTGGCGCTGGCAAAGCTGATGCCGTCAAAAGCTGCGCCACCATCGATACCCGTGGTGGGCAGGAAAAGGTCGATGTATGGCCCGAAACCCGGGTCAATTGCGGATGCGTTCTCGAAGGTTACCGTGAACGAGAGGCTTTCACCCAGCATGACTTCACTCGGCACAGAGAGCGAAACCAGTGGCACGGAGGCAGCGTAGGCGGTACGGGCCGGGATCGGAATCGACCCAAGCACAATGGTTATGGTGAGCAGCACTCGTACGAACGCCGCCGGCAAGCGCCGAGCCCTCGCGCGTTTCATAATACTGAACAGCCAAAGATACGGTCGAATCTTCAATGACGCCACCAATTGACCAGGCATGAGTGGCTAACATCAAGCCCGTTAGGTTATGCGCTCATACCGTGAGCGTAGTGGAGCGGTGTAAGGTCTCCTGTGGTCACGCTTCAGGTCGTTCGTGGATGCTCGCTCTCGTAACGACATCCTCGTGGCCACCCGTGGCCTCTGCGCCGATCAACCCGAAAGACTCGCCTCGTGGTGATGGGACTCCTGCGCTTCAGCCAAAGTCACATCGCCAATTCGGTGTTGTGACCGTGCCTCACTGTATCGAAGCTGACTTGCAAGCGACAATGCGTCACAAGGCTATTTCAACCCTATTACGGGTCTCTTGACGCTTCTGTATCGCGAATGTAATGGAATTCAGGGATAGAAACTGAAGAACGGTAGGTCGCGACACTGTGACTATGAGTGCCGCGTCCTACCGTTCTTCATTTACCCATAAGCGCTGAGAGATTGTTACTTGATTCCGAGGATCCTCTTGGCGTTGTTTTCGTAGAGGTCTTCAAGCTGCGCTTGATTGAGGCCTAGCTCACCGATGTTCTCCATGGTCCAGCGGATAAACGCCGTTCCCCGCTCGGGATCGAACGGCATGTCACTTCCGAACATCATGCGATCAATGCCCAGAAACTCCATGGCACATTTCATGGCATGGCCGGCGCCAAAGAGCGCGGTATCGCCGTAGAACATCTTGAAGTACTCGGTGGGCTTCTTGGCCATGGTCTGCCGCAAGTTGATCAGCTCATCACCCTCCGCACCAGGGGTGCGGTTACCGAGATTCTCCATGCCTGGGCCAATGCGCCCGGCCAGATGGGGAACGATGCTGCCGCCATGATGTGTGAGGATGCGCAGATTTGGATAGCGATCAAAGATTCCTGAGAAGACCACACGGGCCATAAACGTGGCCGTCTCGTAGGGCCAGCCAAAGGTCCACCAGATCTCGTACTTGGAATGATCCTCGGTGGCGTAGTCGGCCATCTGGGGGCCGCGCGCCGGATGGACCCAGATCGGTTTGTCGATCTGGGACATCTTCTGCCAGAACGGCTCAAACATCGGGTCGTCTAGCGGCCGACCATTGACATGTGTGTAGATTTGCACGCCCAGGGCGCCGAGCTGATTAATGGCGCGATCGATCTCGTTGAGTGTGCCCTCGGGGTCATTCATGGGCAGCGAAGCCGAGAAGCCCACGAAACGGTCCGGGTGCTTCACGCACAGGTCGGCCAGGATGTCATTACCCAGTTTTGCCAACTCCGTGGAAAGCGGTGGTGGACCGATCGCCTCAATTGGCGGATTCGAGATTGTCAGCACCTGTACGTAGTCGCCGAACTGATCCATGGCCCGAAAACGCGCATCCAAGTCGTACAACACTGGAATGCCCGAATTGCGCTTAAATTGCCCGAGCACGGGCTCAACAGCGGTCTCAGCCGCCTTATCAAGCAGCGGCTTCGGAAATATATGGGGAAATACGTCGATCTTCCTCATTGATTGCGTCCTCCAAATTGTCTCCTGGCACCATACAACGATTGTGCGATTCGTGTCTTAGATGGGTCTCTTTCGCAGGATGATTTCAACGACGAGTTGCCGGCGCGTAAGACTTCAGATTCGTCGGGACGAGTGTTCAGCACGGAGACGCAGCGTGAATGAGGAAGCAGCTCCGCATCTCCGCAGTAAACATCCCTCGAGATGTGCACCGTTCTTTGGGGCTATTCGAAGTCACGACTGAGGCTTTGGTTGAACCCAGTGCCGGTGTTGGCCCGCCACCCTCGGCGGAACGACTCGAAACAACAGGGGCAGGGGCCGTGGTCAAGATCACTGAGCCACCTGTGGAGTGCGCCGGCTGTGAAGACGTTTTGGATTCAAGCGGACATTCACAGGGCAAACGTCTTAAGCCCGGTATCACTCACGGAACTGAATGCGCCGTCGTGGCCTGCGTACTCCGGATATCGCGTTATGGCTCATTCCAGGATGATGATCCCACCCGATCCCTACCCCGTCGAGTCGTCTGGATCGGCTGCTAAGAGTTGTATTCTTTGCACAGCAGCCGCGAGAGAGAAGCTACTCAGGAATGGACGATGCATTCCGAGAGGCCAGTGCTCGATGACATCTCAAGAACATAGAGGGCGTCGTGGTTCGCGCGCGGCTAAGGCGCCCGAACGACCCAATGTGAAGCCGCGGTCCCCCGGGGAATGGCTCCCTCCGGGGGCCGTGGTGTGCTCCGTGTACCTGCCGAGCGGATAGTGGCTGCCTGGCAGAGCCTGCTCAGCGGGACGGCCAGCAGGGGAATTATGGAATCCCGCACGCGGACCGTCTGGTCCACACTTCGAAATCTGCCATCCAAGGTGCCGCGCGCTTATCCGCGCGCCTCCTTACACATCGTGAGGAGCTGCTTGATGAGGCCGGAGCCGCTTTCCGTACCCCAGATGGCAAGCTGACCAAGCTTGGTGTAGTCCGGGTAGCTCGTCTGGTTTTTCACGGGCACGTCTAGGCGACGGCTGTTGCGAGGAACCGGCGCATTCCAGGCTTCCGTCCAGGCCTCCTGGCCCTTCTGACTTAGAAACCAGCTGACGAAGACCTTGGCCGCGTTGGGGTGCGGTGCGTTCTTGAACACCGCGACGCCGGCCGCGGCAGGATTGCCCCCACCGTACTCAATTACTTCCAGGCTCTTACCCACGCCATCGTTCTGGAGCCGGCGCAGCTCCGGCTGGGAGACGCCAATGCCAATGGGATAACGGCCGGTGGCGGTCCACTCCGTGGTGACACGCACGGTCTCCTGGAATACAGGCTTCTGATCCGTCAGAAGCTTGCGCACGAAATCCGGACCGCGAGCTTGCCAGATGCCCAGAAGTGTGGACGCGCCCTGCGCGGCTACCGTGCAGTCATCAACCACGATCTTCCCCTGCCACTTGGGGTCCAGGAGGTCGTCCAGCGAATTCAGCTCGTCCTTGGAGACCTTTTCCCGATTCACGTACAGGTCGTTGGAGATACTGATCTCATGCAAGAAGATGTGCTGCTTTGTGGGCGAGCTGAACATTCTGGCGCCGGTGCCCCATTTTGAGTCATCCAGGATCTCGGAATTCACGATGAACGGCGCAAACTCCTGGAACGCATCGGCGCCCAGCAGTACCTCATGCATATTGCTGGTGCCGGTCGATTCCATGACGTCCCATGCGTAGACGCCGTTCTGCTGCTCGGTGATGAGCTTGGGGGAGAAGTCGCTGGGTCGCGCTCCGGTATGTTCGACAGCGATTTCCGGGTAGGCTTGTTTGAAGGCCGTCATCAGGCGCTGATCGTTTTCACCGGGCATGCTGGCAATGACGAGTTTCTCGCCTTTGGCCGCGGCAAGGACCCTGTCCCATTCCGCATTGGCGGCTGGAGCGGCCGGCTTAGCCGCGGGCTCAGCCTTCGCGGCCGGCTCGGCCTTGGCCGCGGGCGCCGCGGTCGGTTGAGCCGCCGGCGCGCTGGTTGGTTTGGCAGGGGCAGCGGGGGCGGCGGGGGTACAGGCTGCCAGGCCAAGTGTAAGGGCCATTGCCAGGCTGGCCGGCGCCACTAGCCGTATGGGGCTCGTCATCATCTAGCACCTCGGGGAAATCGGCAGTTCGTGAGTTGGTGAAACGCACGCTACCACGATGCCCGATACGCGTCAACGATTTCTCTCTGCCCGGGATGAGATACACCGCGGAGACGCAGAGACCGAGACCGAACTGGTCATGCCTGGGAATCACCTCCGCTCTCTGCAACGGTTCGCGTTTCGGTGGACATGAAACGCAGAGACGCAGAGACACAGAGTGATGGAGTAGGACATTCTCTCTGTGTCTCCGCGATTTATCGCGTCCAGGTCACTCGCGTCATTGAGATCCGGTACTGACGGCTTGTTTCAGCTCGGTGTAGCTGTGGATCAGAAGGTTTGTGATCTGCTGGAGCAGCGGACTCTCCGGGAGCTTGCCTTCTCGAATCCACTGATCGGAAATATCCATTGCTTCGGCACGCAGCGCCGCCGCGCGGGTCACGCGGTCAGCGGGGAGCTGATAAACCTCGGCGTAGAGCATGGAGAGCGCTTCGGTGAGTGCCGTGCGGTCCGGGTGTTGATCGCGATTGCGATGAACGGCCCACCAGTTCACTTCCAGGTCAGCGGCGCGCGCGGTGTCATACGCGCCGCCCACGGGCTCCCTGATGAATTCGTAAAACGTTCGCATGCGGGCACGTGCCTCGCCGCCAGTGTCACCCTGTCGTGCCCAGGCAATCTGGGCCAGAGTATTCTCGTACGTCGCGTAGACGGCGTGCGGGAAGGAGATGCCGAACGCGCTCCGAGTCATCCGCAAGAGCGAATCGAACATCTGTGGCCATTGTCGCCAGTAATACTGGGCCCAGGCGGCCTGTTCATAGCGGCCCACGGTCTCCGGATCGAAGGCGTAGAGCGGGGACTTAGCCGGTGTCTGCTTCGGCGTGGTGACGACGGCATAGCCGGCGATGGCGACGGCGATCGCGAGTGTGGGGACAATGAGAAAGGTGCGCATGGCACGTTTACGCATGAGACGCGGGTGGTGGATCATTCTAGTGCTCTGTCAACCATGGCTTGTGGGGTTCTCCCTCCGCCGGTGGTGTCGGGCATCTTGCCCGATAGTGAAAAACGTACCGCGCGGCGACGAGCAGGAACGCCCCATACGGTCGGGCAAGATGCCCGAC
>JBJXFJ010000294.1:0-2588 GCA_046154735.1 Chloroflexota bacterium | reverse complement strand
TTCTTGCAGCCACCTTCCTTCTGACAATTATCCAGCGTGGCCCCATCAATGCCCACCGCGACCGGGTACTTCCCATTGATGAGATTCTGCGTGAGGAGCCGCGCGTTCTCGATGTAGACGGGCTCCTGATCCTTCATTACTTTCCAGACGAAGTCCTCACCCTTTTCATGCAGCCAGCCCGTCATATTGAGAGTTGTGGCGTGCGGGGCGTTGGGCGTCCGCAACATGATCTTGCCCTTGAATTTTGGATCGGCAATCTGGGTGATGTTGTTGAACTCGCTGGTCGGAATTAGATCACGATTCACCCAGACCGTTCCGTCCACATTGCCGCGATTCAGCAAAATGAGCGGCTCGGACGTTCCGTAGAACGGCTTCCCAGTGCGCCAGTTCTTGGCATCCGCAGTCTCAGGAAGAATGTACGGCGCGAGCGATTGAAAGCCCCCTGTCGGAAGCACCACTTCTACCATATTGCTCGTGGGCGAGATCCAGATGTCGTAGCTGAACTGCCCGTTCTGCTGCTCCGTAACAACCTTAGGAGCGAACTCACTCGGGCGAATTGCAACATGCTCAATCTGAAGATCCGGGTACTTCGCCTTGAACGCCGTCATGAGCTCCCGGTAACTCAGGTTGGTGTGAGTCACCACGGTGACCGAACCTTCCTTCTTTGCCGCCTGCAACATTGCGTCCGCCGGGTTGGCTGCGGCTGGCGCATCCTTGACCGCCGGTGCGTCTTTCGATGCGGGCGCGTCCTTCGCGGCCGCGGCCGGCTTGGCCGTGGGGGAAGCCGCTGGTGCGGGCTGACTGCACGCGGCAACCACGAGTGCGAGCGCGAGGGTTGCGAGGAATCCAACGGTTCGAGATATTGGCGTCATGCTCAGTCCTTGCTCAGGGATAGAATTATTCAATGTTCTCAAATGATGGTGGAAGCCCGCTTTCAGATGCCAGTAAACGCGCAGTCAGTCAGAGCATTCGCAGCGTCGGCAGCAAGCTCCTGGGCTCCACCATTGGAGCACGGGGCTCAGGCTATTGACGACCTCGTTTCACGCACGTACACTCGTGGAGTCAGCGCGCCAACGACGTCGCCGCTTCTTCAAGATGGCACTGTCTCCCCTGGCGCACTTACTATTAGTCCAAACACCCGAGCTCCCGACGTCACGCTGCGTGACCGCGGCCACAATTGGGATGTTTGGAATGCGCTTGAAGGAGGTGCCCCCATGCTGACCAAGGAAAACAACGATCTGATCACCCGGGTGGGTCCGGGTACGCCAATGGGCGAGGCGCTCCGCCGGTACTGGATGCCGGCGATGCTAGAGTCAGAGATCCCAGAGCCGGATAGCCCGCCTGTGCGCGTGCGACTCCTGGGCGAGGACCTGGTGGGATTCCGTGATACCGCGGGCAACATCGGCCTGGTCGCTGAAAACTGCCCGCACCGCGGCGCATCATTGTTCTTTGGACGCAATGAGGAGGAAGGTCTCCGCTGCGTCTACCATGGGTGGAAGTTCAATGCGGCCGGCACCTGTGTGGACATGCCCAATGAGCCGCCAGAGTCCAACTTCAAGCATAAGGTGAAGATCGCCGCGTATCCCACAATCGTCCGCGCTGGCATCGTCTACACCTACATGGGCCCCGTTGAGAAGCAGCCGCCGCCTCCGAATCTGGAGTGGATGCGCGCGCCCGAGGGCTGGTGCCGAGTCTCCAAGGTCTATCAGGACTGCAACTATGTTCAGGCGCTTGAGGGTGGCCTAGACACCTCCCATTCGTCCTTCCTGCATCGCCGATTGAGCAATAAGGGGCTGGCGAATCCACGCGCACGATCTACCTACCCGCGCATTGAGGTTCTGACCACCGATTACGGCTACATGTATACGAGCGTGCGGCACCTCCCGGCGGAGCACCAGAACTACGTGCGGCTTTATCAGTACGTAATGCCCTTCTATCAGATCCGCGCCTCGGATTATGAGCAGGAAGGCAATCGAGCCATGAACGGGCATATCTGGGTCCCGCGCGACGACAACACCAGCTATGTCTACAACTACAAATGCAATAAGGATCAGCCGCTGTCCTACGAGGACTGGCAGGACCATGAGCACCAGTCCGGGCGCGGGGTTCAGGATTTTGTTCCGGGAACTTTCAATTTGAAGGCCAATCGGAGCAACGATTGGTTCCTCGATCGCGAGGTAGAAAAGAAAGAGCTCTTCGTGGGCATCCGTGGCGTGAACACCCAGGATATGGCGCTCCAGGAAACCATGGGGCACATATTTGACCGGACCAAGGAGCGTCTCGGCACGGCCGACACGGCCATCATCTTCATGCGCCGCCTGCTCATGCAGGCGACCCGTGACGTGGCGGATGGGAAGGATCCCATTGGCAGCCAGGGCCAGGGCCACAACGTGCGGCCCGCCGAGATGCTGCTTCCGGACGACGTACCGTGGTTCGAGACTCAGCTCAAGCAGGAGACCGTGGCGGTCTTCTAGTCCACAAAGCGGCGGGCATCCGGCACAGGGGCCCGCCGCTTTGTATGAGTGTGGGTCACCGGATGAATGACCGGACTTCCCTCACCCCAGCCCTCTCCCAAAGGGAGAGGGGGG
>JBJXFJ010000292.1:0-4146 GCA_046154735.1 Chloroflexota bacterium | reverse complement strand
CCTTCACCAATGGAATGGGTGGTGACGTAGGGATGCTGTTGGAGAGCCATATGGACAATGCGGCGCTCAGCGGGCTGCATTGGGTCCAGAAAGATGGGCTGGCGATAGCGCTGGGCACGCTCCGCGGCGCGCATGGCAATGTCGCGCAGCATACGACTGCGGCGCTCGCGGTACCCCTCCATGTCCACAATCACACGGACGCGCTTGGAAAGCCGGCGACTGGTGATCAGACCGGTGACAAACTGGAGCGCGCTCAGCGTCTCCCCATGATGGCCAATCAGGATGCCGAGGTACTCTCCTTCAACGTCCAGCTCCACCGTGGGGAGGCCTTCATCATCCACCGCCCGGGTGACCACAACATCCGCGTCCATCTCCATGGCGTGGAGGATATCGTCTAGCGCTGCGCGAGCTGCCTCGGCAATGGGCTCCATTTCCGGACTCGGCGGTGCCCAATGGGTGACGTCATCGTCGGATGCGTCGTCGTCCAGCTCCTCGTCATCCTCATCGTCGAGGGCTTCCGCATCGTCGTCGATCTCGTCGTCCTCTTCCTCAGCGTACTCATCGTCTGTTCCGATGGGGTCATCAACACGAGCTCGGGGGGTAACCCGAACGCGCGCTAGAAGATTTGTACCGCCTTCGTCGAGGATCTCGATATCGACTTCGTCGCGCTCGAGACCGAGCTCATCTAGGGCATTTTCGATGGCGTCGTCGACCGTACGGCCGCTCGTCTCAACGCTTTCCACCGCGTTTCCTCTTGCCGCTGGATTTGGCGCCGCCCTTGTTTGGTGAGGACGCCCGCGGGCGCTCCGAGGCGTCTTCGGACTGCGCTCCGGATTGCAATGCTGACTTGGTTACTGAGCCGTTCCCACCACTTGAGTCGCCGCCGCGACCTGGGATAAGTGGAAAGAGCGACCCCCATCCCGTTGTGAAATACTGCTGAATCATGCTCACGACGTTACTGACCACCCAATACATGACCAAGCCCGAGGGGAGGCTAAACGTGACTCCCAGAAAGACCAGCGGCATGAACGTCATCATCCGATTCATCATCTGCTGTTGGGGGTCGGTGGATGGCATGGTCATCATGCGCTGAAGAACAAGCTGGGTGATGCCGGTCAAGATGGGCATCACATAAATCGGGTCCTCGGCCCCCAGGCTGGGCAGCCAGAGGAAGGCTTCTCGGAACTGATCGTCACCGTGATCCACTCCGGAGAGGGTGAGGAGCGCGGAGTAGAGGCCGATGAAGATCGGCATTTGAAGAAGCAGCGGTAAGCAGCCGGACGCCGGATTGACGCCGTGCTCCTTATAAATTCGCATGGTTTCCTGGGTCATGCGCTCGCGATCGTTACCGAACTTCTTCTGTGCCTCCTTGACCAACGGCTGCACAGCAGTCATCGCTTTTTGCGATTTCATCTGATAGATGCTGAGTGGCAGCATGACCATACGGATAGCAATGGTGAACAGAATGATGGCCAGGCCACCGCTATTCGTGAGGACCGCAAGGAATTTCAGCCCGCCAATAAGCGGGTCAACAATGATGCCGTTCCAGATAGGAAGAAAGGCGTCCATATTAGGGCGACTCCTCCCTTGAGTCGTTGTGGTTCACGAGGTTGATCGCAATCGTTCTGGAACGGGATCGAACCCGCCAGGATGAAATGGGTGACAGCGGCCGATCCGCCGGATTGCCAGGAATAAGCCCCTGGACACGCCGTGCCGGCCCACCGCCTGGTGTGCGTACTCTGAGCAGGTGGGGTAAAAGCGACATGCGGCTGGCAGCCACGGTGAAATAATCATCTTGTAGAGGCGCAGAGCACCCAGCACGAGCGAAGTGACGGAATACATCGATCACGCCCGATCCGTTCGAGTCAGCAAGTGGGCGCGCCGAAGCAGCCCCTCAATGGCGCCTCGAAGTGCAACCCAGGTCACTGTGGCGCTGGGCTGCCGCGCGATAAATAGGAGATCGAAACCTGGCGTGAGGTCATGCTGTCGCAAGCGAATAATTTCCCGAATGCGTCGCCGGACGCGATTGCGCACGACCGCCGACCCGACACGCTTGCTGACAGCGAAGCCAAGCCGGAGATGATCGAGATCATTGGGCATGGCAACGAGGACAGCGAACGGGTGTGCCCAGGACCGCCCAGCGGAGCGCATCCGCTGAAACTCGACCGCTTTGGTCAGGTGCGCGGAGGCGGGCCAGCGGAGAGGCCTGGGAGTAAAAGCTAGACGACGGTTAGGCGCTTGCGACCCCGCAGCCGGCGACGCCGCAGCACCGCTCTGCCGCCCGGCGAGCTCATGCGCTTGAGAAATCCGTGCTCCCGCCTGCGCGGGATACGCTTGGGTTGATACGTGCGTTTTGGCAATCCGAAAAGCTCCAAACAGAGCGGTGACAGGCGAGATTATAGGTCTCAAGAGCCCGACTGTCAATCTGCGAGCGATCTCGCAGCCCAGATGGCTGCCATACGTCCGCTGGTTAGAACCGACGACCCTGGACGCGTCGAACATCAAACTTGGCGGTGTCCGCCACGGCCATCACGGCCATCACGCCTGCTTGCACAGGGTCGCTGACAACGAGATCAGCGGCGTCCGGTACGCTCCCGGCCATGTTCAAAGACAGGACAATGATGCCGTGCGCCCGGATCTCCCGGACGGCATCGGCCACCTCACCACCCATCAGCGCCCCGGCCAGGACCAGCGCCGCCGCGCGCGGTAAGCGCGCCACAGCCCGAACGGCCGCAGCCAGATTCTCCTCGCCAACCAGTGGAATGGTATCCACGGAGATGCGCTCGCCGCGGATGTTATGACGGTCCGCCTCGGAGATCGCACCCACGGCCACCTGGCCTACCTGTGCGCCGCCCCCCACCACAATGATGCGCTTGCCATAAATCTGACCGAACGACGGGGCTAGCTCCACGCCCTGAGAGACCGGGGAGGCGGCCAGATCGAGCATGAGCTGCTCGGCATCGGCTACCTGCGTGAGCTCGAAGTACACCGCGGAACGGGACGATCCACGCTCATGAATGATATCCACGTAGCTGATGTTGACATGATGATCCGTGATCACGCGCGTCAGCTCATGCAGCACCCCAGGCTGATTAGGGGTATGGACAAGAACTGCCAGCTCATCTGCCATGGTTCCTAAGGCTACCATGGGCTGAGCGCTGCGTGCTGAGTGACTCAGCATGCATGAGCTCCGTGGGTGTCGGCTACTTGACACCGGCAGTGTGATCGGCGTGACATTCACGAGTCCTGGTTCGGATCTACAATCGTCTCGGATCTACAATCGTCATTGAAAGGAGAATCAAATGATGTACGACATCGCGCCCAGTCATGTGGACCTTGATGAGTCAACGCTGCTGTTGCCAGGTGGTGACGCGGGCTTCGAAGACCTTCCGCCGCTCGAGGTTGAGCTGGCTGAAGCGTAACCTTGACTGATTTATCGTCTGTGATACCGCGCGCATCCGTCCGAGTGCTTCGAGGATGCGCTACAACATGAAGACGAATCGATCCGTTGACGGGAACAGAGCCACTCGACCGGTCCGAGGCGCGGGCGTCCCGCATAGCCCTCATGGCTTTTGTTCAAAATTCGAGGGATCTTTCCCGCCCCGCGAGCCCAAGCGGCGAGCCGGCTCCTGAACGGTTACCCCTTATGATCGGCCAGCGAGCACGGCGAGTACGACCCTCAAGTAGCGCGGACGCTCAACGCTCCGTGAGGTTACTCACCCTAATAGCCCGGTCGACGTCCACCGACGTGCATGCGCCATGAGTGACCCCATCGCGGATGCGCGAGCAATTTCAACTCACCCCTAACCTGCCACGACCTGAGCTCCGACGACGCCGGGGACCCAAGCGCGCCCCGGGCGCACCTCGCCACCTTGTTATGGCATCGTCAGGAGCTCGTGCCAGCTTCCGACCTGCAACAGGCGCCGGCCAAGACGCTCCAACTCAACCACGTCGACGATGCGCTCCAGCGCGGCTCGAGTGGTGGGATCCGGCGGGCCGAGCTTGTCGGTGGCGATTAGGAGCAGAAACTCGCGGGCTTCGCTGGCCCGCCCTTCGACGCGGCCCCGAGCTTCGCCTTCGACGCGGCCCCGAGCTTCGCCTTCGGCCCGACCTCGAGCTTCGCCTTCAGCGCGGCCCTCGTCCAGG
>JBJXFJ010000288.1:0-3626 GCA_046154735.1 Chloroflexota bacterium | reverse complement strand
CGAGATCGCCGGCCCCGCCCTCATCGACGAGCCCGGCACCACCACCGTCGTCGAGCCCGGCGACCGCTTGCGCGTGGATGGCCACGGCAACCTCGTGCTCGAGGTGATGAGTGATGAGTGATGAGTGATGAGGGATGAGTGATGAGGGATGAGTGATGAGTGATGAGTGATGAGTGATGAGTGATGAGTGATGAGTGATGAGTGGGGTGCAATTCACCCTCGTCCGCACTGGCTGCTCTTACTCGTCTGTCACTAATCTTCATTTTCAACTACACCCTAGTGCGCGTTATGCCCGCGCTCCGGACGGCGGCTCCGGGATCCATGGTCCTGAACGTGCTGCTCTGAAAACGGCCGATTTTCATCTCGCGATGGTGCCGCGCGGGGCATGGTTACTTTTCAAAGTCGAGTTGTCGGCGGGACGACATAGCACGTGGCCTTGTGCCCTGTGCCAGGAGCTCCCGAACCCGTGATCGCGATCGGCGGCTCCTGCGTCCCCGGCACAGGGCACAAGGCCCCGCGCTACGTCGTGGACTACTCCGGATTAGGACAACGAGAAGACCCTGTCCGAATACATGCAATTCTTGACATGCAATATGTGACATGTTAGGATGCAGGCATCCGAGGGGGAGTACCTCACGGGCGTCGTCGTCAACACGGTCTGTCGGACACAGGCTCGGTGGCGCCATCCGGATCTCTGGCACAGCCTTACGCCCGCCAGAGGACGGCTAGGAAGACCTTCGGCTGATTCTCGAATCGGCTGGAGGGTGCATGCCGTCGTCTGATGTGTTGATCTGGGTCGCGTTCATTGTTCCGCTCGTTGGAATGCTGGCGCTGGACCTCTTCGTCTTTCATCGCAACGCTCACACGGTGACGATGAGAGAGGCCGGTGCTTGGAGCGCCGTCTGGATTGCTTTGGGGCTGGCCTTTGGCGGCCTCATTTGGGCCTGGCGCGGCCCAGAAGCCGCTGGTGAATACCTTGCCGGCTACCTGATCGAGAAAAGCCTCTCGGTCGATAACATCTTCATCTTCGCGCTCATCTTCACCTACTTCGCGGTGCCGGCGGCTTACCAGCATCGCATTCTCTTCTGGGGTGTGGTGGGGGCCATTGTCCTGCGGGCCATCTTCGTGGCCGCGGGTGCCGCGCTGCTGCACAATTTCCACTGGATGATTTACGGCTTCGGTGCGCTTCTGATCTTCACCGCGTACAAGATGGCGGTAAGTAAGGAAGGCGAAGTTCATCCGGAGCGGAATCCCGTTCTTGGCCTGGTGCGTCGGTTTGTTCCCATGACCACGGAATACCACGGTCAGAGCTTCTTCATCCGCGACGGCGGTCGATGGATTGCCACACCGCTCTTCGCCGTTCTGGTGGTGGTGGAGACCACAGATGTGGTGTTCGCGGTGGATTCCATCCCAGCCATCTTTGCGATCACGCAGGATCCGTTCCTTGTGTACACGTCAAACGCGTTCGCCATTCTCGGTCTGCGGGCTCTCTACTTTCTGCTGGCCGAGATGCTCAATTCCCTTGTGTTTCTGAAGCCAGCCCTGGCCGCGATCCTCGCGTTCGTTGGAGCCAAGATGTTGCTGGCTGATGTGTACAAGGTGCCCATTGTCGTCTCCTTGAGCGTTATTGCCACGATTCTGGCAATTGGCGTCATCGCCTCCTGGATCCACGCCCGCCGTAGCCGCGGCACCAATCATGAAGTATCTGAATCACGGATTGCCCCAGAAGGGACGGTCGTTGGATTGGCAAATTCCACCGAGGAGGCGCTTGGAAATGGACCCGCCGATGGCGCTCCGGCGAGTTCCAGCCGGGTGCGTCACCGCGACGATCAGTCGATAGCCGCGGGGTCACGCGACTGAACCCCAATGATTCACAGGTCGCAAACATCACATTTGGAGTCCATGACAATGCAATGTCCACGCTGTGCAGTGCCTTTGACGATGACGGATCGGCAAGGGGTAGAGATTGACTACTGTTCCCAATGCCGGGGTGTCTGGCTAGATCGTGGTGAGATGGACAAAATCGTGGAGCGGGAGGCGTCCTATGCCGCAACTCCCCGCCCGCCAGCTCCCTCACAGCCGAACTATTCGCCCGAGACGCGGTACTCCGAGGACCATCGCAGGGGCTACGGACGTTCCGATGACGATGATGATGACTGGAACCGCCGCGGTGGCCGCAAAAAGCGCGGCTGGCTGGGCGAGCTCTTCGATTTCGACTAGCTCATGGTTCAGCCGCGGGGAAACGCTTTCCCGCGGCTGAACCTGACGCATCAGTTGATACCTCCCCCGAAAGGAGAGGATTGTGGATATCTTTCAAGCGCTCCAGATCGCCTGGCTGATCCAGCAATTGACCGTCATCTGGGATCAGATTCTGGCATCCGTGCCACCCGAGGTTGCCAACACTCTATCGGCGAACCCCGTGCTCGCCGGTGTCGTGACGGGCCTTGCCATTCTGATTGGCCTGAAGCTGGTGATGAGTGTTTTTGATTGACGTGGGGCGTGTACACGCCGACGCACCAGCAATGGACTTGGTCGGAGTCCGTCCTCTATCAGATCGTCCGTTCAGATCGTCCGTTGAGTGTGCGCCCCAGTAGGAAGTATGAGATGAAACGCTTCTTTATTCCTCTCGATGGATCGGCCTTCGCTCAGCAGGCGGCCAGAGTGGCGGCCGCCGTTGCAAGAAACAAAGACCATGAGTTGATCTTCATGCACGCTCACTGGCCCGGTTTGCGGCCGTTGGATTCGGACGGGTTCATACCCAACATCGAATTGACACTCGGTGACGCGGCACGCCGTGTCCACATGGAATATCGTGTGACGCCGAGCGATGACCTGACCGGACAGGTTGTTCTGGACGCTGCATACGATTGTGGAGCGGATCTGGTGATCATGGCTTCCCACGGTCAGGGTGGTCTTGGACGGCATCTCTACGGCCGTGTGGCGGACCAGGTGCTTCAGTCGACGCGACTGCCCGTACTCTTGGTGCCGGCCTCCCTGCCCAGACGATGGCCGCGGGTTGCTCCCCCGAGTGTGGTCCTGGCACTGGATGAGTCAGAATCCTCCGAGCGGGCCATTGAGCCCACCATTGCTATCACTGAGCTGTTGCATGCTGATCTCGTGCTGGTGAGAGCAATCTGGGAATGGGATCCCGGAACGGCTCAATATGAACGTGCCCTCGGGCGTGCGGAACGTTATCTCCGTGGAGTGATTGCACGCATTGCGAGGCCTGCACTCCGAATGCGGTGGGAATGCCGATGGGGCGATCCGGATCAAGTTATTGTGGACGTGGCGCGGGATGTAGGTGCGGTTGCTCTCGGGATGGGCACCAGTGGTCAAGGCGGCCGGCACGGTAGAACGCTGGGCAGTATCGCGCTGGGCACAGTACGTCGGACCGACGTCCCTGTACTTCTGGTCCCGCCGGCGGATCACCTGAGGCTGCCTCCGCTGTCGCACCTGCTCGATGGGGTCTCACTCTCTCGTTCGCCGGCACTTCTGCCCGGGCGCTAGTGCTCTGTCAATCATGGATTGTCGGTCGGAGGTAGTCGGTGGTGTCGGGCATCTTGCCCGACAGTAAGGTGCGTTCCCGCTCGTCTCCGTGCGGTCGGTTCGTGACTGTCGGGCAAGAT